>NZ_JBTOLC010000048.1:0-43135 GCF_054551825.1 Streptomyces sp. L500
CCGAGGCCAAGGACCAGGTGTGCCGGGTGAGGGCCCGGGGGAGCGGGCCGCCGCCGCGCCCGAGCGCGCGCCCGACACCGCCGCCGCGCTGCGCGAGCGCTGGCCGGACCCCGCCGCCGTGCTGCTGACCGCGCTGGGGCCGGGCCCCCGGCTGTGGGAGCGCGGCCCGGGCCACCCGGACCTGCTGACCGTCCGGCTGGGCACGGCCGACCGCTACGCGCCCGACGGCGGCGGGCCGCTGCCGTCCGTGCCGGTGACGGTCGGGCTGCGCGAGGTGGGGGCGCTCGGCATGACCGGGCCCCGGGAACGGCTGTCCGGGCTCGCCCGCTCCGTCCTGGCGCAGCTGGCCGCGCTGCACGCGCCGGGCACCCTGGAGTACGTGCTGATCAGCACCGATCGTTCGCGCCCGGCCGAGGAGCGGGCCGCGGAGTGGTCCTGGCTGGGCTGGCTGCCGCACTCGCGGCCGGCGCACGGGCAGGACTGCCGGCTGCTCGTCGGCTACGACCGGGAGCAGGCGGAGGCCCGTACCGCCGAGCTGGTGCGGCGGCTGGACGACGGCCCGCTGGGCACCGGCTGGACGACGGCGCCGCCCGAGGCCGTGGCGGAGGCCGCCGCGCGGCACGAGGGCCCGTACACGGTCCTGATCGTCGACGGCGACCCCGGTTCGACGGCGCTGCGCGAGACGGTCGCGCGGCTGGCGACGGGCGGTCCGGCGGCGGGCATCCACGTCCTGTGCCTGGCGGAGGCCCCGGCCACCACGCCCGCCTCCCCCGTCTCGGCGACGCTCGCGTCGGCCGAGGCGGTCTCCCCCGCCTTCGCGCACTGCGGCGCGGTCGCGCTGCTGAGCGGCGACGTGGCGACGGTGGTGCAGGTCATCCACCGCGCCTCGGCACCGGCCGCGCCCGTGGCGCACCCCGTGCGCCCGGGCCACACGATGATCGCCGCGCTGGACGCGGTGTCCGGCGCGTGGGCCGAGCGCTTCGCGCGGGCCCTGGCGCCGCTGCGCATGGCGGACACCGCGGGCGACCCCGCGCACGCCTCGCGCATCGCGGCGGCGCTGCCCCGGTCGTCCCGGCTCCTGGACGAGCTGGGGCTCGCCCGCGCCACGCCCGCCTCGCTGACCGCGCGCTGGGCGGCCGCCACCGACCGGGGCACCCGGCCCGGCGGGCGGGCCGTGGCCGTGCTGGGGGCCGGGCCGCACGGCCCGCTGTCCGTGGACCTGGCGGCGGACGGGCCGCATCTGCTGGTGGAGGGTTCCCCGGGCAGCGGGAAGACCGAGCTGCTGCGTTCGCTCGCCGCGTCGCTCGCGGCGGCCGACCGGCCGGACCGGCTCTCGCTCGTCCTGGTCGACGGGGCGGCCGCCGAGCGGGGCGAGGGGCTGCGGGTCTGCACGGACCTGCCGCACGTCTCGACGTATCTCGCCGCCGCCGACCCGGTGCGGATGCGGGAGTTCGCCCAGGCGCTCATCTCCGAGCTCAAGCGTCGCGCCGAGCTGCTGGGCACGCTGGACTTCGTCGGCTGGCACGACCGGAACCCGGCCCCCGGCCCGAACGTCGTCGGCCCCCGCCGGTCGGCCGAGCCGGCGACGGCTCCGGCTCCGGCCGCGGTCGCGGCGGCCGCCTCCGGCCCGGGTGCCGGTTCCGCCGCGGGGATGGGCGTGAGCGTGGGCGGGGGTGCCGCCGATCTCGAGTCCGCGCCGAGCGGGACGCTCAAGTTGCGTACGCAGAGCGGCGGTCGGGCGCGTACGGCCGAGACGGCCCTGCCCCGGCTCGTCGTGCTCGTCGACGACTTCGACGCCCTGGTCGCCCCCGCGCTGGGCAGCACGGGCCGACCGGCGGCCGGTTCGGTCGTACGGGCTCTGGAGGCCGTGGCGCGGGACGGCGAACGGCTCGGGGTGCATCTGATCGCCGCGTCGGGGCGTCCGGACCGTACGGCCGACACGGCGGCGGTCGAGCGGGCCGGGCTGCGGGTGACGCTGGACATCGCCCCGCCGTCGGCGGACGCCGTCGCGTCCGGCGGTGACGGGCCCGGCGCGGGCGAACCCGCCCCGGGGCGCAGCCGGTTGCGGCGTCCGGACGACGACGCGACCACCCCGTTCCAGGCGGGCCGGGTCACCGGCCGCATCCCCCGTACGGCGACGCTCCGGCCGACGGTCGTGACTCTCGACTGGCAGCGCATGGGCGACCCGCCCACCCGCCGTCCGGTGCGCGAACTCGGCAACGGCCCCACCGACCTGGCCCTCCTCGCCAGCGCCCTCCAGCGCGCCGCGCAGTCCGCCGGGGCCCAGGCGGCACCTCCGTTGCTGTAGTCCGCTGCCGTGGTGCTGCCGTGGTCGCGGCCTGGGCCGACCGTCGGTGCCGGAGCGTCACAGCCCTGTCACGATCGGCTGGTTGACGTCGGAGACGGTATTGCGGCGGTCCGTGCCGGGGCGTAGACCTGTCGCACGGGAGTGCGGCCGTATGCCGAGGCGACGTGCGGCGCGGCCGTCGACGGGGACCGGGCACGGGAGGTACGGGCCATGCGCACGGCAACACGTACATCGCTCCGCGCGGCACGCGCGTCACGCGGCCGGCGCAGAGCGGGCGACGGCGCGGGGGCGCGGCGCGGCGCCCTGGCCCTCGCGGTGGCGGGCGCCCTGGCGCTGACCGCCGCCGGCTGCGGGGACAGCGGCGGGGACAAGGACAAGAGCGGCGACAAGCCCGCACCCGGGCGCTCCGACCTCATCACCCACACCGTGCAACTCCCCAAGCTCAACGGGCAGAAGCTCAAGGTGACCGCCGTCTGGACGGGCGTCGAGCAGAAGAGCTTCACCAAGGTCCTGGACGAGTTCGCCAAGCGCACCGGCGCCGAGGTCGCGTACGTGCCCAGTGGCGACGACATGGCGGCCTTCATCGGCTCGAAGGTGGCGGGCGGCGACCCGCCGGACGTGGCCATGCTGCAACAGCCCGGAGCGTTGCGCGAGTTCGCCGGCAAGGGGTGGCTCAGGCCACTGAGCGAGGAGGCGCGGGCGCAGCTGAAGAAGAACTTCCCGCAGGGCTGGCAGGACCTGGGCTCCGCCGACGGCAAGCAGTACGGCGTCTACTTCAAGGCGAGCAACAAGTCCCTCGTCTGGTACAACACCAAGATCTTCACCGCGGCGGGCGTCAAGGCGCCCGCGACCTGGCCGGAGTTCCTGCGCACCGCGCAGGCCGTCGCCGACTTCGGCGTCTCCCCGGTGTCGGTGGGCGGCGCGGACGGCTGGACGCTCACGGACTGGTTCGAGAACGTCTACCTCTCCCAGGCGGGCCCGGAGAAGTACGACCAGCTGGCCCAGCACAAGATCAAATGGACCGATCCCTCCGTCAAGGACGCGCTGACCACGCTCGGCCGGCTCTTCGGCAAGAAGGAGCTGCTGGCGGGCGGGCAAGAGGGCGCCCTCCAGGCGCAGTTCCCCACGTCCGTCACCCAGACCTTCAGCGGGGGCGAGAAGGCGAAGGCCGCCATGGTCTTCGAGGGGGACTTCGCGGCCGCGAACATCACCGCCGCCAAGGCGAAGATCGGTACCGATGCCAAGGTCTTCCCCTTCCCGGCGGTCGGCGGCCGACCGCCCGTGGTGACCGGTGGCGACGTGGGCGTGGCGCTCAAGGACGGCCAGGCGGCGCAGGCGCTGCTGACCTTCCTGGCCTCCACCGACGCCGCCGGGATCTGGGCGAGGGAGGGCGGATTCATCTCCGCGAACAAGAACCTCGACCTCGCCTCCTACCCCGACGACGTACAGCGCTCCATCGCCAAGGCGCTGGTCTCGGCGGGCGACTCCTTCCGCTTCGACATGTCCGACCAGGCGCCCGCCGCGTTCGGCGGCAAGCCGGGACAGGGCGAGTGGAAGGACCTCCAGGACTTCCTGCGGAACCCGGCGGACGTGGAGGGCACCCAGCAGCGGCTGGAGTCCGACGCGGCCAAGGCGTTCAAGAACTGACGGGACCGGTCACCATGACCACCGCCACCGCCGTCCCACCACCACCGCCGCCCCCCGACTCCGTCGTCCGCCCGGCCCCGGCCCCTCGGGGCAAGGGCCGGGGGGCGCTCGGCACGCGGCCCTGGGTGGCCGCCTGCTTCCTGCTGCCCGCGCTGGCCCTGCTGGGCGCCCTCGTCGTCTACCCCATCGGCTTCTCCGTCTACCGCAGCCTCTTCGACGCCTCCGGGCACGGCTTCGTGGGCATGGACAACTACCAGGAGGTCTTCACCGACGCGCGGATCCGCACGGCCCTGAAGAACAACGTCATCTGGGTCGTCGTCGCGCCCTCCGTGGCCACCGCCCTCGGCCTGATCTTCGCCGTGCTCACCGAACGGGTGCGCTGGGGCACGGCGTTCAAACTCGTCGTCTTCATGCCGATGGCCATCTCGATGCTCGCCGCGGGCATCATCTTCCGGCTGGTGTACGAGCAGAACCCGGACCGCGGCGTCGCCAACGCCGTCTGGGTCGGCATCCACGACACCTTCGCCGCTCCCGCCCCCTTCCCGGGGGCGCACCCCCGGCCGACGGGGGACCTCGTGGCGAGCGGCGACGGCGCGTTCACGACGAAGTCGGCGGCGCGGGCGGGCAGTGCCGTGGCACTGCCGCTGGTGGCCGTGAAGCCGGAGGACGTCTCCGGCGCCAGGGACGCCATTCCCGCGCGGGACGTGGCCGGGAAGGTCACCGGCACGGTGTGGATGGACTTCAGCCGGGGCGGCGGCGGAACGGCCGGGAAGATCGACGCGGGTGAGAAGGCCCTGGCCGGGGTGACGGTGGAGGCCGTCAAGGACGGCAGGACCGTCGCCTCCACCACCACGGACCCCGACGGCACCTTCACCCTGCCCACGGTGGCGGACGGCGCCCGGCTGCGGCTGCCCGCGGCCAACTTCGCCTCCGCCTACAACGGCGTCGACTGGCTCGGCCCCTCCCTGGTGACGCCCTCCATCATCGGCGCGTACATCTGGATGTGGGCGGGCTTCGCCATGGTGCTCATCGCCGCCGGCCTGGCGGGCGTGCCGCGCGAACTGCTGGAGGCGGCACGCGTCGACGGCGCCAACGAGTGGCAGGTCTTCCGCCGGGTGACGGTGCCCCTGCTGGCACCGGTCCTCGCGGTGGTGGTCGTCACCCTGATGATCAATGTGCTGAAGATCTTCGACCTGGTCTACATCATCGCCCCGGGCTCCAGCCTCGACAACGCCAATGTGCTGGCCCTCCAGCTCTATCAGTCCTCCTTCGGTACGGACGTCAACCAGGGCGTGGGCAGCGCCATCGCCGTCTTCCTGCTGCTGCTCGTCACTCCGGTGGTAATCGTGAACATTCGCCGGATCCGGAGGGACAGGCAGCGATGAACCTTCGCCACACTCCCGGCCGGGGGTACGGTCCGCGGCGAAGCCGCTGTAAGACGCCGCGCCCCCCGGAAGACTGCGGCATTCGCCGGATCCGGAGGGAGCGGCAACGATGAGCCTTCAAGACACCGTCGTACGGGGTGAGCGCTCCCTTCCCGCCCGCTTGGCCGCCCGTCTGGGCGCGGGGGCGACGCGGGGCTTCCTCGTCCTGGTCGGGCTGTTCTGGCTGATGCCGACCGTGGGGCTGCTGCTGTCGTCGCTGCGCGACAAGTCGGACATCGCCGCCTCCGGCTGGTGGCAGGTCTTCGCCCACCCGTCCCAGCTGACGACGGAGAGCTATCGCACGCTCTTCGCCAACGACAAGGTGACCCACTCCCTTCTGACCACCGCGCTGATCACCGTCCCGGCGACGGTGCTGGTGATCCTCGTCGGCGCCCTCGCCGGATACGCCTTCGCCTGGCTGGACTTCCCCGGCAGGGACTGGTGGTTCATGGTCGTCGTGGGGCTGCTCGTGGTGCCCGTGCAGGTGGCGCTGATCCCGGTGGCCAAGCTCTTCAGCGCCCTCGGCATCTTCGAGTCCACGGTGGGGGTGGTGCTGTTCCACACCGCCTTCGGGCTGCCCTTCGCGGTGTTCCTGTTGCGGAACTTCTTCGCGGAGATACCGCGTGAGCTGCTGGAGGCCGCGAGACTGGACGGCGCGGGCGAGCTACGGCTGTTCACCCGCGTCGTGCTGCCGCTGGGCGGGCCGGCCATCGCCTCCCTGGGCATCTTCCAGTTCCTGTGGGTGTGGAACGACATGCTGGTCGCGCTGATCTTCGCGGACAGTGGCAACCCTCCCATCACGGTGGCCCTTCAGCAGCAGGTCCGGCAGTTCGGCGACAACGTGGACATCCTCGCGTCGGGCGCCTTCCTCTCGATGGTCGTTCCGCTGGCGGTGTTCTTCGCCTTCCAGCGCCAGTTCGTGAGCGGGGTGATGGCGGGCGCGGTGAAGTGACCGCCCGCGGGGGCGGACGAGCGGTGCGGCGGCCGGTGGGGCGGCGGCGCCGCAGCCGGTAGGGCGGTCGGCGCGACGGCCCACGCGCGGCTAGCGGCGCAGGTACAGCGACACCGCCCCTCCCCGGACGAACACCGTGGACTCCTCCCGGTACAGCGCGTCGAGCTCCCTCGTCTTGGCGGACTCGGCGCGCTGGGCCCGGAACCAGGGCGTCCCGACCGTGCTCGTGTCCGCCACCACCCACACCCGTATGCCCGGGGAGAGCGCCCGCAGCCGGGAGCGCAGCTCCCCCGCCCCGACCTCCTGGCCGTAGAGGGTGCCGGAGGCGGCGGGCGACCTCTTGAGGGTGAGGTCCCGCAGCCCCGTGAAGGCCCCCGGGTAGGCCAGGGATATCCGGCGCTCGTGGAGCGGGAGGAAGAGCACCGCGTCCCCCGGCCGGGCCGTCCTCCCGACGGCGGCGGCCACCCGGGCGAGCTCGTCGCCCCGGCTGGACGGCAGCCGCTCGCGCTCGTGGAAGGGCAGCTGCGTCACGAAGGCCGCCGCCACGGCCGCGACCCCGACCGCAGTGGCCACACTCCGCCATGGCAGGAGCCCCAGGATCCGTTCCGCCCCGGCGGCCGCCAGCAGCGGAACGCCCGCGAGGCAGAAGAGCAGGTAGCGGTCGAGGAAGAGCGGCTGCCACTGGGACGCCGCGTAGAGCAGCACGGGTGGGACGACGGCCAGCGGCAGGGCGACGGCGGTCAGCCGCAGCGGGCCGGTGCGGGGCAGCGGGGCGAGCACGGCGAGGGCCATCAGCGCGACCACGGCGGCCACGACGGGCTCGCCGGGACCCGTGAAGGCGTGGAGGAGCGCCTTCGCCTGCCCGTATCCCGGCGCGCGGAGCCAGGAGACCTGCTCACTCTGGCCTTGGGAGAGCACGGCCAGCGGCGCCAGCACGACGCAGGCCGCGGCCGCGGCGCGACCCCACCCGCGCCAGGTCCGCCCCGGCACCCGGGAGATCAGCAGCGTCAGCCCATGGGCCGCCAGCAGCAGGATCGCGAACTCGTGCAGCAGCGCCGTGACCGCCACCACCACGCCGTAGCCGGCCCAGCGCCCGGGCGACCCCCGTTCGACGGCCTCCAGCAACAGCCACGTCGCCAGCGCCGCGCCCGCCGCGACCAGGGCGTACGAACGGCCCTCCTGGGCGTAGTGGCCGACGAACGGAGTGGTCGCGTACAGCAGCCCGGCCCACAGGCCCACCCGGGGCCGGGCCAGCCGGCAGCCGATCGCGCCGATCAGCCCCGCGGTGACGGCCGCGGCCACGACGGACGGCAGCCGCAGGGTGGTCTCGTCGGCGCGCAGCGCCAGCACCGGACGCATCAGCAGGTAGTAGAGCCCGTGCACGGCGTCGACGTGCCCGAGCAGGCGCAGGATCTCGCCCGGCGAGCGGCGCGCCACCTGGAAGGTGGCGGCCTCGTCCCGCCACATCGTGCCCCGGTCGAGCCCCCACAGGCCGAGGAGGAGCATGACGGCGGCGGGCACGATCACGGCCAGGGGGACGGCGGAGGTCAGCCCCCGGAGCGCGGCCCCGAGGGTGCCCGCCCATGACTCTCCCGGCTCCTTCCCCGGCTCCTTCCTCAGCTCGGGCCGTACCGCGGTCCGCGCCATCGTCGTCCCTCCCCACTTCCGTTCCTGCCGGCCACACGCGGTCGCAGAATGCCCCGATTACGCATACTTATTGGATAAAACTGTGCTTTATGGCAGTGAACGGGAGTGGAATCCCTGTCGCGCACCCCGCCGCCGGGCTTCCGGCGGCCGCCCCGGCCGACGCCCGGGTCGGCGTCGTCGTCATCGGCTACGACGACGCCGCCCACATCGGCCACGCCGTGCGCTCCGCCCTCGGTCAGGGCCCGGCCGTCGCCGAGGTCGTCGCCGTGGACGACGCGTCCACCGACGGCACCGGGGCCCTCCTCGACCGGCTGGCCGCGCGCGAACCCCGGCTGCGCGTCCTCCACCGGGCCGTCAACAGCGGTGGCTGCGGCACCCCCCGCAACGACGGCCTCCGGGCCGTCACCACGCCCTATGTGATGTTCCTCGACAGCGACGACATCCTGCCCCGGGGCGCGGTGGCCGCCCTGCTGCGTGGCGCACTGGCCCACGACGCGCCGGTGACGGCGGGGCTGTGCGTCCGCAGGGAGCTCCCCCGGCGGCGGGACACGCCCTGGCAGCCCGCCCTCTACCGGCGGCCCGCCGTCCACGCCTCCCCCGAGGAGCACCCGGCACTGCTGCGCGACACGCTGTGCGTCAACAAGCTCTACGCCCGCCACTTCCTCGACACGCACGGCATCCACTTCCCCGAAGGCCCGTTCCCCTACGAGGACTTCGTCTTCAGCGCCCGCGTCATGGCGGCGGGGCCGCGCGTGGCCGTCGTCCCGGACCCGGTCTACGTCTGGCACGTGCGCAGGGGCGCGGCCCGGCCCTCGATCTCCCTGGACCGCGAGCGGGTGGGCAACTGGCAGGCGCGCGTCCGCGCCCACGAGCGGGGTGTGGAGGTCTTCCGCGACGCCGGCAACGAGCCGCTCGCCCACGCCGCCCGGGTGAAGTTCCTCGACCACGACCTGCGGATGTACGTCCGGGAGCTGCCCGGCCACGGCCCGGCGTACCGCGCGGCCTGGTGGCGGGCGGCGCGCGCCGCGCTGGCCGCCTGCGACGAGGCGGACCTGCGCGCCGCCCGGGCCCCGGCCCGCTGGATCGCCCGGGTCGTGCTCGCCTCCGAGACGCCGCGCGATCTGGAGCGGCTCGCCCAGCTGGCCGCCCGGCCCGCCCGGCTGCTGCCCCCCTACGCCGAGGCGGCGGGGCGGCCGGTCTGGGCGGCGGACCTGCCGAGGGTCGTACTCGACGGCCTCACCGGCCCGGGCGCCAAGCCGGCCCGCCGCCTGCCGGTCACCGTCGACGCCGCCCTGCGCCGCCGCGCGGGGCGCGGCCGCCACGCCGAACTCCGGCTTCGGGTGCACGAGCTGTATGGCCGGCTGGCGGCGGCCCGGCCGCACGGCGTCGACGTCGAGCTCCGCCTGCGGGACGGCGCCTCCGTCCAGGAACACGCCGCCTCGCCATGGCCGGATGGGCTGGATGAGCCGGATGGGCCGGATGGGCCGGATGGGCCGGATGGGCCGGATGGGCCGGATGGGCTGGACGAGCCGGACGGACCGGGTAGGCCGGATGAACCGGGTAGGCCAAGCGACGGTGGGCCAGGCGGACCGGTCGGGCCAGGCGCCGCGACCTCGTGGGTGGTCTCCGTGCCCGTGGACCTCGCGGCGCTGGCCGCGCGCGGGCGCCTCGACGCCAGGGCCCGCAGGGCCCTGGCGACCGGGCCACAGGCGTGGGATGTCCGCGTGCGCATCCACTGTGCCCATGGCGGGACCCTGCGGACGGCCGTACGGGCCGTGGGCGCCGGCTCCCGCCCCGCCGTGCTGCTCGGCGCGCGGTACGGCCTGTTGCTGGCGCAGCCGCACGCCACGGCGAGCGGTTCGCTCGTCCTGCGGCTCGCGCCCGGCGTCCGCTGCGCGCTCGGTGTCGCCCTGCGCAGGACCCGTACGCTCCTGCCCCTGCTGCCCTTCCTGCGGCGCACGGCGACGGCCCGTACCGACGGTCGCCCCTAGCCTCACGACACTCATGCCCCATCCCCCCCTTGTGTGCCATCCCTCTTGTGGCCGGTCCGGTGGTGGACCTAGCGGTCGATCTCCTCGAACAGCGCCTCCCAGCGGTCCAGGACCGCCGGGAGGGCCAGTGGCGCGACGTGTTCGCGCGCGGCCCGTCCATAGCGTTCGCGCGCCGGGCCGTCCCCCATCAGCTCGCCCAGCGCGGTCGCGAACGCCGCCGTGTCCCCGTGCGGCACGAGCGTTCCCGTACGCCCGTGGACGACCAGCTCGCGGACGCCGCCCGACAGGTCGAAGCTCACGCAGGGCACTCCGACGGCGGACGCCTCGGCGAGGGCCATCGGCCGTCCTTCGCGCTCGCTGGTGAGGGCCACCAGCGACAGCTCCCGGTAGGCGGCGGCCATGTCGCGAACGGCGCCCCGGAAGCGGACCCTGTCCTCGATGCCGAGCCGGGCCGCCCGCGCCCTCAGTTCCGGCTCCTGGGGGCCGTCGCCGAAGAAGTGCAGCTCCCAGCCGGGGTGTTCGGCCGAGGCGGTGGCGAAGGCGTCGAGCAGCCGGTCCAGCCGTTTGACCGGTTCCAGCCGCCCGACCGCGCCGACACGCCGGCCGTCCAGGGGCGCGGGGGTGAGGGGAGCGAAGGGCAGCGGGTTGGGCATCACTCCGGCGTTCGGCAGCCGTCTGCGACGGAATTCCGCCGCGTCCGGCTCGCTGAGGAACAGCGACTTCTCCAGCGCCGGATAGTGCCGCAGGATCAGCTCCAGGTTGACGGACGCCCGCGCCTGGTGGAACGACTCGTGGTACTGGCCGATGGCCCGCACACGTGCCGGCCGCGCCACCGACTCCAGCCAGACCGCCGCCCAGGGCGAACCGGCGATCACATACCCCCTGCCGTCCTCCGGCGTCCCGGCGAACCGTCGGGCGAGAAGCTCCCGGGCCCGCTGCCGCTCTCGGCGTTCGGCCCGTGCCGCCCACAGCCGCGCCGGGCTCAGCCGCTCGGCGAGGGAGTCCGCCCGCCACGAGGGCGGAGCGGACGCCCGGTAGAGGGTGGTCCGCCGGTAGGCGGGGTCGGCGATGTACGCGTGGGGCCGGGGGCTCGGCCGGATGCCGATGAGCTCGACGGCGTGGCCGCGCTCGGCGAACCCCTGGGCGAGGGTGTGCAGCACCCGCTGGGAGCCGCCCGTCGAATCGACGTCGATGCCGAGGAGGAACAGCCGCCTTCGGCAGGCCGCCGACGCCGAAGCCCTCACCGCTGGCCGCCCGTCGTTGCGGTTCACCGGTCGCTCCCCTCGAAGAACTGGTCGACCACGGCTTTGCTCGACCATCCGGTCTCCAGGGGGTTGAACCGCTCGTGGAAGCGGGCGTACGGCCCGGCCCACCGCTCGCGCACCCCCGCCAGATCGGCCAGCGCCGCCGCCAGTTCCCTCGTGGTGGTGAGCATCGGGCCGGGGGCGATGTCCGGCAGCTCGTAGTAGGCGCCGCGCGAGACCGAGCGGTAGTCCTCGTAGTCGTCGGTGTAGAGAAGGATGGGCCGGCCCAGGTTGGCGTAGTCGAACATCACCGACGAGTAGTCCGTGAGCAGGGCGTCCGAGGCGAGCTGCAGATCGTTGAGATCGGTGAACGCCCTTCCGTCGCGCACCGCGTGCCCGAGCTCGCGGGGCACGGTGAACCGGTCGTAGTAGTGCGGGCGGACCACGACCGTCCACTCCTCGCCGACCGCGCCGACGAGCTCCGCCAGGTCGATCCGGATCGACGCCCCGCTGCCGCGCTCGCCGTCCCGGAACGTCGGGGCGTACAGCAGCACCTTCCTGCCGTCGGGGATCTGCAGTCGCTCCCGGGTGCGGGCCGCGCGGTCGCGCTGCTCCGGCTCGTTCCAGCGGACGAGGACGTCGTTGCGCGGCAGCCCGGTGCGCAGCAGCCGGCCCGCGTAGCCGTTGGCCCGCACGAAGGTCCGCTCGAACTCCTCGCTGGGGGAGATCAGCGCGTCCCAGCGGGCCACCGTCGCGTGGTGCCGCCGGCGCCGCTCGGGACTCGCCAGCCGCAGCTCGGGGATGTCGAACCCCATGTGCTTGAACGCCTGGCCGTGCCAGGTCTGGAGGTAGTGGGTGCCCGCCCGTTTGGCGTAGGACGCCGGGAAGCCGTGCGAGTCCACCCAGTAGCGCGCCCGGGCGACCGTACGGGCGTGTTCCCAGCTGCCGCGCCGGACGAGCTCCACGCCCTCGGGGAAGGAGGACCGGTCGCCGGTGTACGACCAGACCGCGCGGAGCGGGAGTCCGCGCCGGACGAGTTCCTCGTGGATGTAGCGGGGGCTATCGGCGTAGCCGCGCCCTTCCAGGGCCTCGAAGACGACCAGCCGGTCATCGATGGGCAGTTTCCGCAGCTCGTGGTAGGCGAGGGCCTTGGCGCGCGGCCCTGTCGCGCGGCGGATCAGCCGGTGGGCGCGGCGCAGAACCGGCCGTGCGGGGACGAGGGCCTCGGCCCGGCCGAGGGCGCCCGTCCGCTCCCAGGCGAGCTCGAACCGCCCGGCTCCGTGGCCTTCGCATCCCGCCCGCACCAGGTGCCCGCCGATCCGTGCCCGCAGGGACGGCGCCGGGGCGGGGGCCAGCAGCGGATCGGCGCGGGTCAGGCCCTGCCGGGTGAGCACCACGTGGGGGTGGCGCCGGCCCCGGAACCCGGTGGGCCCGAGGGGCACCCGGCTGAGATCGATCTCGGCCCGGGCGGTGCGCGCCTCCGCGCCCTCCGCGCCTTCCGTGCCCTCGGCGCCCTCCTCGGCCGGCTCGTAGCGGATGGGGACGACGAGGGGCTCGGCGGTCACGGCGACGCGCAGCTCCGCCGTGACGGGCACGGGCCCGGCCAGCAGCCGTGCGGGGTCGTAGGTGCGCAGGGTGAGGCGCAGACGGCTTCCGGCCGGTTCGACGTGCGTCACCTCGTGCCGCAGGGGGCCCGTGGCGAAGGGCTGGTCGTCCAGGCGCCATTCGGTGATGTCCAGTTCCCGGGCGGTCCGTTCGTCCCCGGGCAGTTCCCGCCCCCAGTACCGGTGCCCGGCGGCGTCGCGCACGGTGTGGCGGGGGGCGACGCGGGGCCGGTCCAGGGTGCGCGCGCATTCGGCGGCCTCGTCGAGGCGGCCGGTGAGGAGCAGGTACTGGCAGACGCGTTGTTCGCGCGGCACCGTCTCCCAGGCGCCGGGGGCGATGCCGGCGAGGTAGGGGGCGACGAGGGCGGCGAACTCCTCGGTCCACCGCCGGTCGCGGAAGGGCAGGTCGCCGAGGTGGAGGCGGAGGTCGTGCCGGAGGAACTTGGCGTCCTTCGCGGGCCGCAGGTCGGCGTGGCCCGACTCCTCCAGGAAGGCGTCGACGCGCCGGGCGACGGCGACGCGGTCGGCGACGTTCCGCAGTTTGTGACGGCTGGAGGAGATGGAGGGGCCGGTGGCCGGGTCGCCGGCGAGCCGCCAGGTGTAGACGGGCCAGGGGACGACGGCGAAGGACCGGGCCAGGGTGAGGGCTTGGGCGGTGAAGAGCTGGTCCTCGTAGTGCAGGTCTTCGGGGAAGCGCAGGCCGTGCCGGGCGAGGAAGGCGGCGCGGTAGAGCTTGTTGGTGGAGAGGTGGTCGAGGAGGTATTCGGGGGCCGCGCGCAGGCCCGCGACGAGGCGGGCGTCGCCGAAGAGCTCGGGGTACCACAGGGCGGTGGTGCCGCTCTCCTCGAAGATCCGGGTGACCTCGCCGGTGACGAGGTCGGCTCCGGTCTCCTCCGCGGTCAGCAGCAGCGTTTTGCAGGCGTGGTAGGGGAGTTCGTCGTCGCTGTCGAGGAACATCACATAAGGGGCGCGGGCGGCGGCGAGGCCGGCGTTGCGCGGGGCGCCGCAGCCGCCGCTGTTGACCGGGAGCCTCAGCAGGCGCACACGTGGGTCACCGGCGGCCAGCTCCCGGGCGACGCGGGGAGTGTCGTCCGTCGAGCAGTCGTCGACGACGATCGCTTCGAGGTGGCGCAGCGACTGCCCGAGGACCGATCGGACGGCGCGCGGCAACCGCCCGGCGTCGTTGTGGACGATCACTACTACGCTGACCTCCGGGGTGGCGGAGGGCGCGGGAGCGGACATGGTTCACCTCGCTTCGGGATCGGGCCGGACCTCGGCCCCTGAACGCCGGACCTCGGCCGCTGAACACAGAGAGTAACCATAACTACTCTCCGTGACAACCCCCTCGCCTCGCCCCCTTTCCCGCCACGCCGCGAGTCCCAGCACCACCGCCAGCCCGCCGAACATCACCACGTCCCGGAACGCGTGCCGCTGCGCGCTGTCCACCCCCGGCCACGGCACCCCGCCCAACTGCGGCACCAGAGGCACCCAGAACCACACCGACCTCGCCGCCGCCCCCCGTACCGCCACCGACGCGGCCAGCGAAGGCGCCACGACCAGCGCGTAGTTGAGGAACGACGGCCGCGAGACCACGAAAGCGGCCAGCATCAGCAGCGCCGCGCACTCCACCAGCCGCAACGCCTGGTCTCCCCCGCACCGCCACCGCAGCCACGCGAAGTACAGCACCGCCGTCCCGGCCACGGCCGCCAGCGCGAACGCCAGGAGGTGCGGCACCCCCAGCCGGGGCAGCACGGCCGGCCACGAGGCGTCGTACGGACGGGCGTACGCGTCCTGACCGTGCAACAGGAACGGCAGCGTCCGGGTGAAGAACAGCCCCGGCCTCGGCAACGCGACCGCCGCCGACAGCGAGATCACGGCGGGCAGCCCCAGCGCCCACGCCAACGCCCGCCACTGCCGCGCCAGGAGGAACAGCAGGAACAGCGGCACCAGCATCGGCTTCAGCGCGACGGCCGCCCCGACCACCATGCCCGCCGCGGACCACCGCCCGTGCCGCGCCAGCAGGAGGGCCGCCGGAAAGGCGACCACCGACGCCGCCGTCCAGTTGCCCAGGAAGACCAGGCTCTGGAAGGGCAGGAACAGCGCCGTCCCCAGCGCCAGCGCCACCGCCAGCCGGCTGTCCGCCCGGACCCCGAAGATCCGCAGCGCCAGCACCACGCCCACCGCGACCAGCGCGCCCGTCACCACCGGCACGGCGTAGAACAGCACCTTCTCCGGGAACGGCGTCTGCGGCAGCGCCGCGAACACCGCCCCCGGCGGATACAGGAAACGTTTGTCCGCGTACGGCGACCCGCCGCTCAGCAGCGCTCGCGCGGCCCGCACCACGACCGCGTTGTCGATGCCGGAACGCGCCTTGCCGTACGCCCGCACCGAGCTCAAGGTGAACACCAGTACCGCCGAGACCAGCGCGGGCACGGGAGCCCGGCCGCGCAGCCACCCGGCAGCCGCGTCCCCGAAGGACGGCCCGGCCACCGGCGCGGTCTCCGTCGCGCTCATCGTCCAACGACCTCCAGCAGCACGCGCCCGCCCGGCCCCTGGGCCGCCTTCCTGAGCGCGGGGTCGCCGGGCGCCAGGCCCGCCTCCCCGTTCTTCCGCAGCACCCACCGCACGCCGTACTCCTTGAGGATGCCGAGCCGTTCGGCCCGGGAGGTGACCGGGGCGAAGTACCGCCGCGTGGCGTCGCGCCGCCGCTTCTCGTCGGGGAGGAAGAGGTCGGGATAGGCCGGCGCGACGGTGTACGGGCCGTACGCGGGGAGCATCCGCAGCGCGTAGTAGTCGTCCGTCATCACCGTCGCCCCTTTGGGTACATGCGTCGCGACCCAGCCGAAGCGCGGCCACAGCGCGATGACGGGCGCCTCGCGCAGCCCGGGCGGCACCGCCTCCCGCCGCAGCACATACGACAGCACCCCCGCCTGCGCCCACGCCCCCGCCAGCAGCGCCGCCACCGCCACCACCGGCAGACCGCGCCGCACGCTCCGCAGCCGCCCACCACCCGCCCCACGGTCCGCCCCACGGTCGTCGAGAGCCTCGGCCGTCTCGACGGCGAGCGCGAGCTGAGCCGCAATCAGTACGGCCGGCAGCGCCCTCCCCCACGCGTAATGCCCGCTCGCCCACCCCGCCGAGACGACCACCACGCCCAGCCCGAAGAGGAGCGTCAGAGGGTCGCGGCGATCACGCCACCACCGCGCCCCGAGAGCAGCCACCCCCACGGCCATCAGGCAGAACCGCTCCGCCGCCCGGCCGTAGAGCGCCCGGTGGACGGGGTCCAGCCCGCCCCCGCCGAGCAGCGCGGGAAAGGAGTAGTACGGCCAGCACAGCGGCAGCGCCAGGGCCACGGCACCCCCCGCCGCCACCAGCGCCCACCCGGTCCCGGCCGGTCCCGGCCGCGTCCCCAGCAGCACCGCCAGGACGCCCAGCACCGCCACCACCCCGGTGAACTGATGCACCAGCAGCACCGACCCCAGCAGGAACCCCAGTCCCAGATGCCCCGGCAGCCCCCAGCCGGCCGTCCGCGCCCGGCGCAGCAGCGCCCACAGCCAGCAGGAGAGGCCCAGGGCGAAGGTGCCCGGGTAGGCGAGGGTCAGGCTGAGCGAGGCCAGCCCCGGCATCCCGCTCCACGCGAACGGCACCACCCCGTACAGCAGCAGCACGCACAGCAGCGCGAGCGGGACGGCCGTCCGTGCCCGGCTGAACGTCCGGGTGAAGGCGGCGAGGCCCGTGGCCAGCAGCACGAGACCGGCCAGCCCGGCCAGCCGCAGCACCCCGAAGGTGCCCCAGCCGGTCGCCTTCGCGACCAGGGCCAGCGCGACCGTCCAGGGCGAGTAGTACGGACTCGGCGTGTCCTCGTCCACCAGGGGGTTGCCCGGGTGGATCAGGTCCGCTCGCAGCCGCTCCAGGACGGCGGCGTGCATCCCCAGGTCGCCGGACCACGGCAGCCGCACCACCATGAGCAGCAGCAGGACGCCCAGCAGCAGGAGGGCGGCCGCGGCCGTCCGGCGCGGCAGGCCCGCTCCGCGCGGCGGGAAGGTCCGGGACAGCGGCGGCCGGGGCGTCCTGAAGGCCGTGGGCGGGCTCACAGGTCAGCGGGCACGCTTGCCGGCCGCCGGGCCGCGGAGTGTTCTGGAGCGCAGCCGCCAGGGCATGGCCACGGATTCGAGCTGCACGGCCAGGTTCATCTTCGACTCCCCGGCGGTGCGGTCCTCGAAGTGGATGGGCACCTCCATGACCGTGAAACCGGCCCGCAGCGCGCGGTACTTGGTCTCGACCTGGAAGCTGTAGCCCGCGCTGTCGACGCTGCCGAGGCCCACGGCCCGCAGCGCGTCCGCGCTCCACAGGTTGAAGCCGCTGGTGATGTCGCGGACGCGCGTGCCGAGGATCCCGCTGGCGTAGGCGTTCGCCCAGCGGGAGAGCAGCTTGCGGTGGGCCTTCCAGGCGTCGGAGAGGGTGCCCCCGGGCACGTACCGGCTGCCGACGACCACGTCCGCGCCGGTGGCGAGGGCGACGCCGAGCATCTCGGAGATCTTGCCGGTGGGGTGGCTGCCGTCGGCATCCATCTGGAGCACGTACTCGGCGCCCTCGGCCACGGCCCGCTCCATGCCGGCCGCGTAGGCGCGGCCGAGGCCGTCCTTGGTGGTGCGGTGCATGACGCCCATGCGCGTCCGGCCGGGCTCGTTGTACTTCTCCGCCAGCTGTTCGGCGACGGTGCCCGTGCCGTCGGGGCTGTTGTCGTCGACCACCAGCAGCCGCAGCCCTTCGAGGGGCAGGGCCATGAGCGCCTCGGCCATGGTGGGCAGGTTCTGCGCCTCGTTGTACGTCGGCATCACCACCGTGAGCGGGGTACGGCCCCATTCGGCGGGCAGCGGTGTCGCGGCGGCGGGAGTGCGCGGAGGGCTCATGAGCGGATCCTCGGCAGACGGAGAGGGCCAATCGGGCGGCTGTCGACAGTTGGTGGTCGACGGACGTTCAAACGCTGAAGACGTTCAAACACTAAGTCGGTGTTCGCGCGGGGGCAGGCGGTGACGCTCAGACGGCCGAGAAGCGGATGGCGGCGTCGGGGATCGCCGTCGCGCACCAGACGCGCGCCCCCTCGCGCAGCTCGTTGTCCGCGCCGATGTCGGAGCGGTCCCCGATCACCACGTCGTCGAGGAGGGTCCGGGGGCCGACCCGGGCGCCGGTGCCGATCATGGACGCCCGGACGCGCGCGCCCTCCTCGATCCGGGCGCCGTCCAGCACGACGGAGCCCTCCACGACGGCGCCCGCCGCGACGTACGCGCCGGTCCCCACCACCGTGCCGCCCAGCAGCCGCGCCCCGTCCGCCACCCGCGCACCGGGCAGCACCAGGAACTCACCGGGGTCGCCGGGGACGGCCGGGGAGTGGACGACGCCGCGCACGAGGTCGGCGGACGCCTGGACGAAGGCGGCGGGGCGGCCCAGGTCCAGCCAGTACGAGGCGTCGACCACCCCGTGCAGCACGGCCCGGGCGGCCAGCAGCCCGGGGAAGGTCTCCCGCTCGACGGAGACCGGCCGCCCCTGCGGGATGGTGTCGATGACCTCGCGCCGGAAGACATAGGCCCCGGCGTTGATCTGGTCGGTGACGATCTCCTCGGGGCGGCGCGGCTTCTCGGTGAAGGCCAGGACCCGGCCGTCGGGGCCGGTGGGGACCAGACCGAACGCGCGGGGGTCGGCCACCCGGGTGAGATGGAGGGTGACGTCGGCCTGCGCCCGCTCGTGGCGCAGCAGCAGGTCGCCGATGTCGAGGCCGGTGAGGATGTCGCCGTTGAAGACGAGCACCGGTTCGGTGGGCCCGGAGGTCAGGGCGATGGAGGCCTGCCGGATGGCCCCGCCCGTGCCCAGCGGCTCCTCCTCGTGGACGTACGTGAGCCGCAGGCCGTGGGCGGAGCCGTCGCCGAAGTACGGCTCGAAGACCTCGGCGAGGTAGGAGGTGGCGAGGACGACGTGCTTCACGCCGGCGGCTCTGGCGCGGGCCAGCTGATGGGCGAGGAAGGGCACCCCGGCGGCCGGGACCATGGGTTTCGGCGTGTTGATGGTGAGCGGCCGGAGCCGGGTTCCCTTGCCTCCGACGAGCAGTACCGCCTCAGTCATGCCAGTTCCTCGTCATACATGCCGGTTCCTCCCTATACCAGACCCTCGCCCATTGTGGCCATCTCGTCGCACTACGTCAGTTTTTGCGGCAATTTACACTACAATCGGTTGTCTAAGCGAGATGTCCGCTACGCGTGGCGACCGTATCTGGAGAAGCCCTTGCGACCGACGGAATCGAGGGAAAGACTTTCGCCCGGCCGGGGGAGGCTGACGGCGCTGGTCCGGGAGTTCGCGAAGTTCGGCACGGTGGGCGGCCTGGGGATCTTCGTCAACCTCGGCGTCTTCAATGTGTGCCGGGGGGCCACCGGGCTGCCGGTGGTGCGCTGCAGCGTGGTCGCGACGGCCGTCGCCATCGCCTTCAACTACCTGGGGCTGCGCCACTTCACCTACCGCGATCGCGACAAGGGCCGGCGCAGCAGGGAGATCGCCCTCTTCGCGGCCTTCAGCGGCATCGGACTGGTGATCGAGAACGGTGTCCTCTACGTCGCCACCTACGGCTTCGGCTGGGGCGGGGCGCTGCTCGGCAATCTCTTCAAGTTCCTGGGCATCGGCACGGCGACCCTGTTCCGCTTCTGGTCCTACCGGGCCTGGGTCTTCAGGGCCCTGCCGGGGCGGGCCATGCGCCACGACTCTCCCCACGGAGGTCACGGCGATCACGGCGATCCGTCGAACAGCACGAGCAACCCGGCCGCGTACCAACCCGAGACCACCGCACCTCCACCGTAGAGACACACCCGCACCCCCAGCGGAACACGCGCGAGCGGCCGGGCCGCCAACAGCAGCGGAACCGGCAGGAACGGCAGCATGAAACGTGGTTTGGAGTACGGCGAGCCCGGCGTCGCCACCATCAGCAGCCAGGCCCCGGCGACGACCGCGACCAGCGGCCAGGGCACCCGCCGGTCCAGTGCCAGCGCCACCACCGCCGCCGCCGTCAGCAGGACCACGGCGAGCACGGCCGTGTGGCGCACGTCGGCGACCGCCCGGGGATCGCCGTAGAGCAGGACCTGCCGCAGGAAGTCCGCGGTGCCCGCGCCGAAGTCGAACGTCTGCCCCCAGGCCCGCTCCGCCTCGAACCAGCCGTCCCACCGCCCCACCCGGCTGCCCAGATAGAGCCAGCCGACCAGCAGCCCCAGCGGTGCCAGGGCCAGCGCCGCCCACGGCCGGGCGCCGTCCCGGCGGCGCAGCAGGGCCACCGCGGCGGCCAGCAGCACCGTGGCGATCAGTACCGTCGCCGTCGGCCGTACGGCGCCCGCCAGGGCGCACAGGACGCCCGCCGCGACCCAGCGGCGCCGCACCAGCGCCACCAGGGCCCACATCAGCAGGGCGCTGAAGACCGCCTCCGAGTACGGCACCCACAGCGCGAAGGCGTACGGCGAACAGGACCACAGCGCCACGCACGCGTACCCGGCGCCCCGGCCTCCCCCGCAGCACCGTACGAGCGTGTACGCCCCGGCCCCGGCCACCGCCGCCGCGCACCAGGAGACCAGCACCCCGGCACAGTCGTGGGGCAGGCCGGTCACCAGGTGGAGCCCGCGGATCAGCGCGGGGACGAGCGGGAAGAAGGCGAGCCGGCTGTAGTCGGGCGTCCCGTCGGGGCGGTGGGGGATGTGGCCGGGGTAGCCCCGCTCGGCGATCCGGAGGTAGTTGCCGCTGTCCCAGCGGTACAGCAGCCAACGCGTCCCGTGGCCGAGGTGGTGGTTGACCAGCAGCAGGACGGCGAAGCCGACGGCGGCGACGGCAAGCTGGACGGCCGCCGCGACGACCGCCTCCCGGTACGCCGTCCGGGTGGTCGCGAGCCGCGGAACGACTGTCATCCGACTCTCTCACGCATGCGAAAAGGGCGGCCCCGGGGGTTTTCCCCCGGAGCCGCCCCCTTCATGCCGGTGCGGCGGTCACCCGTCAGGTGTGCGAACGCAGCAGCGTGCGCATCGTGCGCATGGCCACCGACAGGTTGGCCAGGTCGAACGCGTCCGACCCGCGGATCTCGTCCAGCGTCGTCCGCGCCCGGGTCAGGATCGCGGCGTTCCGCTCCTCCCACTCGGCGAAGCGCTGCTCCGGCGTGGAGGAGCCGTTGCCCGCCGAGAGGACCTCGGCCGTCAGCGCCGCGTGGGCCGCGTAGAGGTCCTCACGGATGGAGGCGCGGGCCATCGACTGCCAGCGGTCGGCGCGCGGCAGGTCGATGATGCGGTCCATCAGCTGGGTGATGTGCAGCCGGTCGGCCAGGTCGTAGTAGACCTCGGCGACGCCCAGCGGTTCCTTGCCCGTGCGCTCGGCGGTGGCGACGATGTCCAGCGCCGGGAAGACGGACGAGAAGCCCGCGACCTTGACCGCCAGCTCGGCGGGCACCTCGGCGGCGACGAGCTCGTCGTGGATGGACTGCCACCACTCCATGTCGGCGCCGCGCAGCAGCTTGGGCAGCTCGGCCCAGACCATGTCCACGCCGTCGCGGAAGAACGCGATGGTCTCCGCGAGCGCCAGCGGCTGCGGGCGGTTGTTGAGCAGCCAGCGGGTGCCGCGCTCGACCAGTCGGCGCGAGTGCAGCCGGATGCGGGTCTGGACGTCGGCGGCGACCACGTTGTCCAGGCCCTCGACGGCGTCCCAGACCTCGTTCAGGCTGAAGATCTCGCGGGCCGCGGTCTGCGCCCGGACGATCTCCTCCAGCGAGGCGCCGGTCTCCTCCCGCAGACGGTGGAGGAAGGTCGAGCCGCCGGAGTTGACCGTGTCGTTGACCAGGACGGTCGTGACGATCTCGCGGCGCAGCGCGTGGTTGTCGATCTGCTCGCCGAACGACGTGCGCAGGGCCTGCGGGAAGTAGGCGTAGAGCAGTCGCTGGAGGTACGGGTCGTCGGGCAGCTCGGTGGTGAGCAGCTCCTCCGCCGCGGTGATCTTGATGTAGGCGAGCAGGACGGCCAGCTCGGGCTGGGTCAGGCCGCGCCCGGCGCTCAGCCGCTCCCGGATCTGCCGGTCGGCGGGCAGGAACTCCAGGGCGCGGTCGAGGTGGCCGTCGCGGGTGAGGCGGCGCATGATCCGCTGGTGGGCGTGGAGCAGGCTGGGCGCCTGGGCCACGGCGTTGGCCAGGGCCACGTTCTGCGCGTAGTTGTTGCGCAGCACCAGCTCGCCGACCTCGTCGGTCATCTCGGCCAGCAGCTTGTTGCGCTGCTTGACGGTCATGTCGCCGTCGGTCACCAGGGCGTTGAGCAGGATCTTGATGTTCACCTCGTGGTCGGAGGTGTCCACGCCGGCGCTGTTGTCGATGGCGTCGGTGTTGACCCGGCCGCCGGTCGACTCGGGGCCGCCGGTGAGGGCGAACTCGATGCGGCCGAGCTGGGTCAGACCCAGGTTGCCGCCCTCGCCGACGACCTTGACGCGCAGGTCCCGGCCGTCGACGCGGATGGCGTCATTGGCCTTGTCGCCCACGTCGCCGTGCGACTCGGTGGACGCCTTGACGTACGTGCCGATGCCGCCGTTCCAAAGAAGGTCGACCGGGGAGCTGAGGATGGCCTTCATCAGCTCGGCGGGGGTCATCTTGGTGACGCCGGGGGCGATGCCCAGGGCCTCGCGCACATGGGCGTTGACCGGGATCGACTTGGCGCTGCGCGGGTGGACGCCGCCGCCCGCGGAGAGCAGCTTGGTGTTGTAGTCGGCCCAGGAGGAGCGGGGCAGCTCGAAGAGCCGGCGGCGCTCGGCGTAGGAGACGGCCGCGTCCGGGTTCGGGTCGATGAAGATGTGGCGGTGGTCGAACGCGGCGACCAGGCGGATGTGCTCGGAGAGCAGCATGCCGTTGCCGAAGACGTCACCGGACATGTCGCCGACGCCGACGACCGTGAAGTCCTCGGTCTGGGTGTTGTGGCCCAGCTCGCGGAAGTGCCGCTTGACCGACTCCCAGGCGCCCCGGGCGGTGATGCCCATGCCCTTGTGGTCGTAGCCGGCCGAGCCGCCGGAGGCGAACGCGTCGCCCAGCCAGAAGCCGTAGGACTCGGCGACCTCGTTGGCGATGTCGGAGAAGGTCGCGGTGCCCTTGTCGGCGGCGACGACGAGGTAGGTGTCGTCCTCGTCGTGGCGGACGACGTTCTTGGGGTGGACGACCTCGCCGCCGACCATGTTGTCGGTGATGTCGAGCAGACCGGAGATGAAGGTCTTGTACGAGGCGATGCCCTCGGCGAGCCACGCGTCGCGGTCCACGGACGGGTCCGGGAGCCGCTTGCCGACGAAGCCGCCCTTGGCGCCGACGGGCACGATGACGGTGTTCTTCACCATCTGCGCCTTGACCAGGCCCAGGATCTCGGTGCGGAAGTCCTCGCGCCGGTCGGACCAGCGCAGACCGCCTCGGGCGACCTTGCCGAAGCGCAGGTGGACACCCTCGACGCGCGGCGAGTAGACCCAGATCTCGAAGGCCGGGCGGGGCGCGGGCAGGTCCGGGATGGCCTGCGGGTCCAGCTTCAGCGAGAGGTACGAGTGCGGCTCGCCCTGCTCGTCGCGCTGGAAGTGGTTGGTGCGCAGCGTGGCCTTGATGACGGTGAGGAAGGAGCGCAGGATGCGGTCCTCGTCCAGGCTCGCCACCTGGTCCAGGGCGCCGTCCAGCTCCTCCAGCAGGCCCTCGATCAGCTCGTTGCGGCCGTCCTGCGGGAGCGCCGGGGACATCCGGGCCTCGAACAGGTTGACCAGGAGGCGGGTGGTGTGGACGTTGTTGCTGAGGGTGTCCTCCATGTACGCCTGGCTGAAGGTCGTACCGGCCTGCCGGAGGTACTTGGCGTAGGCCCTCAGCACCATCGCCTGGCGCCAGTCGAGACCGGCCCGCAGCACGAGGTTGTTGAAGTTGTCGTTCTCCGCGGCGCCGGTCCACACGGCCGCGAAGGCCTCCTGGAAGCGGGCGCGCGCGTTGTCGCCCACGATGTCCTCGGGCAGCCGCAGCCCGAAGTCGTAGATCCAGGCGTTGGCCCGGTCGGCGCAGCGCAGCTCGTACGGGCGCTCGTCGACGACCTCGACGCCGAGCCGGTGGAGCACCGGCAGGACGGCGGAGAGGGAGACGGGCTCGCCCTTGCGGTAGATCTTGAAGCGGCGCTCGCCGGGGCCCGCGCCGACCGGCTCGTACAGGCTGAGCTCGAAGGCCCGGGCACCGCCGGCGGTGGTCAGCTTCTCCAGGTGGGCGAGGTCGGAGACGGCGCCGCGCGGGGTGTGGTCGGCCTTGTAGCCCTCGGGGAAGGCCTGGCCGTAGCGGCGCAGCAGCTCGGCGGCGCGCTCCTCGCCGACCTCGGCGGTGAGCGTCTCGGCGAAGCCGTCGGCCCAGGAGCGGGCGGCCTCCACCAGGCGGGCCTCGATGCGGTCGGCGTCGGCCTCGGAGAGCTCGGGCAGCGCGGAGCCGGGCTCGACGCGGACGACGAAGTGCAGCCGGGAGAGGACCGACTCGGTGTTCCAGGCCGTGAAGTCGACGCTGGTGCCGTTGAGCTCTTCCTTGAGGATGTCGATCAGGCGCAGCCGGACGCCGGTGGTGTAGCGGTCGCGCGGCAGGTAGACCAGGGCGGAGTAGAAGCGCCCGTACTCGTCGCGGCGCAGGTACAGCCGCAGCCGGCGACGCTCCTGGAGGTAGAGCACGCTGGTGGCGATGGCGCGCAGCTGGTCGGCCTGGATCTGGAACAGCTCGTCGCGCGGGTAGGTCTCCAGGATCTGGAGGAGGTCGCGCCCGTCGTGGCTGTCGGGGCTGAAGCCGGCGTCCTCCAGGACCTGGGCGACCTTGCGGCGGATGACCGGGACGCGGCGGACGGACTCGGTGTAGGCGGCCGAGGAGAACAGGCCCAGGAAGCGGCGCTCGCCGATCACGTTGCCGTCGGCGTCGAACTTCTTCACCCCGACGTAGTCGAGGTAGGAGGGGCGGTGGACGGTGGCGCGGCTGTTGGCCTTGGTGAGGACGAGCAGCTTGTGCTCACGGGCCTTGGCGCGGGCGTCCGCCGGGAGCCGGCTGAAGGACGCCGAGGAGGGGCGGGGCAGCGGGGCGTGGTGGCCCCCGTGGTGCCCGTCGGCGGTGTGCGGGGGGTCGGAGCGCAGCACGCCCAGGCCGGTGCCGGGGACGGCCGTGAGGACGTCCTCCTCCTCGCCGTCGGTGACGACCTTGGTCAGGTCGTACTCGCGGTAGCCGAGGAAGGTGAAGTGGTCGGCGGCCAGCCAGCGCAGCAGCTCACGGGCCTCGTCGAGCTCGGTCGGCGGGACGTCGGCGGTCGGCTCCTCGGCCAGGCCCTCGGCGATGCGCAGCGCGGCGTCGCGCATCTTGCCCCAGTCCTCGACGGTCTCGCGGACGTCGGACAGGACGCGCAGCAGGTCGGCGGCGATCTGCTTGAGGTCGTCGCGGTCGGTCTCGCGGTCGGTCTCGACGTGGATCCAGGACTCGACGAACGCGTCGTGCGGCAGCTCGGCGTCCTTGCCGTTGCCGTGCGCGTCGCAGGCGGAGCCGAGGACCTCCAGGAGGCGGCCGGTCACATCACGGCGGACGACGACCTGCGGGTGGATGACGACGTGGATGCCGCGGTTCTGGCGGGAGAGCTCATTGGTGACGGAGTCGACGAGGAAGGGCATGTCGTCGGTGACGACCTCGACGACGGAGTGGCTGGACGTCCAGCCGTTCTCCTCGACCGTCGGCGTGTGGACGCGCACGTTCGCGGTGCCCTGCGGCCGGTTCTCGGCCAGCCGGTAGTGCGAGATGGCCGCTCCGTAGACGTCGACCGGGTCACGGCCGGTGAGGTCCTCGGGTGCGGTGTGCAGGTAGTAGCGCTGGAGGTAGGCGGTCAGGGTCTTCTGGTCGAGGCCGCCCTCGCCCTGGGGGCCGGCCGGGTGCGCTCCCCCGGGGCTGCCTTCAGCGACGCGGGCCGCCCGCTCGAGCAAATCGGCCTTTGCTTCGTCCAGCTTGGTCTGCATGTCCTCTGGCTCCTGTCGCGCGCCGTTGCGTGACATAGGTGGTGATGGCTTCACGTCGCGACTCGGGGTGTCCGGTCGTCACCGACGGTCCGCCGGGATGAGGGGTGGCCGGGCGGAACACGGCGAACGCCGTCAGGACAGCCCGGCTCCGGGGATCCGCTGCGATGGCCCGGGCGCGGTGGCGGCCCGGGAGCAGGACAGGGGCGACGGCGCCCCTGCTGGATATCGCGCTGATCACCTGGTAAGGCTATCGCTCTTCCCCCGGGAGGCGTCCATGAGCAGCTTCTATACATTACGGCCACGAAACCTTCGCACTCTGGACAGCCCGGCCTCAGACAACGAGACGTTCCGCCTCGGCGACGGCCTCCTCCAGGCTGTCCACCACCGGAACACCAGCCTCCGCGAGACTGCCCCGGCTGTGCGAACCGCCCGTGTACAGCACGGCGTGGGCACCGACGTGCGCCGCCGCGACGGCGTCGTCCACGGCGTCCCCGATGACCACCGTACGACCGGCGGCCACACCGGACAGCCCCGCGAGATGGCGCGCCATGTGCTCCGTCTTGCTGCCGCCCGAAGGCCCGGTGCGTCCGTCCACCCGGATGAATCTGCGTTCGATGCCGAAGCCCCGCACCAGCGGCAGCAGGTCCTCGTGCCCGTACATCGACATGATCGACTGGGTGCCGCCGGTGTCCTGCCAGCGCGCCAGCAGCGACTCGGCGCCGGCCGTGAGGTCGCAGCGTATGTGATGGTCCGCGTAGTGCCGGTGGAAGACGACGTCCATGTGGTCCCACTCGTCCTGGGTGGGGAGGCGGCCCATCAGGCGCTCGTAGAAGCGCGGGATCGGGACGCAGTACAGCTCCCGGTACCGGGCCAGGGTGATCGGCGCCAGGCCGATCTCGGCGAAGGCGGCGTTGGTCGCCGTGATCACCGCGTCGATGTCGTGGAACAGGGTGCCGTTCCAGTCCCAGACGATGTGCGGCGCGGCTTCCCCGCCCCGCTCCCCCGTGCCCCGCTTGTGCCCCGTGCTCCGCGTGCCCATGCTGTGCGTCCCCATGCTCACGACCGTACCGTCCGGGTCCGACAGACCCCTCAGACGAGGTTCGGGATCTCCTGGACGCCGAACCACATCAGCTCGTGGTCGTCGGCGCCGTCCACGATGAACTGCGCGTCTTCGTCGCCCTGGTCCGCCGCGCCCAGCGCCGCCGCGGCGGCGGCCACGTCCTCCTCGGCGTCGTCCGCGTCGACGTGCACCGAGGCCGCCTTCTTCAGCGGCACCGTCTCCACCAGCCGCACCTCGCCGAGCGCCGACTGGTCCAGCCCGCGATCCGGGTCGGCGGTCACCGCCGTGTCGGGCACGTCGACCGCGACGACCACGCGCCGCCGCGGCGCCCGCGGATCCGCCGCCAGCCGCCGCAGCGAGCCCTGCGCGGCACGGCCGAGCGCCGCGTACTCCAGCTCCTCGATGTCGTCCGAGACGTACCACTCGCGCAGGGCGGGGGTGACGGCGTAGGCGTCCACCGGTGCCGGGCCCAGCAGGCCCGCCTTGTGCGCCTCGGCGAGGCTGTGGAGGGTCAGGGGGACGTAGACGCGCATGACCGCCGCTTTCCTGCTTCCTGAGGGCTTACGAACAGTGCTGCCAGCATACGGGCGCGAGTCCCCCTTCGAAGTGCCGGAGGCCCCTTGAGGCGCCTCCCCCCGGACGCGCCGGTCTCCCGGCCCAGCCGCCCCGCGCGGCCCGTGTCCCCCTGATAGGTGAACGTCCCCGGTCCCACGGCCACCCCGGGGACGTCCTTGCCCGCCTCCGAACGGCGCCGGTAGAAGATCCACCGACCAAGCCACGCCCGGTTGCAGCCGGGCCGCGCACCGCGGGGGCGACGCGTGAACAGGAACCATCGCGTGAACAGGAACAGGGGACCCGCCGGCCCGGGCCCGGCCGCGCCACCACGGCGCACGGACTCCCGGCGGCCGGCCGCCGACGCGGCCGCCCGGCGCCACGAACGCGAACGGCGGCATCCGCGCTACTGGTTCGCCGAACGGCTGCTGCTCACCCTCAGCGGCCAGCGCCCGGTGCACTGGATGCTCGGGCACACCCTGCCCCCGGCCTACGACCAGCTGGCCGAGCTCGCGCCCGGAGCACCGCTGCGGCCCGTCCCGCCGGGGCACGGCATCCCCTTCGTGCGCCACTGCGACGAGTTCCAGCCCCGGCCCGGGGTGATCGAGGCGTTCGCCCGGATCGCCTCCGGCGACCGGCTGCGGGCGCTGGCCTTCCGGCTGGAGCACTGCCCGGACCGGCGGTGGCGCTGCGCCGCGGTGGAACTGGGCGGGGCCCGTGCCTGAACGCGGCGAGGGGCGGGACACCGGTGGTGTCCCGCCCCTCCGCGAACGTGTGCCGCGCCGTTACTTCTTGCGGCGGCGACCGCCGGCGCCGCGCTGCGCCTTGCGGCGCTCGGCGCGCGTCATGCCGTCCGCCTCGGAGCGGAACTCGGTCATCTCGTCGGCCGTGAGGTCGCGCTCGTCGAGACCGGCCTCGCCGTCCACCGTGGGGGCGGAGAAGTGCAGCCGGTCGGGGCGCTGCGGGGCGCCCAGGCCCTTCGCGCGGATCTCCGGACGGGCGGCGGGCACGGTGTCCTGGACCTTCTCCAGGGACGGCGCCTCGCGCTGCTCGACGGGGACCTCCTCCAGCTGCTGGTCGACCTGGACCTCCAGGTTGAACAGGTAGCCGACCGACTCCTCCTTGATGCCCTCCATCATCGCGGTGAACATGTCGAAGCCCTCGCGCTGGTACTCGACCAGGGGGTCCTTCTGGGCCATGGCCCGCAGGCCGATGCCCTCCTGGAGGTAGTCCATCTCGTAGAGGTGCTCACGCCACTTGCGGTCCAGGACGGACAGCACGACGCGGCGCTCCAGCTCACGCATGATGTCGGAGCCGAGCTGCTCCTCGCGGGCGGCGTACTGGTCGTGGATGTCGTCCTTGACGGACTCGGCGATGAACTCGGCGGTGATGCCCGCGCGGTCGCCCGCCGCGTCCTCCAGCTCCTCGATGGTGACCTTGACCGGGTAGAGCTGCTTGAAGGCGCCCCACAGCCGCTCCAGGTCCCACTCCTCGGCGAAGCCCTCGACGGTCTCCTGGCGGATGTAGTCGTCGATGGTGTCGTCCATGAAGTGCAGGACCTGCTCGTGGAGGTCCTCGCCCTCCAGGACGCGGCGGCGCTCGGCGTAGATGACCTCGCGCTGGCGGTTGAGCACCTCGTCGTACTTCAGGACGTTCTTGCGGGTCTCGAAGTTCTGCTGCTCGACCTGCGACTGGGCGGAGGCGATGGCGCGGGTGACCATCTTGTTCTCGATCGGCACGTCGTCGGGGACGTTGGCCATGGCCATCACGCGCTCGACCATCTGGGCCTTGAACAGACGCATCAGGTCGTCGCCCAGCGACAGGTAGAAGCGGGACTCGCCCGGGTCGCCCTGACGGCCGGAACGACCGCGCAGCTGGTTGTCGATGCGGCGCGACTCGTGGCGCTCGGTGCCGAGGACGTAGAGCCCGCCGAGGCTCTTGACCTCCTCGAACTCGGCCTTGACCGCGGCCTCGGCCTTCTCCAGGGCGCCGGGCAGCGCGGCCGCCCACTCCTCGACGTGCTCCACCGGGTCCAGGCCGCGCTGGCGCAGCTCCGCCTCGGCGAGGTCGTCGGGGTTGCCGCCGAGCTTGATGTCCGTACCGCGGCCGGCCATGTTGGTGGCGACGGTGACGGCGCCCTTGCGGCCCGCCTGGGCGACGATCTGGGCCTCGCGCTCGTGGTGCTTGGCGTTGAGGACCTCGTGCGGGATGCCGCGCTTGGACAGCTGCTGCGAGAGGTACTCCGACTTCTCGACGGAGGTCGTGCCGACCAGGATCGGCTGGCCCTTCTCGTGCTTCTCCGCGATGTCCTCGACGACGGCGGCGAACTTCGCGACCTCGGTGCGGTAGATCAGGTCCGACTGGTCCTTGCGCTGCATCGGACGGTTCGTCGGGATCGGCACCACGCCGAGCTTGTAGATCTGGTGGAACTCGGCGGCCTCGGTCATGGCCGTACCGGTCATACCGGACAGCTTGGAGTAGAGGCGGAAGAAGTTCTGGAGGGTGATCGTGGCGAGCGTCTGGTTCTCGTCCTTGATGTCCACCCCCTCCTTCGCCTCGATGGCCTGGTGCATGCCCTCGTTGTAGCGGCGGCCGGCGAGGATACGGCCGGTGTGCTCGTCGACGATCATGACTTCGCCGTCCATGACGACGTAGTCCTTGTCCTTCTTGAACAGTTCCTTCGCCTTGATGGCGTTGTTCAGATAACCGACGAGGGGGGTGTTGACCGACTCGTAGAGGTTGTCGATGCCCAGCCAGTCCTCGACCTTGCTCACGCCGGCCTCGTGGATGGCGACCGTGCGCTTCTTCTCGTCGACGTCGTAGTCGCCGGTCTCCTCGACGCCCTTCTGCGGGTTCGCCGGCTCGCCCTTGGTCAGGCGGGTGACGAGCTTGGCGAAGTCGCCGTACCACTTCGTGGCCTGGTCGGCCGGACCGGAGATGATCAGCGGCGTCCGGGCCTCGTCGACCAGGATGGAGTCGACCTCGTCGACCACGGCGAAGTTGTGCCCGCGCTGGACCAGCTCGTCCTGGGACCACGCCATGTTGTCGCGCAGGTAGTCGAAGCCGAACTCGTTGTTCGTGCCGTACGTGATGTCGCAGTTGTACTGCTCGCGGCGCTGCGCCGGGGTCATGTTGGCGAGGATGCAGCCGACCGACAGGCCCAGGAACTTGTGCACCCGGCCCATCAACTCCGAGTCGCGCTCCGCCAGGTAGTCGTTCACCGTGATCAGGTGGACGCCCTTGCCCGACAGCGCGTTCAGGTACGCCGGGAGGGTGCCGACGAGGGTCTTGCCCTCACCGGTCTTCATCTCCGCGACATAGCCCAGATGCAGCGCGGCGCCGCCCATGAGCTGGACGTCGTAGTGCCGCTGGCCCAGGACGCGCTTGGCGGCCTCGCGGACGGTCGCGAAGGCCTCGGGCAGCAGGTCGTCCAGGCTCTCGCCGTCGGCGTACCGCTGCTTGTACTCCTCGGTCAGGGCGCGCAGCTCAGCGTCGGAGAGGTGCAGGAAGTCCTCTTCGATGGAATTGACCTGGTCCGCGATGCGGTGCAGCTTGCGCAGGATCTTGCCTTCTCCTGCACGCATGATCTTGCCGAAGACGGACACGTAGGCTGGCTCCTTGCCGGTCGGGCCTGGGCACGGTGGGGTGCGCGGGCACGACGGGACAGTCCCCGCCGCAACGGCCATCGTAAGCGAGGACCCCACCACGCCGGGAGGTCCGTCATCACCGAGGCCGGGTGTCACCCACTGTGAGAACGAACGGCACTCCCGGAAGGTGCCGGAGCGGCGAAATTCGGACACGTCCGAAGCGCCCCGAATCTAGACTCCGCCCATGGAGCCCATACATCTGACCACCGAACGCCTGCTGCTGCGCCCGTTCACCTCGTCGGACGTACCCGCCGTCCACGCGGCCTGCCAGGACCCCGACATCCCGCGCTACACCAGCGTGCCCTCCCCCTACACCCTGGAGGACGCCTGCGCGTTCGTCGGGACGAAGTGCCCGGACGGCTGGCGCGACGACTCCATGTACACCTTCGGTCTCTTCTCCCGCGAGGACGGCCGGCTGATCGGCTCCATGTGCCTGGTGCGGCTCGCCGAGCTGCGCACCCCCGAGCGCCAGGCCGAGCTCGGCTACTGGACCGCCAAGGAGGGCCGGGGCCGCGGCCACACCGTGGAGGCCGCGCGCGAGGTGATCCGCTGGGCCTTCGAGGACCTGGGTGTCGAGCGCCTGGAGTGGTACGCCGAGGCGGGCAACGAGGGCTCGCGCGCCGTCGCCCTGAAGGCCGGGTTCCGGATGGAGGGCACGATGCGCTCGAAGATCGTCTACAACGGCACCCGCCGCGACGCCTGGATCGGCTCGCTGCTCCCCTCGGACCTCGGCCGGCCGACGCACACCCCCTACCTGCCGTTTCCCGGGCGCGGCTGATCATCACCGGGTGATGTCAGTGGTCCCCTCTAGGGTGATCGGCATGACAACTGCCGTCACCGTCAAGGCCGGTACGCCCGGCGCCCGCCCTTCCGGGGACCGGAGGGCCGCCGTCCGGCTTTCTGCCGACGAGGCGCGCCGGCTGGCTCTCCGCGCGCAGGGCCTCCTCGGCACGCCCGACCGGAAGGGGGGCGTCCGGGGGGTGCTGCGCCGGCTGGGCGCGGTCCAGCTGGACACGATCTCGGTGCTCGCCCGCTCGCACGAGCTGGTGCCCTACGCGCGGCTGGGCGCCGTCGGGCGCGGCACGGTCGAGGAGGCGTACTGGAGCGGGGACGCCGAGACGGGGGCCTTCGAGTACTGGTCGCACGCGGCGTGCGTCCTGCCGATCGAGGAGTGGCCGCTGTTCGCCTTCCGCCGCCGGGCCATGCGGGAGCGGGGCCACCGCTGGCACATCATGGCGGACGCCGACCGTTCGTGCGCGGCCGTCCGGGACCGGCTCCGGGCCGAGGGCCCCCTGACGGCCACGGACCTGGGCGGCGCCAAGAACGGTGGCGAGTGGTACGACTGGTCCGAGACGAAGATCGCGGTGGAGTGGCTGCTCGACACCGGCGAGGTGGTCTGCACCCGCCGGCGCGGCTGGAAGCGGGTCTACGACCTGGCCGAGCGCGCCGTGCCGGACGCCCTCTTCCACGACGACCTCGACGACGCCGAGTGCATGCGGCGGCTGGTGGCCCAGGCGGGCGCGGCGATGGGTGTGGCGACGCGCGCGGATCTGGCGGACTACCACCGCCTCAAGGGCGAGCAGGTCGACGCCGTCATCGACGGTACGGGGCTGGTGCCGGTCGAGGTGGCGGGCTGGGACAAGCCGGCGTGGGCGGACCCGGCGGCGCTGGCGGAGGAGCCCCGGGGCCGCCACCGTACGACGCTGCTCTCGCCGTTCGACTCGCTGATCTGGGACCGGCCGCGCACGGAGCGGATATTCGGCTTCACCCACCGGCTGGAGGCGTACGTGCCCAAGGCCCGGCGCGTCCACGGCTATTTCGCGATGCCGCTGCTGACGGCCGGCGGGCTGGCGGGCCGGGTGGACCCGGCGCGCGAGGGCCGGACGCTGGTGGCCCGGCAGGTGTCGCTCGAAGGGGCCAAGGCGGTCGAGCCCATGGCCCGGGCGCTGTGGGAGGCGGCCGGGTGGGTGGGCTGCGACAGCGTGCGCGTCGAGCGGTGCGACGACGCGAAGCTGGCCGCCGCCCTGGTGAGCGCCCTGACCGCCCTCGGCTGAGGCTCAGCGGATCTCGAGGATCTTCTCCCGCATCGCGTAGACGACCGCTTCCATCCTGGAGTGCAGCTGGAGCTTCTCCAGGATGTTGCGGACGTGGTTCTTGACGGTGTTCTCGCTGATGAACAACTCCTTGGCGATGTCCCGGTTGTTCATCCCGGTGGCGACGAGCTTGAGGACCTCCAGCTCGCGGTCGGTGAGCCGGGGGGCGGGCACCAGCCTGCGCTCGTCGGTGCGCTGGATCATCGACTTGAACTCGGTCAGGAGCTTCGAGGCCATCGACGGGCTGATCTGGGACTGGCCGTCGGCGACCGCCCGGATGGCCGTCGCCACCTCGTCGGTGGAGATCTCCTTGAGGAGGTAGCCGGTCGCCCCGGCCTTGATGGCGTCGTAGAGGTCGGCTTCCTCGTCGCTGATCGTCAGCATGATGATCTTCGCACTGGGGGCCACCTCCTTGATGGAGGTGCAGGCCTCGATGCCGCCGCGCTTGGGCATCCGGACGTCCATGAGGACGATGTCGGGCAGCAGGTCGGCAGCCTTGTCCACCGCCTCCGCGCCGTCCCCGGCCTCCCCGACGACCTCGATGTCCTCCTCGTGCTTGAGGACGATCTCCAGCCCCCTGCGGAAGAGCGCGTGGTCGTCCACGACCAGGACCCTGATCGGTTCCCTCCGGGCGGCGTCCCGCTCGTCCCGGGCGCCTTCTTCGTCGTCCTCGTCGGCCCCGATCACGGGCCCGAACCTGTCCGCCATTGTTCCTCCCCCTGAAGGCCATGGCCCGTCGCGGTCGCTCGGTCCGGCGCCGCCCCAAACGGCTCCGGCGGACCGGTGGTTGGTCCGGGCCATGATTTCATGCCGGGCCGCCGGACGGTGCTTCCCCGGCCGCGGAGGTGGCGCGCCGCACAAGCGGTGCCCCGGGAGCGCGCCGGGCGCTCCCGGGGCATCGTCACGGGTCAGCCGCCGAGCTCTCCGCCCGCTCCTCCGGGCTCTCCGGTGTAGAACGGGTCGCTGTTCAGGCGGATGACGCCGTAGTCGTACGCGTGCCGCCGGTAGACGACACTGGGCATCTTGGTCTCGGAGTCGACGAACAGATAGAAGTCGTGGCCGACCAACTCCATTTCATAGAGCGCCTGGTCGAGCGCCATGGGGGCCGCGGAGTGGGTCTTCTCGCGGACCACCAGGGGGCCTTCTCCCCGGATCTCCAGTGGTCCCATGTGGGTGACGGGCACCTCGCCCGCTCCCTGCTCCGCGACGAGTTCACCGCTGTCGTTGAGCTCTGCGGCGCCGATGACGGCGCCGACGTCGCTCGCCGGGACGCGTCCGTTGCCCCGGCGGGAATGACGCTTGTCGTGCTGCTTGCGCAGCCGTGCCTCGAGCTTGTTCGTGGCCAGATCGAGCGCGGCATAGGGATCCGTCGCTGCGGCCTCCGCCCGGATGACCGGTCCCCGGGAGATCACCGTGATCTCCACTCGGTCGGAGCGGTCGGCCTGCCTCGGGTTGGGCTCTTTGGACACCTCCACGTCGAGGCGAATCACCTTGCCGTCCAGCTTCTGGACCTTGTCCAGCTTCAGCTTCTCGGCCACGTGCTTGCGAAACCGCTCGGGCACCTCTGTCTTGCGGCCCTTGACGACGATGTCCACGCAGAACTCCGTTCCCGGATCGCTCCGCCGAAGGTTGCGGAGCGCATCCCTCTTGCATCAGGCCCCGGGGAGAGCCGGAGCCACCGACTAAGCGGTTTTCACCTCCTCCTCCCCCGTCGGCAAGATCTACACCCCACCGTGCCTCAAGGCTCCACGGGCTACTTACAAGCTTCCGCCCAGGCGTACAAAGCACGCCAATCGGAGATATCAGGCATAGATCCTGCCCTTCCTCACAACCGAACATATCTCGCTCGGAAGCCCGTCGGTACCCCCTATCGCGACGTACCTCCGTTCAGGTGTTTTCCGGCCGTTTCCCTCAGCAACGCAGGACGTTCTCCGTCAGTTCCGGTGGTTTCCGAACGCTCTCGGTGCAGCCGCGATCACCGCCCCGGCCACGACCCGGCCGCCGCCCGCCGTCACCGCGCGCGCCGCCTCCGCCAGCGAGGCGCCGGTCGTCATGAGATCGTCCACCAGCACCACCGGACCTCCCGACCGCCACAGCCGCTCCGCGCCCCGGACGGCCTCCATCGCCCCCGCCACGTTCTCCACCCGCCACCGGGCGTCCACACCCGACTGATCGAGCACGGGCCGCCGCAACCGCAGCACCGCCGCCACCCGCACGGACGCCCCGGAGCCGCGCAGCGCCCGGGCCGCCGCCAGGGCGAGCCGCCGCCCGGCGTCCTGCCCCCGCCCGGCCACCGCCGACCGCGCGGAAGGCACCGGCACGAGCCATAACGGGCCCCTCCGGCCCCGTACATCCCACCCCGCACCAGAGCGACCGGCCGCCCCGACCGCGCCCGCCAGCGCGGCGCCCAGCGGACCGGCCAGCGCGAGCCCGCCCCGCTCCTTGTGCGCGATCAGCGCCGAGCGCACCCCGCCCTCGTACCGCGCGGAGGCGTGCACGGGCGGCAGCCCGGCCGGGACCGGATCCGGCCGCACCCGCCGCGCCGGACGCCCGCCCAGCTCCGCACCGCATTCCTCGCACAGCACGGACCGCGGCAGCCCGCACCCCGCGCAGTCCACCGGCGCCACCAGGCCGGCGAGTTCCTGCCACCACCCGCGCATGGCTCCACTCTCGCGCGCAGCACCCCGAGCCGCCACCCCTGTGGATAACCCGCGCCGCCCCGAGCCAACAGCCCTGGCCTGCGCGAACGCGACGCCCATCGCCCCGCCGGCGCCGACCGCGCCCGTCACCACCAGGCGCCACCGGCCGTCACCCCGGGTAGACCGGAGCCGTACCTTCCTTCCCCACCAGCTTCCAGTTGGTGTCCGGCAACAGCCGTACGATCCCGCCGTCGCCCTCGGCGACCAGCGCCTGCGCCTTGCCCGGGTTCTCCGAGGCGGCCACGCCCCGCACCCCCGTGATCCCCGGCAGGCCGGAGCCATTGGCCTGCGAACCGTCCGTCTCGACGTACTGGAGCTGCTGGAGCCCGCCCTGCTCGTTGCCGGCCACCAGCAGCCGGCTCGCGCCCGCCCAGGAGACGGCGTTGACGTCCACCAGCCGGGGCGCCACGTTCCGCAGCTCCTGCACCGACAGACCGGTATGACCAGCGCCGCCCCGCCGCTCGACCCTGCCGAGCCGCAGCACCGTATGGTCGCCCTTCGTCACCAGCAGCGCGATGCGCACACCGTCCGCGGCGATCCGCAACCCGGTGATCCGCCCGCCGTCCAGCCCGGGCACCTGGATCTCCTCCGGAGCGCCCGTGCCCCCGGGCAACCGCAGCAGCCTCGGCCTGTCCGCGTCCTGGTCCGCGACCCACAGGTCGCCCAGCCCGTCCCAGCTCGGCGCCGTCAGCCCCGTCCTGGCGCCCGTACCGCCGCGCACCGTCAGCCGGGCCTCGCCCAGCGGCGCACCCGCCTGCAGCGAGGCGACGTACAGGGCCTGCCCGTTGGCCGACACACCCGCCGCACGGCGCTCCGCGCGGTCCACCGCCACCGAGCGCAGCGGAGCCGAACCGTCCGCGCCCAGCGGACCGGCGACCCGGCGCGCCTCGTCGTCCCCGTCGGCCAGGCTCACCATCCGGTGCTGGCCGTCGACGAAGTACTGCCGGTCGGGCCGCCCGGAGGTCAGGTCCGGCGCGTAGTAGCGCGCCTGCTCCTTGCCGAGCACGCACAGCCTGGAGCCGTCCTTGCGCTGGAGCGTCACATCGGTGGCCTTGGCCGACTCCTGCACGGTGTAGAGGAGCTGCGCGGCCATCCGCAGGCACTGGTCCTGGTTGGCGCCGGCGACCTTGTCGTTCAGCCGCACCTTCAGGCCGTTGGAGTCGTCGATGGACAGCCGCTGGTCCTCCAGCCGCGTACCCGTGGGGAAGGCGGTGGCGGCGACCGGGTCCAGCCATGACGTCGGCCCGTCCAGCAGCGCCTTCACCGTCGACGTCACCGGGTCTATCCGCTTGCGCAGATACACGGGGTCGGCGACGAGCACCTCGCGGGACTTCCCCGCGCCGCTCGCGCCCTGCCCCAACTCGGCAAAGTAGTACTTATTGACCGACCGGTAGATGCGCTGGAAGTCGGCCACCCCGAGCACCAAGCCCGGCTCCAGCCCGTCGATGCGCCACTCGCCATCCTCACGCGCCATGTGCAACTGGGTCTTGAACTCGCCCTCGTCCGGCTTGTAGGCGTGCCTGGCGTCCACCGTCGCGACCCGCCGGCCCGTCAGCGTCACGGTGTACCCCGGCTCGCGGTCGCCGCCGGTGCGCTCGACCCGCACCTGGGGCGTCTGCGACAGCACCGTCGTGGGCGCCGACGGATCCCAGCGGCCCCGCATGCCCTTCGCCAGGTACTGCCGGGCCGTCTCGTAGTCCGTGTCGTCGCTCGTCGTCGCCTCTAGGAAGCCCATGACGAGCTCCAGCGGCTGCTCGTTCTTGCGCGGTGCCACGCCATAGACCCGCACCTGCGCGTCGGCGTCGGCGCGCTGCTGCGGGGAGTCGACCGACTTCACCTCGCCGCCGTCGGGCATCGACGCGCAGCCGGCCAGCAGCGCGCCGCCGACCAGCACGGCGCCCGCACCGGCGAACCGTCGCCTCGGGCGGGTCTCCTTACGCCTGACCGTCACGGTCGCCTCCGGTCCCGCTTCCGCCGCCCTCGGCGTCGGCGTCGGCCTCCTCGATCTCGCGACCTTCCCGGCCATCGGCCCGACGGGCCGTCGTGTCACCGGCACGGTCACCACTCTTCTCACCACCGAGCGCCCCTCCGGGACGCGTCACCACCCGCGCGCCGCTGCCCGGCAGCGCGGTGGGATCGACTGACGGAGGCACGTTTCTGCCGTGCGCCGGTACGGGCGACCCCGCGCCGGGCACGGGCGCACCCCGCCCCGGTAGCGCTGGCGGCAGCCCGGACGCCTCCACCCCGCGGTTGCGCCGCGAGTCCTCGGGCTCCAGCGGAACCGGCGAACCGCGCAGGGGCTCGCCCGCCGTGCGCGGCAGCGTCAGCCGGAACTGCGAACCACCGCCCGGCTCGCCCCACGCCTGCAGCCAGCCACCGTGCAGCCGCGCGTCCTCCACCGCGATCGACAGGCCCAGGCCCGTACCGCCGGTCGTCCGCGCGCGGGCGGGATCGGCGCGCCAGAAGCGGTTGAACACCCGGGTGGCCTCGCCGGGCTTGAGTCCCACGCCGTAGTCGCGCACCGCGACCGCGACCGCGCCCCCGGCCACTCCCAGCCGGATGACCACGTCCCGGCCCTCGCCGTGCTCCACGGCGTTGACCACGAGATTGCGCAGCACCCGCTCGATCCGGCGGGCGTCCGCCTCGGCGATGACGGGCTGCTCGGCGCCGCGCACCAGCAGCCGGCTCCCCTTGCGGTCGGCGAGCGGCAGAGCGCCCTCGACCACCCGGTTCACCACGTCGCGCAGATCGATCGGCTCGGCCTCCAGCGCCGCCGCGCCCGCGTCGAACCGGCTGATCTCCAGCAGGTCCGCGAGCAGCGACTCGAACCGGTCCAGCTGTCCGAACAGCAGCTCTGCCGAACGCGCGGTCACCGGATCGAAGCTGTCGCGCGCCTCGTGGATGACGTCGGCCGCCATCCGTACGGTCGTCAGCGGCGTCCTCAGCTCGTGCGAGACGTCCGAGACGAACCGCCGCTGCATCCGTGAGAGCTCCTCCAGCTGCTGGATCTTCACCTGGAGGGTCTGGGCCATCTTGTTGAAGGCCTCACCCAGACGTGCGATGTCGTCCTCACCGGTGACCTTCATCCGCTCCTGGAGCACACCCGCCGCGAGCCGCTCGGAGATGCTCGCGGCCATCCGCACGGGCGTGACGATCTGCCGCACCACCAGCCAGGCGATGGCGCCCAGCAGCACCACCACGAACACCCCGGCCGTGGTCAGCGTGCCCTTCACCAGGCTGAGTGACTTCTCCTCCTGCGTGAACGGGAAGAGGTAGTACAGCTGGTACGGCTTGCCGTTGACGTCGTAGAGCCGCTTGCCGACGATCAGCGCCGGCTCGCCCTCGTCGGAGGCGCTCCGCTTGATCGTCCCGGGCTTCTCGAACGTGCCCGTCCGGCTGTCCAGCTGCCTGCGCAGATCCGCCGGGACACTGCGCTCCGGGTCGATGTCCCCGGAGGCCCTCGGCCCCCGCGTCCCGCCCACGTACGTCGTGTCGCCGTCGCCCGCGCTGAGCGCCACCACGTGGTAGACGCCCTGCCCACCGCTGGCGAGCTGCTGCACCAGCGCCGTCAGCCACGCACCGGAGTCGGGCGTGCCCCGGGCACCGGACTGGGCGCCGTCCTGACCGCGATCGGCACCGGCGGCGTCCGCGGCGTCGCGCGCCGCCTTGAAACCGCCCTCGGCCTGGCTCTGCGAGGCGTGCTTCTTGGCGTCCAGCAGACCGTTGCGGACCTGCCCGATGACGACCACACCGAGCAGCAGCACCACACCCAGCGACATCAGCAGGGTGGTCGCCACCACGCGCAGCTGGATGTTGCGCCGCCACAGGCGCATCGCGGGCAGCAGCGGCCTGCGCACCCAGCGCGCGTACAGCCGCAGCACCGGGTGGACCGGCGCCGAGCCGGCGCCGTCCGACAGCAGCCTGCCGGCCCGCCAGAGACGCCGGAGGAGCGATATCCCCCCGCCCGCGTCCACGGGCCGCCCCGCGTCCCGCTCCGGAGCGGCACCGTCACCCGACACGTCAGCTGGGTCCGGCCTTGTAGCCCACACCACGGACGGTCACCACGATCTCCGGCCGCTCGGGGTCCTTCTCGACCTTCGAGCGCAGCCGCTGGACGTGCACGTTCACCAGCCGCGTGTCGGCGGCGTGGCGATAGCCCCAGACCTGCTCGAGCAGCACCTCACGGGTGAAGACCTGCCACGGCTTGCGCGCCAGCGCCACCAGCAGGTCGAACTCGAGCGGCGTCAGCGCGATCGACTGGCCGTCGCGCTTCACCGAGTGCCCCGCGACATCGATGATCAGATCACCGATGGTCAGCTGCTCCGGTGCCGGCTCCTCCGACCTGCGCAGCCGCGCCCGGATACGGGCCACCAGCTCCTTGGGCTTGAACGGCTTGACGATGTAGTCGTCCGCACCGGACTCCAGCCCGACCACCACGTCGACCGTGTCGCTCTTGGCGGTCAGCATCACGATCGGCACCCCGGACTCGGCGCGGATCAGCCTGCACACCTCAATGCCATCACGGCCGGGCAGCATCAGATCCAGCAAAACAAGATCGGGTTTGGCCTCACGAAAAGCGGCGAGCGCCTTGTCGCCGTCCGCCACGAACGACGGCTCGAAACCCTCACCACGAAGCACGATTCCGAGCATCTCGGCCAGTGCGGTGTCGTCATCGACGACAAGAACGCGTCCCTTCATATCGACATCATCCCATTACCCGATCGTGACCTGGCACACAGCTCTGCCAGACCCGCCTCCGTCACGGGCGAAACAACCCCGTTTTCCGTGACAATGGCGGTCACCAACTCCGGCGGTGTGATATCGAACGCAGGGTTGTAGGCCTGTGTACCCAGGGGCGCCACCGGGTTTCCGGAAACGCTTCCCGGGAACTCCGTGACCTCGTACCCGGGCCGCTGCTCCACCTCGATCGCGGCGCCGTCGCTGGTCCCGAGATCGACCGTCGTGGTCGGCGCGACGACGATGAACGGCACATGGTGATAGCGGGCGAGCACCGCCAGCGGATAGCTGCCCACCTTGTTCGCCACCGACCCGTCCGCCGCCACCCGGTCCGCGCCGATCAGCACCGCGTCGACCTCACCCGCCGAGAACAGCGAACCCGCCGCGTTGTCGGACAGCAGCGTGTACGGCATTCCGGCCCGGGCCGCCTCGTACGCGGTCAGCCGGGCCCCCTGCAGCAGGGGACGCGTCTCGTCCACCCACAGCCGCCGCAGCTCCCGCACCCGGTGCGCCGCGCCCGCCACGGCGAAGGCGGTGCCCTCGCCCCCGGAGACCAGGGCGCCCGTGTTGCAGTGGGTCAGGAGGCGATACCCGCCCCCGGGCAGCAGCTCCTCCAGCAGCTCCAGGCCGTGCGCGGCCATACGGGCGCTGGCGTCCGCGTCCTCCTGGTGCAGGGCGCGGGCCTCGGCGAGGGCGGCGGCGGCCGCCTGAAGCCCGTCGGCACCGCTTCCGACGGCCGTACGGTACGCCGCCAGCGCGCGCCGCACCCCGTAGCCGAGGTTCACGGCGGTCGGGCGGGCGTGGGCGAGCATTTCGGCGGCCTCCTCCACGTCGAAGCCGCGGACGGCCGCGAGGGCGAGGCCGTACGCGCCCGCGACGCCGAGGAGCGGGGCGCCGCGCACGGCGAGCGCTCGTATCGCCTCGATCAGCGCGGGGACGTCGGTACAGACCAGCTCGATCTCTTCCGTGGGCAGCCTCCGCTGGTCGAGGAGGACGAGCACGGGTCCCTCGGGCAGCTCCTCCCAGCGCAGGGCCGGGACGGAGGATCCGGTGCCGGACGCGGATGCCGCGTACTGATCAGCCATTGGTCCAGTCTGCCCCGCCCACACCAACTATTGAAGGCCTCCCCTGACGGCCTCCCCCTTACGAGCCCCTACGAGCCGCTCGGGCGCTTGCCGCCTCGCACGCGCTTACTGACACGATGGCTGACCGGTAAACCGCTCGGACGGGCCGCTGGACGGCGAACACGGGCATCAGAGGGAGCTACAGGAGAAACAGAGGATGAACGACTCTCCGGACCGCACCCCGCAGGGCCGGGGCCGCGCCCGGGCCAACAGCGGAAGCGGCGACGGCAGTGGCAACGGCAGTGACGGCGGGCACTGGGGCAACAGCGGCGGCTGGGGCGGTGGTGGCGGCAGTGGCAACGGCACTCGTAACGGAAGTGGCGGCTGGGGTGGCCAACAGTGGAGTCCGCCACCTCCGCCGGCTCCCCAGCCCGGCGTCGTGCCCCTGAGGCCCCTCGGTGTGGGCGAGATCCTGGACGGCGCTGTCAGCACGACGCGCCTGTACTGGCGGACGGTCCTCGGCGTCTCCGCGGCCGTCGCCCTCGGTACCCAGGCGGCCGGGACCACGGTAACGGGGCTGTGGTTCCGCGACGTGGCGGGCCTGAACAAGCTCGCCGACCCGGGCACAGCGGACCTTCATGAGGTGCTGGACGCCATCGGCAAGTCCCTGGGCAGCCTGACCGTCGCCTCACTGGTCGGGCTGGTGGGCACGATCATCGCGAGCGCCATGCTGACGGTCGTCGTGAGCCGCGCCGTGCTGGGCCGGCCCGCCTCCGTGGGCGACGCCTGGCGCGAGGCCCGGCCCCGGCTGCTCGCTCTGACGGGGCTGTTCGTCCTGCTTCCCGTGCTCATGGCGGCGGCGTTCGCGGTGGGCCTGGTCCCGGGGCTGCTGGTCGCCGCGGGTTCCGACGCGGGGATTTCCGGTGACCTGAGCGGTGACAGTGCGGGCCTGCTGGGCCTCGGCGGGCTCGCCGGCATGGCGACGGCGGCCTGGCTGTGGGTCCGCTACAGCCTCGCGGCGCCGGCGCTCATGCTCGAAAAGCAGGGCGTCATCAGCGCTATGCGTCGCTCGGCGAAGCTTGTTCGGGGTGCGGGCTGGCGGATCTTTGGAATACAGGTTCTGGCCGCCTTTATCGTTTTCATGATCGGTTCAATGGCGCAGATACCGACGAGTCTCATTGACGGGATCGTGACCGGTGAATCCACCATGGATCATTTGACGTGGACGTCTTTGATCATCAATGGCATCGGTGCGGCGATCGGTTCCGCGCTGGCACTGCCGATCACTGCCGGCGTGACCGCGCTGCTGTATATGGATCAGCGGATCCGTCGCGAGTCGCTTGATATCGAGCTCGCGCGTGCTGCGGGTATGTGAGACCTGAGCTTTTCCCTGGGTGGGCGTCTTGAGGATGCCCATCCAGGGGGCAGAGGGGCAGGATC
>NZ_JBTOLC010000049.1:0-40863 GCF_054551825.1 Streptomyces sp. L500
CGGTCGGCTCCAAGCGAAGACGGCAGGGAAATCCGCAGAGCGGGTGTGCGAGTGCGTATCGCAGCTCGCAGTGGACCTTCACGCAGCACCGGTGACACCGTGGCGATCGACGGCCTCGGACTGCCAGCGTGCTGGACGGCGACGCCGCTGCCGCAGCATCCGATTCGTAGACCGGCTCGGACTCCTGCTCGAGGAAGTCAACCGCGCCGGCCCGGACGAAGCGCACTCCCGGAACGCGACCATAGCGATCCGCAGCACGCTAGTGGTGCGTGGGGAAACTCTCAAGGGCATCGATCAGCGCGTCTCGTGTGCGGGCGAGCCCCCTGGGCGCGAGCAGACCGCGAGCACCCTTGCTCTAGTCAGCATCGACCCGTCCTCGGCCACAGGCATCTTCTGTCGCGCCGACTTCGACTCACCCGAGCTCCCGCCCCTGGCGAAGCGGGCTTTCGCCCTGGTCGCGGCGCGCCTGGTCTACACCTTCATCAAGGACAAGCCGGCCTTCCTCAGCCGCGGGCGCAGTCCAGGCCGGTCGCCCTTGAAATCACGGTCGGCGAGGTGGTGGACGAGGGCGCCGTCGCCACTGCCGGTGTCGAGGCGAGCCGCCCGCCTCCCGGCCCCATGTGACGGTCCAGAACGGTGGTCTCGGCGTCGATGAGCTGACGGTACCGGCGCCCGGCGGCCCAGGGGTCTTCCCAGTGGGCAGTCGGATTCTCGATCACCAAGCCGGTTCTCGTTCAACCTGCGGCGGCCTGGGGGCGGGTGGGGCGACGGGGGACGTGGTGCAGGGTGCGGCTGGAGAGGGCGAGGAGCACCAGGAACGGCGGGACCAGGGCGAGGATGCCGAGGGCGAAGGTGTTCCACAGGCCGAGCCAGGTGCCGGAAGCCCCGGCGAGGAGGGCGGCGAGGGGGCGGGTGCCGTAGGTGATCCACTGGCCGGTGGCGAGCATGCGCCCCTGCATGCCGGGCTCGCACACAATCGGTCGGCTGCTGCGCTGGGTGGAGCCCTGCACGATGGAGCACGCCAGCTGAACGAACAGCCCTGCACCGACGGCGGCCTACCCGGCGAAGCCGTCCGGACTCCGCTGCCCATCTCGGGTACATGATCTCGGCTTCGACGCCGGTCACGTAGCGGTTCGTGTCGCATGGGACTCGTCGGAGAGCGTGGCATCGGTGATGGTGAGTGTGCCGTCCAGGTGCGCGGCGAAGAGGGCGTCCGCCGCGGGGATCGCGAGGGAACTGCCCGGAAGGACGAAGGTTTTTCGTTCTGGAGCCGATTCTTGAGTTCATCGGTGGGCATGGCCATCGCGGGCACCTTCATGCCGTGACGCGATGCTGTCAACTTGTGGTGTATCGGGGCTGGTTGAGGGAGGCGCGTGAGCGCACCCGCCGCCCGCGCTCTTGGGTCCGCGCGGGTGAGGAGCGCGGGCAAAGAGGCCGACGGGCGGGTCGGGCGGGAGGCGCCGGTGGCACGCGTCAGGGTTCCACCGAATCCCTTGTTGCCGTGGCGAGATCACCTGCGATCGGTGGGTTCACCCTCGCCGGAGGGGACGTATTGACGATAGCTCATAAATCCCGTCGGGAAAATTTCGGTGACACCGCGATGATGGCCGTACGAGTCGCCGAACCGATCCCGGAGCGAGACCCATGAGCGAATGTGAAGCAGACCACACACCATCAGTTGGCTTACGGATCAAGCGTTCGCATAGATTTAAGGTGTTGGGTCATCACCCGCTTTGCGCACAGCAGGTCGCGAATAATTCGGTCAACCATTGAACAAGATAATTCGGGTGAACTCTCAACTATGTTTGTTGATACGCGGAGTCGATGAGGCAGATCGAACCCACCAAGGCCGAACTCGCCGAGGCGATCGGCCTCGTGGCGCACGGCTCCGGCTTCGGCTCCGGCCCCGAGACGGCAAACCTGCCGGGTTCCCGGGCGTGAAGCAATCTCCCTTTCGACTCCCCTCCGCTTTCCCGTTCCCGGCCCGGAAGGTGCCTCTTGTTCGCCCTGCTCGTCGATGCGCGACTCGCCGCCAAACTCAGCGATCTCCCCCTGGTCGGCGACCGCATCTCCCCTGACCACGACCTCGGCATCACCGGCGTCAAAGCCGTCATCGCCTCCGACGCCCTCACCGTCGATCAGGTGAAAGCACTCAACGAACAGATTTCCCGCCTGGACGGCACCCATCCGACGTTTCCCGAGGAAACCCGAGGGCGCGCTCTGTTGGCCCTGGACTACGAGTGGGGAGGTGAAAAGCGCTCCCCTTTGATGTTCCGCCTCGCCGACGCGAAGCCCGCCAAGGATCATGCGAGTGAAGCCCCCGCGCCCAATCTCCTCAACTCCACGCCGGTCGCGGGAACGTGGGCGGCGTCAGCGGCGGCTCCCCCGGCCGCAACCGACGACCCGGTGGTTCCGGCCGCCGCGTGGGTCGCCCTGGACCGTTCCTTCGGTCCGCTGTACTTGCGGCGCCTGGGTGCCAGTTACCAGGACGAGAAGATCTGGGTTCTCTGCGACGCCACGGTGCACGCCGGCCCCTTGGAGCTCGGCGCGGACGGGCTGGGGCTGGGCATTCCCCTGAACGGCAAGGATTTCACGCCCTCCGGCCGGCTCGACGGGCTGAGCCTGTCCTTCCGCAAGCCGCCACTGGAGATATCCGGCGCGTTCGCGAACAAGCCGGTCGCCGCCGACTCACCCTACGACCGGCTGATCGAGGGCAGCGCCCTGATCAAGACTCCGAGCGCCGGCTTCGGGGCGATCGGCGCCTACGGACACCTCAAGAGCGGAGCCCAGTCGCTCTTCCTGTACGCGGAGTTGGGCGCCGCTTTCGGAGGCCCGCCCGCTTTCAGGGTCACCGCGGTGAAGGCGGGTTTCGGTTACAACAGCAGCCTCCGCGTGCCCGCCATCGACCAGGTCTCCGGGTTCCCCCTGCTGCGCGGGCTCGCCGGGGCGGGTGAGGGCACGCCGCCCGAGCCCCTGGACGTGCTCAAGGAGCTGACCGAGGGCACCGACGGCGCTGCCGCCTGGGTCACCCCGCGCGAGGGCAGCACCTGGCTGGCCCTCGGCCTGAACGCGGACGTCTTCGAGATCGTCCACTGCAAGGCCCTGGCATTCGCCGAGTTCGGCCCGGACGACCTGGTGGTGGGGCTGCTCGGCTCGGCCAAGGCCCAGTTCCCCGACCCGGAGAAGAAGCTGGGCGAGCCGTACGCCGGCATCGAGCTGGACGTCTCCGCGGTCTACCGGCGCTCCGCCGACATGCTCGCCGTCGACGCCCGGCTCGCCCCGGACAGCTTCCTGCTCGACCGGTCCGTGCACCTGACCGGAGGGGCGGCGCTGCGCCTGTGGTTCGGCGGCAGCGAGCAGCCCGGCGACTTCGTCTTCACCATCGGCGGCTACCACCCGCGCTACGCCCCGCCCGCCCACTACCCGCGGGCGGACCCGGTCGGCGTCGACTGGACCTCCGGCTCCGAGCTGACGGTGAAGGGCACCAGCTACTTCGCGCTGACCCCTTCCGCCGTCATGGCCGGCGGCCGCCTGGACCTGCGGTACGACAGCTCGTGGGCCAAGGCGCGGATCGACGTCGGCTTCGACGCCCTGGTCGAGTGGGCGCCGTTCCACTACGAGGTGGACGTGTGGGCGGAGATCACCGCCCAGGTGTGGCTGCTGTTCGGCTGGAGCGGCGAGGCGTCGCTGGGCGCCCGGCTGTCGGTGTGGGGCCCGCCGTTCGGCGGCACCGCACACGTCAAGGTGCTCGGCATCTCCATCCCGATCGACTTCGGCGAGCCCAAGGCCGGGCCCCCGCCCATCGGCTGGGAACAGTTCCGCACGCTGCTGCCGCAGCACCCGCTGACGCTCACGCCCGTCGAGGGACTCCACCCCGACCACGCCACCACGGCGCGGCAGGCCGAACCGGCCGGCGGCGGCTCCGGCGCGTGGACCGCCACCGCCGACGGCTTCGCCTTCACCGTCGGCAGCGCGTTCCCCGCCTCCGCGCTGAAGGTCAACGGCGTGGACGAGACGGGGGCCAGCCCCGCCGAGACCGGGGACAGCCCCGCCAAGGTGCACATCCGTCCGATGGCCAAGACCGACCTCGACGTCACGCTCTCGGTCACGGTCGAGGAGGAGACCGAGGACGGCCACTGGCGACAACTGCCCGCCGACCAGTGGCGGGACTGGATCGTCACCACGCAGCGCGCGCCGCGGCCGACCGCGCTGTGGGGCGCGGGAAAGGCCGACGACGCGCTCGGCGCGGACCCCTTCGTCCACGGCCTCGTCAGCGGAGCACGCATCGCCGTACCCGCCCCGCGTCTGCCCGAGGCTGCCGCGTCCAGCCGGAGCGGCCGCCTCGACCACACCCCGCCGGCCGAGGGGACCCTGCCGCTCGACCCGGGCGCGGCCCCCGCCGGGGTCCGCGGGGAGCGGGAAGAGACCGACGGCACCGGCGCGCTGCGGGTCGACACGCCCGAGCAGACCGCGCTGCGAAAGGGCGCGCTCGCCGCCCTGGCCGCCGCCGGCTACCGGCTCGACGCCGCCCCGGAGCTCGACCGCTACGCCCGCGAAGCGGCCTTCTCCTCCCCGCCCCTGCGACTCGTCCACTCGTGAGGACCTCATGACCACGCACCCGACCGAGCAGTCCGCGCCGGCGGACGACACCCCCGTCGCCTTCTACGACCACCTGCTGCCCGGCATCGAGGCCGGCCGTTACCGGATCACCGTCGACCAGCGGCTTCCCGCCGAGCAGTTGCCGGGTGCCCGGCTCGACCCGGTGGAACAGATCGTCGACGTACGGGCCGCGCAGTTCCGTCTCGACCCCTCGTGGGTGCACGCCGTGTATCCGGCCGCGCACAGCCAGGGCCCCTTCCACGGTCTGCTCCCGCACATCACGCTCAACCCGACGGCCCTGCCGTGGGAGCGCGAGCCCTTCACCGGCGGCGTCCAGAACCCCGCCCGGGCCCCCTGGCCGGCGCTGCTGCTGTTCGGCGAGGGCGAGCTGCCCGGCGACCCCAACGCCCTGGGCACCACCACCTCCCTGACCGTACGCGCGCTCCTCGACGGCGACGCCGCGGTGTCCGGTCCCGCCCTGGACCGGGACGCCGTCGACGCGGCCCTGCTCGACACCTCCTGTCAGGTCGTCGACGTACCGGGGGAACTGCTGGCTCAGTTGCTCCCGCAGCCGTCCGACCTCGCCTTCCTCGCCCACGTCCGCACGGGCGGCGAGGACGCCACGCCCGTCGAAGGCCGGGTCAGCCGGCCGGGCCGGGACGCGCACGCGGTCATCACCACCGCTCGTTTCCCCGGGGCGGGCCGGAGCCGGTACGTGGCCCACCTGGTCTCGCTGGAGGGCCACGCGCCGCCCGGGCCGCAGGCCGACGGCAAACCCGTGCGCCTGGTGTCCCTGCACAGCTGGACGTTCACCTCCTGCCCCGAATCCGGCGACGGCTTCGGCCGGCTGGCCGGACGCTTCGTGCCGGGGAACGGCGAGCACAGCGCCGCCCCGCTGCGCCCTGCCCCTGCCGCGAACAGCGGGCTGCCGGAGGAACTGGGCACCCTGCTGGAGCAGGGCATGGTCCCGATGACCCACATCACCGAGTCCGGCGAGCGCGCCCTCGCGTGGTACAGCGGCCCGTTCCTGCCCCGCGTAGCGCCCGGGCTTCCCCGGCCGACGGACGGCCACTTCCCCGACGCCGACGGTCTGCTGCTCCACGAGCCGCGCACCGGTACCTTCGCCACCGGCTACGCCTGCGCCTGGAACGTGGGCCGCGCCCTGGCCCTGGCCGACCCCGGCTTCGCCACGACCCTGGTCCGCCTGCGCCACCAGGGCCGACTGCGCCGGGCGACCGACCGGCAGTACGCGACGTACCGCCGGCAGCTCTTCCTCAGCGCGCCGTCCGCGGGGCCGGTCCCCCGCGCGGCCGCCCCGACGCCGCGCGAGCAGTTCGAGGAGCTGCTGCGCGGCGACGCCCTCGACGCGCTGGGCCCGGCCCTCGGTATCCCCGAGGACGACGAGCCCCGCCCCCGGACCGTACGCGCCGCTCCCACCGCGCACCGCCTCGACGCACCGAAGCGCTCCTCCGCCCCGCGGTCGGCGTCGCCGGACGCGCGGGAGGCGGCGGCATGGCTGGCCAAGCTGCGCACGCTGAGCGGAGTACCGTTCGACTGCCTCGTACCGGACCAGCGGATGCTCCCGCCCGAGAGCCTGCGCCTGTTCCACGTCGACCGCGGCTGGCTCGACGCCCTGCTCGACGGCGCGCGCAGCCTGGACCGGCACCCCGGCGCCGATGCCACGACCGATGCCGAACTGGACGACCTGCTCGACGGCCAGGGCCCCGTGCCCGCCGCCGGTCTGCTGCTGCGTTCGGCGCTCGTCCCGGGCTGGCCGACGCTGCGCGTCGAGGCCCGCGCCGCGTCCGGGACCACGCCGGTCGAGGTGGTCCGCCGCGAGGCCCTGGGCGCCGACGTCCTGCTGATGCTCTTCGACCGCGTGCCCGACCGCCTGACGATCAGCGAACCGCGCCAGGGGCTGCACTTCGGTGTCGACCACGAGGGGAACGTGGCCCTGCGCAGCCTGGCACCCGGCGAGGTCGGCCGGCCGCTGGGACGGTCAGTGCCCGTGGGCGCCGACCCGGCCCTGACCGTCACCACGCCCGCCGGGGCGCGGGTACTGGACGTCGGCAGGCTCGCGGCCCGTCTCGCCGAGGACGTCAAGCCCGGATCACCGCTCTCCCCCGCCGAGTTCGCCGTGCAACTGGTGCGCGCCCCCGAGCAGCTGACCCTCACCTTCGAAGGAACCACCCGATGAACACCGACCTCCTGGTCCCCGTCAGGCTCCGGGCCCTGGTCGTCAACGACCAGGTGCGCGCAAGGGACTCCTTCCTCCGCTGGCTGCCCAACTACCACCTGCTGGGCGTCCACCGCTCGCCGGAGCCGTCGCCCTACGCGAGCACGGACACGGCGTTCTCCCAGGAGGCGGGCAACGACGGCGTTCACCTGCACTGGGAGCTTCCGGCGGCGCTGCGCCGGGCGACCACGCCGGGTGGCGAGGTCACGCTGCCGCCCGCGCCGAACCGCTGGCTGGTCGTCCGGCACGCCTACACGGCCGCGGGTGAGTACACCGCCGCCGCGTGGGTCGTCGAGAGCGACTTCCTGGACAAGCGCACGGGCACCGTTCCCTATCTGCGCCCCGGCCGGGGCCATGTCACCCCGACCCGGATCGGGCGCCACACCGAGGCCGCGCGGTGGACGGAATCCGCGGCGGACCGGCCCACCTTCCTGACCGCTACCGGCCCGGGGACCCTGGCCTTCGCCGCGTTCCAGCCGCACTGCCAGGACGTCTTCTCCTTCCACGACCCCCTGGCGCGGCTGCCCCGGCAGTTCGGCCGTCTGGGCTACCAGGTCATCGGCTGGCACGCGGCGGGCTCGGACGACCCGCTCGCCGACCCGCGGGTGCGCGAGGCCCTCGAAGGCTCCCTGGGCTGGCAGGTCGACGGCACCCCGCCCCCGGGCACCCGTACCGTCTACACCGGCCGCGTCCACAGTGTGTCGCCCCAGTACGACCCCTCCGGCGAGCAGCGGCCCGACCCGACGGTGGCCGTCGCCGACAGCGCCCGCTCCGCGCTGACCGCCCTGACCGCCAACAAGGCGGCCACCGACCCGACCCTCGCCCTCGCGCCCGCGCTCCTCGACCAGCTCCAGAGCAACACCCTCGCCAGGGCGGACGAGCCGGACAACGCCCACCACCTCGCCGACATCCTGCTCGGCGCCGGCTTCGGCGAGGGCACGGCCTCGTACGCCTGGCACGCGGTACCGCCCAGCACCGCGGAGAAGCCCGCCTCCCTCGAGGACGAGCGCCGGGCCCGGTCCGTCGAGGCCGCCCTGAACGCCGCGCAGCACGCCTACGACCGGGCGGAGCGCGAGCTGGCCGGGCTGCGCCGGAGGCTGTACGGCATGTGGCGCCTCCAGGGCCTGCCCGTACTGCCGCGCGGCTACCACCACCAGCGGCTGACGCAGGAGCTCGACCCGGCGCGCGAGGGCAGCCTCGCGGCGCGCGTACGCACCGGCCGGCAGGAGGCCGACCGCCTCCGGGCCGCCCTCCCCGGCGGGGACACACCCGCACTACTGGCGGAATCGGTTCGCCAGTATGCCCAGGCACACGGCCTGCCCACCGGCTGGGACCTCAAGCGTGTGGCCCCGGCCCCCTTCCACCGCGCCCTGGACCCCGCCGTCGTCCTGCAGGGCGCCGGCTCCATGCCCGTCTCGGACGACACGACGCTGCACTGCCGGTTCGGCGACCAGACCGTGACGGCCGTACAACTGCCCGACGGCTCCGTCGAGTTCACCGCCGACCGGGCCGATCTCGCGTGCAACACGCTCGACCTCGGCACCGGCGAGCACACGGCCATGCCGGACTCCACCCGCGCCCTGCTGCGCGAGGCGTTCCTGCTCGACCCGAACAGCCGGGCGGGCGCGGGCGCGGTGGCGACTCCGCGCTCCGGCACCGCCCCGGCCTTCGGGAACGAGCCCTGGGAGCAGCCGTGGCACCCTCTCCATCTGCTCTGGGAGATCGAGTACCACCCCCTCCCCCACGACCAGTGGGAGTTCGACGGCAACCGCTACTCCTGCCCGCGGCCCCGCCCCGAGGCCGCGCGCACCTACACCGGCCGGACGTTGCTCAGCGACCATCTGCCGCGAAGCCTGGCCGACCAGCTCCGGCAGTACGCACCCGATGACCCCGGACTCGCCCCGCACTGCGACGCGTTGGCGGAGCGGGTGGTCCGTGGGGACGTGCTGTCCAGCTCGCTGGCGGGGCTGCGCGACATGCTCATCGGCCAGGACCCCGGCCAGGGCGTCCCGCCTCTGGGCGCGCCGCCGGAGCTGGCGGAGCTGATCGGTGACGCCTACCGCACCAGCCCCGACCCGGGCCCCCTGCCCGTGCCCTTCGAGGGCTGGCCGGACTCCGGCTTCCAGCAGCTGCGCGCGGGCCAGTTCCGCTTCCTCAGGCTGACCCTGGTGGACTCCTTCGGGCGCGCCCTGGATGTCATCACCCCGGCGGGCACCGGCGGGGCGAGCGGTCTGCGGCACCCGGTGGTGGCCGACGCGCTGCGCCCGCAGCACGTCCCCGCGGCCCTGGGGACGACCCCGGAGCACGTCATCCAGCTGCCGCCGCGCCTGCCGCAGTCCGCGCGACTCGGGCTGGACCTCATGGACGCCGCCCGCGACACGCACCAGGCCACCCACCTTGACGACGGGAATCCGCTCGCCGGATGGATCGTCCCCAACCTGGTCGACGGTTCCCTCACCGTGTACGCGCCCGACGGCACCGCCCTCGGCCTGCTGCGCTGGGCGTACCGCATCGGCCGGCCGGCCCGGGAAGCGGTGTGGACGCCGCTGCCCGGTGCCGTTTCCGCCGACCTCGAAGCGCTGCGCACCGCTTTGCCCCACCTGCACGCGCTCGTCACCTGGTTTCAGGGCGCCGGAACGGATGGCAGCCCGCTGCCCGCCGCGATGGATCTCCTGGAGACCTCCCTGGTGGACATCGTGCCCACCGCGGGCGCCGCCACGGCCGCGCTGGCCGGGCGTCCGCTGGCCCTCGTCCGCTGTCGCCTCCACCTGGACCTGGACGGACCACCGCCCACCGACCCCGGCTGGCAGCACATCTTCGACCACGAGCCGCCACGGCCGGAGTTCACCGGCTACTCCTGGCCGGTGCGCCTGGGCGAGCGGCTGCGCATGGGCGACGGATTGGTGGGCTACTTCGCCGACACCGACCCCGACGTGCTGCGCACCGTCGTTGCGCCGTCCGACGCCCATCCGCGCATCGCCGCCATCGGCGACGGAACCCACCTGCGCGTCACGGCCGGAGCGGCCCGGCACCTGACCCTGCTCGTCGACCCCCACGCCCCCGTGCACGCCACCACCGACCTGCTGCCCACCACGGCGCTGGAGATCCCCCACCGTTTCACCGACGGACCGCTGAACCGCATGCGCACCGTCCTGCGCACCGGGCCGCTGCTCACCTCGGCGGCGGCATTCGCGGAGGGCACCGTCGCATTGCCGGTGCGCACCGTCGACGACCAGACGTGGACCTGGGCCGAGCGCGCCGTCGACGGTGCCTGGACCCACTTCGCCACCTCGGCCGCGAGCACCACTCCGCGCTGGAACGACCAGGCGCCGGTGCTCCGCTCCGGTCTGCTCACCTCCGGCAGCCCGCTCCCGCCGGCCGACGCCGCCACGTCCGAGTAGCCGCCACGTCCGAGTAACTCCCGCACGCACCCAAGGAAACCCCACCATGAACGCGACCTCCGGCGGCAGCAGCCGCCTGACCTACGGCCTGGCCACCGTCCCGGCCCCCCTGGCCACCGACCGGCCGGCCCACATCGACATCGTCGTGTCCAACTCGGGCACCGAGGCCGTCCTGTGCAAGCAGATCCTCGTCGAGATCCCCACCGGCGACCTCGCCCAGGACCTCGTACCCGCGGGTCACCGCGTCGTCCCCACCGTCGAACCGGGCGACCAGTGGACCACCGACGAGATCGAGAGCGGCGTCCTCCTCACCCTGCCCCAGGACGAGATGGCGGCCTTCACCGCCGGCGGCACGCCGCTCACCGTCCGCCCCGCCGACGGCGAGTCCGTCTCCTTCACCACGCACGGGCTCCTTCTGCGCCTGAAGGACTTCAAGGCCAACGGTCTCACGGGCACCGCCCTGCTGCGCGTCCGGGAAACCGTCAGCGTCGACAACGGCCAGACCTGGGAGACCAACCAGGTGATCCTCCCGCTCGCCAAGTACCCCCCGGCCGAAGCCCTCACGGCCGACGTGGTGGGCGACCTCGTCCTCCGCGAGGCCGACACCAACGGCAACCCCGGTTCCACCCCGGTCACTCTGCTCGCGCCGGGCCAGAAGGCCGTCCTCACCTGGACGGCGCCGTCCGACGCCGACTGCGACATCTACTTCGACGGCCGGCACGCCGGGCCCCTCAACGGCCAGGACAAGTGGCAGTTCCCTGTCACCGGCCTCACCCGCGACACCCACTTCCACGTGCGGGTGACGCTGAAGCGGTCCGGCGACACGATCACGCACCACCTCTCGACGGCCGTCGCCGTCGCGGAGCCCGTCTTCGAGCAGCTGACCGTGACGGGCGACCTCACCGTCGGCAAGGACATGAACGTCACCGGCGCCGTCGGGGCGACCGGCGACATCACGACGGACGCGCGGTTCCTGGACCCCCAGGGCACGCCGCTGCGGGGGAAGCTGACATGACCGGCGACATCACCATCGGCGGCCGCCTCAAGGTCACGGGAGACATCACGGCCGGCGGCCACCTCAGAATCCACAACCCGGAGGCCGGCAGCCGGGACTTCGTCTACGACGGCACGGACGCGACGCGGACGTTCACCGTCCCCGCCCGCGTCACCATCCTGTCGCTGCGTCTCCAGGGCGCCGGGGGCTGGGACGCCGACGGGGTGAGCGGGGGCAAGGGCGCCGATATTCAGGCCCTGCTCCACGTCACCCCGGGGGATGTCATCCGCGTCCGCGTCGCCCGTGACGGGGCCACGGCGGCCTCTGCCCAGGTCTTCCACCACGACACGCTGATCGCGGGCGCGGGCAGCGGGGGCGACGCGGGCGCGGCAGGCGGCCGGGGCGGCGACGGGAAGACCGGTGACAACGGGGCCAAGGGCACGAACGCCGGCTTCGCCCATGGCGGTGCCGGAGGGGCCGGAGGGAACGGGGGCGGTGGTGGCACCGGTGGAGACGCCGGACTCGTCACCGTCGCCGGCGCTCCCGTCGCCGACGGCCGGCCGGGCGGCCCTGGGTCGGACGGAAACGACGGCACGACCGGCGCCGGCGGCGGCAACGGCTGGCAGTGGGGTGCGTACAACCCCGGCATCGGCGGCAACGGAGGAGGCGGGGGAACGACCACCGGCGTCGGAAAAGGCGGTACCGGCGATTCCGACGCCGGCGACGGCGGTGACGGAAGCGGGCACCGGGGCGGTACCGGGGGATCCGGGTCGGGGAGCGGAATCAACGCCGGCGGTGCCGGCAACTCGGGCGGCGACGGCGGCTCCGGGGGCCGGGGAGGCCGGGCCGGTGCCAACGGCAGCACGCGTTCCCGGGGAGCCGACGGAGAAGCGGGGCGGTCCGGTTTCGGTGGTGGCGGTGGTGGCGGCGGAAGCTGGGGTGGGGGCGCGATCTGGTTCTCCGGCGGCGGTGCCGGAGGAGGTGGCGGCGGCGGTGCCGGAGGGCAGGGAGGCCACGGCGGTACCGGCGGCGACAGCTACTTCGACGCGCGCAAGGCCACGCTCGTCTCCGCCGACGTGAACAACACCGGCGCCGCGAAGGTCACCATCGCCTGGGGAAACCACGTGTTCCCCGCGTGAAGTCGAAAGCACAGAGAAGACGGGATTCGGCAATGCCATTGTCCGTTGAGGAAATCACCGAGAGGGCACGGAACGGAAGCCTTCGGCTCGCGGCCGAGGAGTTCACCGACCCCGCAGTCCGTGGCGCGTTCTCCGCCTACCTCGGCTCCCCCGAGCTGAATTTCTCGGATGCGGAATTCATAGCGGAGAGCATGACGGTTCGGGGGCGCTGCGTCGTGCCCGCCCTCGGGCCGGAGCCGTGCCCGGCCGTGGCGGAGTTCCTGGCCGACACCTCGGGCAGGGCGGTCGTGGGATTCGTCCTGGTCGTGGACGCCCCGAAGTGGCGGCTGTCCGAGCCCTTCCCCGCGCACGACCTGAGCCCGCTTCAGGCCCTGGGGGCACAGTCGCCCGTCGTCGTGCTCGACGCCACTCCCCGTACGGACAAGACGGCGGAGCAGGAGCGGACGCCCGTCGTCGCGGGAGCCCGGTGGGAGCTGCCCGGGCTCGACGAGCCGGTGCTGTTCCTCGCCTCCGAGCACGAGGGCGCGTTCACGGTGTCCGCCCGCTTCCCCGACGGACTCACCCTGCCGTCCCTGCGGTACGTGGCGGACCTGCCGGGCTGCACGGGCGCGGACGCCGTCACCGACCACTTCCCCGCGGAGTGGCAGGGACTCCTCGCCTCGGCACTTCCCGCGCTCCGCGAAGTCACCGTCTCGTACACCCCCAGGGACGGGCGGGTGACCGGAGAGCTCGACGTCGGCCTGGCAGACGAATGGCCACTGCCGGCGGGTGTGACGCTCAGCCAGGTCCGTGCGCGGATCGCCCTGGACTCCGCCGCCCGGCAGAACGGCTGGGGAGGACTGTCGGTCGAGCTGAGCGCACACCTGTCCGTGGGCGGACTGGAGAGTGCCGTCACGGTCGACCTGCCCGCCTTGACGGCGCACGGCGAAATCGCCGACGGCAGCGGTCTCTTCGAGCACGCCGCCCCCGACCTCGGCAAGAACGGCCTGGGGCGGCTCTCCTTCCTGTGCGATCTCCGGGAAGGCGCCTTCGTCGTCGCGGGAGAGCTTCTGAGCCCCCTGGAGATCGCGGGCGTACGGATCGAGGAGCAGACGGTCCTGGTGTCCGGCGGCGGGGACCGGGAGCTCGAGGTCGCCCTGGCGGGCACGCTCGTCGTGGGCGGGACCCGGATCGGGGTGAAGGCCGCCAGGAGCGCCCAGGGCTGGGGGCTCACCGTGGAGGCGGACCGCATCGCCTTCCGCGACATCAGCGCCTGGACCGAGCAGGCCATGGGCAGCGGTCTACCCGCCTCGCTGGCGGAGCTGACGTTGCGGGAGCTGTGCTTCGAGGTCGTCCCCACGCCCTCCGGCCGGCTGTTCGCGGCGGCCGGATCCGCCGAGTTCCCGCTGCCCGCCGGACTGCGGGCCCGCGCCCGTCTCACGGCGCGGATCAGCACCGGGGACGGCCCGCCCGACGTCGAGGCCACCGGCTCCCTCCTCCTCGGCGGCCCGGAGTCGTCGCTGATGGAGCTGGACCTCGTGGCGGACAAGGATCCCGACGCGACGAGCTGGACCGCGACCTGGGCCGCCCAGGAAGGCATCACGCTCGGGGAGGCGCTCGCCCCGCTGCTGCCCGCGACGGGCTCGCCGACGGCGGGGCTGCCGAACCTGCTGCCCGCCGTCGAGAAGATCTCGCTGCGGTACACCGCGCCGACGGCGGCCGGCGCCGCCGCCTCCCTGGTCCTGACCACCGACACCCGTCAGCAGGCGCGAGCCGTTCTGGTCGTCACGGACTGAGACGTCACGGACTAAGTCGTCATGGGCTGAATTCCCTGCGGATTGAAGTCCGCGGCGGACTGAAGTCCTCGCGGATCGAAGTCCCCCCCCCGCGGACTCGCCGAAAGCCCCCAAAGCTCAGTAAGCCCCGAAAGGAAACATCCCCGCCATGCGTCGCCTCACAGGGCTCGACCCCGCCCGTCTGACACCACCGCAGCCGGTCCGGGCGGCCGCGGAGTCGCCCATCGAGATCGCCTGGCTCGATGGCAAGCCCCTCCCCCTCACCGTGATACGGCCCGGCATCGCCGTGTGCCCCGACCCGGACGTGCTCGACATACGTGACGACACCTCCAACCCCGAGCCCGGCCTCGAGCTGGACGCCGAGGACTACGCAGGGGAGATCGACTTCCTGCTCCGGCGGATCGAGTCCTCCGAGGCGGGCAGGCGCCTCGTCGAGTTCCTGGGCCACGCCCGGCCGCTGCCCGACCCGGACGGCACGTACGGCGGGCCGGAGGACTGGGACGCGGGCATCAGCACGCGGGTCCTGTGCCGCCACGACGGCTCCCGGAAGAGCGGCCGGACGCCGAAGCAGCGCGACCTCGCGGGGATCAACGTCATCATCACTCAGGCCACGGACGGCAAGCCCGCCCAGTGGTCACTGAACTCCAGGCTCAAGGGACCGCTCTACAACGGCCGGGGCGTGTACTCCGTCGTGTCCTTCCACCCCCGGTTGCTGCTGCTCTCCGACGACGTGGCCACGGCCCCCGAGGTGACCCTCGCGCACGAGCTGATCCACGCCGCGCACGCCCTGGCCGGGACCATGGACGACACGGGTCACGACGCCGACGAACGCGCCAGGGTCCGGCAGGCCGCGCTGGCCGAGACCGAGCGGCTGTTCCGCGAGAGGTATGGCACCGGCTCCGCGGTCAGCCTCAAGGACCCGGGCCCGGTGAACGTACGCGACACCGGCAAGCCCGAGACGCGCCGGGAGCGCGAGACGTTCTACAAGGCGACGCTCAGCGAGCTGTCCCTGCGATACCTCAACCCGCTCCCGGTCGCGGAGACGGAGCAGGGGCTGGTCGTGCTGCGCGGCATGAACTGGGAGGAGATCCGCACCCACGGCAGCGACGTGGCCCTGGAGTGGATCGACGGCCTGGTGGAGCGGCACAAGGGCCGACGGATCTCGCCCTCCCCGGCCGAAGTACGAGCGGAGCGGGTGGCCTTCGAGCACCACGCCCGCGCGGTCGTGCGCGCCGGCCGGCGGGACGCCGACGGCCTCGCCGCCCTGCGCGACGCGGCCGCCACCTGGCAGCAGCGTACGCGCGTGCGCGGGGTCACCGAGGTCGCCATCGCCCGCGACCTGGGATTCCGGCACCGCATCGCGTACGTCGCGCTGACGAGGGTGGAGCACGTGCACCACTTGGCCGTGTCCCGCAAACGGATCCCCCACCACCTCTTCGCCGGCGCGAGCAGCTTCGTGTACAGGCGCGACGTCTCCTCCCTGAACGCGCTGGCAACGTTCCTGAGCACCGTCGACCGGGCCGCCGCGTTCCAGGTGTGGGACCATCGCGACAAGATCGGCGCCGCCCGCCTGGAGCAGGGCTACCTGGTCGAGCAGCGCGCGTGCCATCGCAGCCCGGGGAATCCGGTCGAGACCTCCCGGCCTCAGTGGACGAGCCCCGACAGCCTGCCCGAGGAGCAGCGGAAGCAGGCCGGCGTGATCGTCAACCGGGCCCGGCCCAAGACACCGGCCACCGGCAGGACGCCCTGGGAGCCGATCACCGACGTGTACGCGGGACAGGCGGTCGGCAGTCCCCGCCCCGTCAAGGGAGGCGTGGGCTTCGTCGCCATGGTCCCGGCCAAGGTCGACGACCACGGGAAGCTGCTCACCCTGGCACGTCGCTACCGCGACGAGGCCACCGCGACCCGGCAGGGGTGCGGGCTCGTCATCGGGCTCAACGAGGGCTACTCGTATGGCGAGAGCGATGCCGAACGCGCGAAACGCGTCGCACGGCAGCGGCGGATCATCGACGACTTCACCAAGGCCTGGCGGCAGGAGAAGCCCGATTTTCCGGTCGCCGTCCTTTCCTTCCTCTGGTGCGCGCCCAAGGGCAAGGCGGCTCTCGGCGATCAGAAGACCATCCCGTACGGCGCCATACGGCAGACCATCGCCGGGAGCGACCGGGCGCAGGAGTTCGTGAAGGCGCTGTACGCCGCCGGCGGCGAGGGATGCGAGCGGGTCTACTTCCACACTGGTGACGCCGATGTGATCTCGCTCAGGACTCCGGAGGGCAGGCCTCTGTTCGACGCGGCGGCGGCCCGGCTGGAGAAGGAGAACTGGCCCGACCTCTTCAGCGGGGGCTACCGCCTCCCCGAGGGGGGCGATCCGCGGGTGGACATCGCCACCGCGATGGACCGGGACGTCCGCGTCGCGATGGCGAAGGCCGACCCCAGGACCGTCTATTTCCCGGAGCCCAACACGTTCGTCAAGCTCCTGGACGGCCTCACCCGCCTGGAGGACGGCGTCACCTTCGGCACGGGTGACCAGGAAGGGGATGCCCTGGCGAAGTCTCTCGGGACGGCCCGCGGCGAGGACAAGGACAACAAGGCGAGAGTGTTCGCCCCCGACTGCTCCGTCGTCACCGACGGCGAAAGGCTCGTCAAGGCCATCCTGAACACGCCCGGGACAGGCCCTGTCCGCGACCGCATCGTCGCGCTCCGCCAGTCCTACACGCAGAGCCATGCCCGCCGTGAGGAGTGGCGCAAGCGTGTCCTCGACTTCTACAAGGTGGAGCCTGCCGCGGCGCTGGGCCTGTCGGGTCTCGTCTTCGCCGTTCCGGACGACACCAAGCTGGCAGAACTCGCCGGAATGGAGCCGGCGTCGTTCGAGCAGTACGTCACCAAGGACAGACGGGCGGAGCTCTTGAAGAGCATCAAGGATCAGAACCTCGGTGCCCCTCTCCGGGCCCAGCCCTTGCTCGGCGCAATCATCAACGGCACCCACCAGGCCCTGCTGCGCAACTACGTCGACGCGTATCGTCGGCTCCCACGCTGAGCACGGAACGACTGCCAGAGCCCGTTGTTTCCGAGGCCTCCGTCCCGCCGCTGAGGCGATCGCGGGCGCGCGTACGGCGGTGGAAACGCCCGTGGAACCGCCCGTGGGAGCAGGGCGGGGTCCAGGCGTTGCGGCGGCGTCCGGCAGGCGGGCGACCCGGTCCACGTGGTGGTCCACTTGCGGTGGCTCGAAACCGAAGCATTCCGCTTCTGCTGAGAGGCTGGACGCGCACCGTCTATGGCGGTCAACTGTCTCGCGCCCTCAATCGGGGCTACGACGATCGAAGTCGGGAGGCAGTAATCATGCTCAAGCTTCGAAAGGCCCGCCCGAAGATCATCGCGTTGTGCGTCTGCCTATCCGTGCTGGTCCTCGGCGCAGGGGCATCGACCGCGTCCGCCACGGGCACGTACTACTTCCTCAAGAACGCGAACAGCAACAACGAGTGCCTGGCCGTCGGCGCCGCGAGTGCCAACAACGGCGCCGGAGTGATCCAGTGGGATTGCACCTATGGGGCAACGGAGCAGTACTGGTCGCTCAACCAGTTGCCGAGCAAGATAGTCAATGGTGAGACGTACTATCACGTCGTCAACTCGAACAGCACCGCTGTCAGAGGCACCCCCATGTGCCTCGCCGTTCCGGGAGGCACGTCTGCCTGGAACACTCAACTGATGCAATGGCCCTGCGGCGACTGGAACGACCACTGGTGGAAGCTGGTCGCGACCAGCTACGGAGGCTGGGAGCTGAAGAACCTCAACGGCCTGTGTGCGGCGGTCGGGGCCGGCAGCCATGTCTCCGGCGCTCCCGTGATCCAGTGGGGCTGCGACGCAGGGCCCGAGCAGACCTGGTTCCAGCCCTAGCCCCGCATTTTCCTGACGGCCCGTCGGATGTGATGAGGTCTGGCGGGCCGTTACGGCCCCTCTCGGGCCGTTGGCGTGCACATCTGATTGCACGTCTGGCTCGCCGAACGTGCGAGGCAGCGAAGTGATGTGGGCTCACGTCCGGGCGGGGTACCTGCGGCGCGAGAACGGTCGTGCACGCGGTGCGGCCCCGCTCCGCAGCCAGCCGGAACAGCACGCGGTGGGGGCGGCACACGAAGCCGTCGGCGGCGGCTGCGGCTAGCTTCCCGCAGGCGCAGCGCCCCCACGTTGCGAGCGCTTGCGATCGGCCCGGGCAAGGAATCGGCCAGCTTGGGTCGCCGGGCCTGATTGCCAGGTACATGCGCTGCCCACCCTTGCGGTCTTGGTGAACGGCTGCCAACCGCTGCCACGCCACTCGGTCACGGACCGAAGCTCGAACGTGGAGTGCTCCCCGGGATCCAAGATGATGCGCACGTCCCGGCCCGGCTCGGTAAGGCTGACACGCTCCGCGGACAAGCCACTATGGAAGCGGCGATCCTCCAAGATGCCGTCAGGGCCAAGCACCACCGTCTGAGACCGCAGGGCGATTTCGCCCGGCTCACCCCGCGACCGATAGCGAGAGGGCAACCTTAGAGCCGAGAGCGAGTGGGTGCTGCTCGTCGCCCAGGCATGTGCCAACAGCGGCGTCGTGCGCCCGACCACTACCTCAGACGGCCCGGAGAAGGAAGCAGTTACCACATCATGAGCGACCCGCTGTCGTGCCCGGAGTTCTTCCAGAACCCCTATCCCTTCTACGACGAACTGCGCTCGGCAGCCCCTGTGCAGCCGGTGACCACCGGATCCGGAGGCAGGCCCAGCTACCTCGTGACCGGCTACGCCGAAGCGAAGGCGGCTTTCACCGAGCCGGGACTGTCCAAGGACACCGCCCGGTTCTTCGCCGACCGTCCCTCCGGCCGCAACCTCCACCCCGCGGTCGCCCACACCATGCTCGCCACCGACCCGCCCGAGCACACCCGCTTGCGCCGCCTGGTGACCAAAGCCTTCACCACCGGCGCCGTCACCCGCTTGCGCCCGTACATCCGGCACACAGCCGACCGCCTCCTCGACGGCCTCCCGGAAGACGGGGAAGCCGACCTTGTCGCCGGTCTCGCCGTGCCACTGCCGGTCACGGTGATCTGCCAGCTGCTCGGCGTCCCCGAGGCCGACCGAGCACAGGTGCGCGTCTGGTCGAACGACCTCTTCGCAGCCGGACAGCCCCGGCGGATCGACGAGGCTTCCCACGCCGTGGCCGGCTACATGACCGACCTCATCGAGGCCAAGCGCCGGTCGCCGGACGACAGCCTCCTGCACCACCTGATCGCCGTCCGGGACGAAGGCGAAAAGCTCAGCGAGGACGAGCTCGTGTCCCTTGCCGTCCTCCTCCTCGTCGCCGGCCACGAGACCACCACGAACTTCATCGGCAACTCCATCCTGGCGCTCCTCCAGCACCCAGAACTCCTCGACCGCGTACGAACCGAACCCCGCGAACTCGGCACACTGCTGGACGAGTTGCTGCGCTACGACTCGCCGGTCGGCATCGCAACCTTCCGCTACAGCACCCAAGCGATCACTCTCGGCGGGACCGAGATCCCCGCCGGCGTGCCCGTGCTCATCTCGCCGGGAGCGGCCAACCGGGACCCCGCTCAATACCCGGCTCCCGATCACCCTGACGCCGACCGTGACGCCAAGGGGCATCTGGCCTTCGGCCATGGAATCCACCGCTGCCTGGGCGCGCCTCTCGCCCTGGCCGAGGCGGAGATCGCCCTCGGTGGACTCCTGGCCCGGTTCCCGGGGCTCCGCCTCGCGGTAGCACCCGAAGAACTTCGATGGCGGCGAACGCGACTCATGCGGGGACTGGAATCCCTGCCGGTGCTCACGCGCTAGGGGACGCTCGTAAGCGGCCGAACGCCGCCTACCGCTCGCCGCCTGAGCCCGGCTTGTCCACCCTTCCAATGTGCGTGTGCGTGTGCATCGGCGGTGGTGGAGACGTGGCCTGCTTGGAGCTGAGCCGAGGAGAGACCGTGCCTTTTCGGACGCCCGTTTCGGGCAAGTCATTCGTAGGGCAGTCCATCGCGGGCTCGGTTACGCGCCCAGAGCACGACGCGGATGTCCGACCAGTGGCCGGAGGACTCCTGCCGGCTGCACACGAGCTGATGGGCGAGCCGGCATTCGTTGCTTGGCGGGTCGATCCCTTGACCGTTGAGGACGAGGCCATCCGGCGTGGAGAACCATCGGCGGCCGGCAGGGACGACGTCGGTCGGCCAAGGGTCGGGGTCGAGGAGGAGCCAGCGTCCGTCTGTCGTTTGGCGGAGGTCTTGCGTGTGGCCGCAGTCGGTGCAGTCGGGGGTGGCCGGCGGGCAGGCCGTGATGCCCTCCTCGAAGGCCTGGAGTTCGTCGACGTACCGGTCGGATGGATTGTCGTTTAGCCCCATTCCATGCAGATTGCCGGGCTGTGGCGCGCTTGGTGAGTGGCCCGGTCAGCCGTTTGCGTCGGTGGCGAGGTTTCGGGTGGGCTCGCGGACGGCTTGGGAGTCGATGAGCTGCTCAGTCGCGTGCAGACTTGACGGCTGGTATCGCGGCCTTGTGCGAGGGCTCCTGGCCCAAGGCGACGGCAGAGAACTGCCCCAGGAGTACGGGAGGCGCTTGGTCACGCCTCCTGGGCGGGCCCGGCACCTGGGGGCGTGAGGTGTGGGCGCTTGGCGGTGCGGTCGTCGCCCGAGGAGCGGCCGCGCAGGCGGCGGGTGGTCCAGGGGCCGAGGAAGTCGGCGGCCCAGCGCAGTTCGGCGGCGCCGGCGCGCCAGCCGGCGGGCGGCGGGGTGGTGGGGATGGGCAGGGGGTGTGTCCAGGAGTCGTCGCTGTCGGGCAGGGCGAGGGCGTGGGCGACGGCGGCGGCGATGCGCTGGTGGCCGAGGGGGCCGGCGTGCAGGCGGTCCGCGCTCCACAGGCGGGGGTCGGTGACGACGGCGTGGTGGCTGGTCTCGGCGACGGCGACGCCGTGCCGGTGTGCGGCCCGGCGGATGCGGTGGTTGAGGGCGGTGACGCGGTGGCGTATGGGCCGGGCCAGCGGGGTGATGCGGGCGACGTCGGGGAAGGTGAGGGTGGCGACGCGGGCTCCCTGGGCGGTGAATGCGGCGAACATCGCCTCCAGGTGGGCGGCGACCTCATCGGCGTCGAAGCGGGGCCGCAGCAGGTCGTTCACGCCGGCCACCACCGTGGCGAGGTCCGGTCGCAGGGCGAGCGCGGGGGCGAGTTGTTCGGCGTGGACCTGGCCGGCGAGGCGGCCACGGACGGCGAGATTGGCGTACAGCAGACCGGAGTTGTGGCGTGCCAGGTGTTCGGCGAGGCGGTCGGCCCAGCCACGCAGCCCTGTCACGTCGTCGCCGTCGCCGACGCCTTCGGTCTGGCTGTCGCCGAGGGCCACGTACCGTGAGAAGGGAAACGGCGTGCCGGGCATGGCAGGGCCTCTGTTTCGGTGAGTGGGCGGGGGAAGGGTGGTTTCCGGAGCGTCACGTCCGTGATGCGGCGCGCTCCCCGTCGCGCGTCGCTTGCGCGCGCCGTTCGAGGATGCGGAGCGCGGTCTCACCCCACTGGATGTTCTCCTTCTCGAAGGCCATGCCGCGCAGCAGTGTCAGGTACGGCCCGACGCGTTCGGCCCGCGCGCAGTGCTCGTCCTCCGTGCGCCCCTTCAGGAGACGTTCCTTGAGTCGTTCGTAGCGGGCGAGCTTGGCCGCGGCCCACTCCATGTGCTCGGTGATCGCCGCTCGTACGGCCTCGATGTCGCCCACGTCCGCGCACTGCACCTTGACCAGGAGCTCGTCGCGGATCGTCGTCGGCTTGCCCGGCGGTTCGGCGACGTAGGCGCGCACGGCCTCCATTCCGGCTTCGGTGAGTGAGAAGAGCCGCTTGTTCGGCCGGCGCTCCTGCTCGACGACCCGGGCGGAGATGAGCCCCTCGCCCTCCATGCGTTCGAGCTCCCGGTAGAGCTGCTGAGGGGCTGCCATCCAGAAGTTCGCGACGGAGGCGTCGAAGCCCTTGGCCAGGTCGTAGCCGGACGCCTCGCCTTCGAGGAGGGCGGCCATCACCGCGTTGCGCAATGCCATGAGAGCAGAGTATCGCGTCGTTGACTATTCATCGATGTGAGTATTCGGCCGTTGTTCGTCGTCTCGCCCGCAGGGGTGGACAACCGGCGCGGCGCCCCGCCATAGTCTCCGACACACCTACTCAATAAATTGACTAGAGGTGAAGCTGTGCACCCGTTCCGCAAGGCCGTCGAGAACCGCGACGAGGCCGCCATCGAAGCCCTCCTCGCCGAGAACGTCCTCTTCACCAGCCCTGTCGCCTTCAAGCCATACCCGGGCAAAGCGATCACCGCCGCGATCCTGCGCGGGGTGATGCGGGTGTTCGAGGACTTCGCCTACGTGCGGGAGATCGCGAACCCCGACGGCCGCGACCACGCCTTCGTCTTCACCGCGACCGTCGACGGCAAGCAGATCCAAGGCTGCGACTTCCTCCACTTCGACGAGGAGGGGAAGATCGACGACTTCACCGTCATGGTCCGCCCGCTGTCCGCCGCCAAGGCGCTCGCCGAGGCCATGGGCGCCCAGTTCGACCGGATCGCCCACGAGGCCGGGCAGGCCGCGGGGGCCGCCGGGTCCGGAGACGAGGCCCGGTCGTGAGCGACGTCGACGCCGTCGTCATCGGGGCCGGTAACGCCGGCCTCACCGCCGCCGCCACCCTTCAGCGCGCCGGGGTCCGCACCCTGCTGGTCGAGCGGCACAACGTGCCGGGCGGCTGTGCCACCTCGTTCCGGCGCGGCCGGTACGAGTTCGAGGTCGCCCTGCACCAATTGTCCGGGGTCGGCTTCGAAGGTCAGGACTTCACCCTGCGGGGGCTCTGCGACCGATGCTGCTTCTGCTGTGAACTGCGGTGCTCGCCAGCGTTAAGGCACACCAGGGCTTCGACGCAGCGCGCGCATGTCGGCGCCCGGCCAAGAACTCCCCTCCTGGCCAGGCTGGATCTTCGTCTGGCTTGGGAGCCGAGGCCGATTGTCAGTGGTGGGTGAGACGGTAGGACCATCGAGTCGGAACGAGGGGGAGCCGTCATGGCGGGAAACCAGAACTACATCAATCACGTTGCTCTTGTGCTGGACGCCAGTTCGTCGATGTCGCATCTGAGCCGCAAGGTCGTCGAAGTGGCCGACCAGCAGATCGCCTACCTTGCCCGCCGGTCGAGGGAGCTGGACCAGGAAACCCGCGTCACGGTGTACGTCTTCGCCGACAAGGTGGAGTGCGTCATCTACGACAAGGACGTGCTGCGGATGCCGTCGCTGAAGGAGCTGTACCGGGTCGGTGGAATGACGGCTCTGCTGGCCGCCGCGCTGAAGTCACAGCGGGAGCTGGCGCAGACGGCGCAACTGTACGGCGACCACAGCTTCCTGACGTTCGTGCTCACCGACGGGCAGGAGAACGCGAGTCACCACTGCCCGGATGCCCCTGCCAGGGATCCGCGTGAGCTGGTCGAGGCCGTGGCCAAGATGATCGAGACGCAGGAGGACAACTGGACGCTGGCCGTCCTTGTGCCGGACCAGATGGGCAGGCGCGAGGCCATGCGGTGCGGTTTCCCGAAGGACAACATCGCCATCTGGGACGCCACGAGCACGCGGGGCCTGGAGGAGGCCGGACAGGTCATCCAGGAGGCCACCGAGAAATTCATGGTGGGTCGCACCCGGGGCATCCGGGGATCGCGGGCGGTGTTCTCCACGGGCGCGGAGGCGGTCAACAAGGACACCATCGAGGCGGCCGGCCTCACCCCCGTGGATCCGTCGGCGTACCAGCTGATTCCGGTGGCGCGTGACGCGGCGATTCGGGAGTGGGTCATCGAATCCGGGCACACCTACCGTACCGGTGGCGCGTTCTACCAGCTGAGCAAGTCGGAGAAGATCCAGGCGCGGAAGCAGATCGCGGTGCTGGAGAAGACGACGGACCGGGTGTACACGGGGCCCGAGGCCCGAGCCCTGCTCGGCCTGCCCGACATGGAAGTCCGCGTCAAGCCCGACCACAACGACGACTTCACCATCTTCGTGCAGAGCACCAGTGTGAACCGCAAGCTCGTAACCAACACGCGCCTGCTGCTGATGCTCTGACGCCTCGGGGAAAGCGTGGGGGCCCTTGACCCGCCGGCGCGAGTGTCGGGGAGGTGAGTGAGGGCGCGTCAGGTTCGGTATATCAGCGTGGGCCTGCTCAATTGTGCGGCCTGCGCGGGCCGAGCGTCGCAGGCATGGGTCGAACGGGCTGAGAACGTCGGTTACACAGCGCATGTCGGTCTGCGGTATGGAAGGACTCGGAGAGCAGAGTGTCCTGCCCGGGCCACGAATTCGGCTACGGCCCTGGCCGCTGCTCGGCGAGGCTCTGACGGACGCCCAAGGGAAGATGGTCACTTCGTGGTTACTTCAGGGATCTCGACTCGGGGCCGACGAAGAACCTCAGGATGGTCAGTACCGCGACCAGCTGGACCAGTACGTAGGCGATCTGCGCGGAGAAGCTCCTCATCTGATAGATCGACAGCAGCAGCTGGATGCGGCTGGGCCACAGGCGGCGTTCCGAGCGGAAGGTGTCCAGGTCCATGGCGAGGCCGGTGAGGGTGAGTACCAGGAGCATGAGGCAGACGCCGAAGGCCACATTGCCGACGCCCTGGTTGGTGATGAGGTTGCCCAGGCTGCCCAGGCCGATCAGCAGGGCGTAGGCGATCACCAGGCCCAGGGCGCGGGCCGGGCCGCGGCGGCCGGGGAGCAGCCGCCAGAGGGCTCCGAGTACCAGGCCCGCGCCCGCCCAGGTCAGTTCCCAGGAGACGAAGGCCCACACCATCTCGGGGGCGCCGAAGAAGTACTGCTTCTGGCGCATCCACACCTGCTCCGGGGCGTACGAGGCCCAGACGAGGATGACGCTGCCGGGCGAGCCGAAGACGGCCGCCAGGAGGGCGGCCCGCCGGGCGTTGTCCCACCACCTGGCGTACGGTCCCCAGCTCAGGGCGACGTCCACGACCGTGACCTCGCCGGGGAGCCACAGCCGCGGGGAGCCTCGGGTCCCGCCCTGGGGCCGCCAGTGGTGCAGGCGGCTCATTTCCTTCTCCACCGCGTGCCTGCCACCGGGGGCGTCGGGATGATGGGCCGGGTCCATGCCGCGCAGGAGACCGATCAGTTCCCGGTAGCGGCGGGCACGCGCGATGAGGTCGTTGAGGCCGGCCTCGCTGATCGATTCGCCCAGTGCCGGGGCACGAGAGCAGCCCTCGAAGTGCTGGATGAGGACGGCTCGTCGCTGCCCGACCGCCAGCAGCCCGTACAGCGCGGCGAGGTCCAGCACCAGCCAGAGGCTGGCGAGCAGCTGGCTGCCGGCGTAGGAGCCCTGGCGCCAGGCCACCACGACGGCGAAGAAGACGGCCAGCAGGAGCCGGTCCAGTTTGGTGGGGCTCGCGTACGGCATGCGTGGCGCGAGGTCCCGGGCCCTGAGCAGGGCCACGACGGCGATGCCGGTCAGCGCCCAGGTGTGGGAGTAGAACCAGGCGGGGAGCTCGGCGGTGTAGGACACCAGTTCCTTGCTGAGGAAGGTGCGGTAGCGCGCCCGGTAGTCCGGGGCGCCCTGGTCGCTGAGCCAGCTGACCCGTTTCCAGTGACGTTCGCTCGCCCACACCGCCCAGCCCAGGAACAGCAGGGTGGTGACGGTGAGGCAGGTTCCCGTGCGGCGTAGCCGCCAAGGGGAGGCAGGGGGGCGGAGCAGTCCGCCGTCGTGGGCCAGCAGGCGGGCCCACAGCACCAGTCCGGCGAGCCACAGCCAGAGCATGGCCGCGGCCATCACCAGGAGGGCGGGGAGGTCCGTCGCGCCGGCCGGTCCCTTGAGGGCGACGAGTTGCGGGGGCAGGCCGAACAGGGACGGTGCGGCTGCCACCAGTCCTCCGACCAGGGTCAGCGCGGTGGCGGCCGCCAGTACGGTGTTCCTGGGGCGGGCGGTGACGATGAGGGTCCAGGCGGCGAGGAAGCCGACGAGGGCGGGCCAGCGGAATTCGTACCCCAGCCAGGTCGGCGCGATCTTCAGCGCCCTGGCGCTGTCGAGGACCATCTTGTACAGGAGGAGGACCAGCACGCCGAGCACGGCCTTGAGCAGGCCCCAGCGCAACAGGGCGGTGCTGCTGCCGTCCTGGAGGGCGGTGGTCTCCGAGCCGGCGGGCCAGCGGCGGGCCTGGAGGGCCGCGAAGACGATGATGCCCGCGGCGCCCAGCCACCAGGTGGTCATCCCGGCCGCGTTGGCCACCAGCCACGGTTCGCTGCTCGAACTCGTCGCCACCCAGGCGCGTTGCCATGGGGGTACCAGTTGGACCGTCACCGTGGAACCCTGGGGCCCTGGTGGCCCCAGGTCGCGCCACAGCAGGTTCGCGCTGTCCGCCTGCGCCGGCCGGGGCGTCACCTGTGAGGTGGCCAGACCGCCCAGCTCGATCCGTACGTCGTCCCAGTGCGCGCCCGCCAGCGCCGGGGGCGGCACGAGCGAGAGGGTCCACAGCTCGGGCCGCACGCCGATCGCCCATGGCCCGATCCGGGACTGCCCGCCCTTGTTGAACTGGAAGAGGGTGTCGTAGCGCACCTTGACCCAGGACGCCTCGGTGACCACCTGTGGGCTGTGCGGGCGGAACTCGTCGGGACGCATGACGTCCCTCGGGTCCCGCAGCAGGCAGCGCATCGCTTGCTGGTGGGCGGCGGAATTCTCGCTCAGCAGCAGGTCGTTGGCGTGCACCCAGGAGATGGGGGCCCGGACGGTCATCGTCGCGATGGCCGCGGCCACGGACTGGGAGCGGTTGTCGATCCGCAGCGTGGCCTCTGTACGGGCGGTGGCGAGCTGGTCGGCGTGGCACTCAGCGGTGGCGGGGCCGGGGGCGGCGGGAGCTTCCCCATGGGGGGCCGTGGGGGCCGCGGTGCGGACCTCAGCGTGGGGGGCCGCGCGGGCCTCAGGGCGGGCTTCCGCGCGGGCTTCGGAGCGGACCTCCGTATGGGCTTCCGCGCGGGGCTCGGCGCGGACCTCCATACGGGCCTCGGCGGGGGCCTCGGCGGGGGCCTCCGTACGGGCCTCGGCGGGGGCTTCCGCGCGAGCGGGAGGGGCGCCTGACCACACCAGGCAGGCCAGCAGCAGTGCCGTACACCGCCCCGCTCGGCGGGCCTCGGCGATCATCGCCGCCGACGGCCGTCCGGGCACCGGCCCGGGCGACCGGCAGGAGCGGTGGGTGACCTCACCGCTGCGCGCTCTTCTTCCCCGGGCATCCACTGAGCTTCTTCAGCGTTGCTGCTCCAGGGTGAGGACTGCCTGGATCATTGACGTGAGCCGGTTGGGGCTGACGCGGGCCTTGCGGAAGATCCGCCAGGCTTTGAGCCGGGCGAAGGCACGTTCAACAGGAGAGCGGAGCCGGGCATGTGCCCGGTTGACGGACTTCTGCTTGACAGTGAGTTCCCGGCCCCGGTGTCGCTTGACCGGCGTTGCGAAGGTCCCGCCGGCTCCCTGGTAGGCCTTGTCCGCGAGAACAGGGATCTTCAGACGCTCACAGATGGTTACGATCTTGTGGGTGCGGGCGGCCGTGATGTCCGCGGTCCGTCCGGGCAGGGCCGGGGAGAACCACAGGAGTTCACCGGCCGGGGTGGTGACGGCCTGGACGTTCACTCCGTGCTTGCGGTGCTTGCCGGAGTAGTCGTCCTGGCCGTTGCCCACGCGGTCGCATTCGGCGAGGGTTCCGTCAACGAGTACGTACTCCGGGCGGGCCCGGCGCAGTGCCCGGGTGAGCGAGGGAGCACGGGCGGACAGGTGCGTGATCACGCTGTGTACGTAGGCGTGGGCGGTGCTTTCGCTGATCCCGAAGCCGGCCGCGATCTGGGCCAGGGTGTCGTGCTTCCGTAGGTACACGAGAGTGATCAGGGCCCGCTGGGATGCCGGGAGCTTGCACTTCCGCTCACTCTCCCGGGTGACGATCAGCATCGTCACCCACTCCACGAGAGCATGGGGAAGGTCCAGTGCGGCAGGATAGGTGACCAACAAGGCTCCTTGGCGACCGAGTTGAGACGTGAGACATCTCGCTCAACCGTCCGGGAGCCTTGCCCGTTACGCGCCCCTCGCCCGTCACCCGATCAGTGGCCAACTCGAAGAAGCTCACTGATCGGGCTGCACTGCAGCACCACCTGGCAGACGTGGCTCTCGACGTCGACATCACCGGTGTTCCGGGATGCCTTCGCCTTGCCCGGTGCTTTCGCGAAGCGCCACTGGGAAGGCCTGGTGTGCGTGGTCGTGGCGGCCTTCTCCACCTTGACCTGCAGGGTGCGGGCGTCGAGGTCGTGGGTCTCGACCAGCACCTCGTCAGGTGCGAGGCGGAAGTGGTCGTGCAGCAGGCACAGGCCGAACCGGTCGAGATTGCCATGCTTGTCCAGCACCGCCACGAGGTCGCGCACGAAGGCGCCGTCCTGCGGGCCCAGCCCTTCGGCCTCCTCGAACGAGGGAAGCACTCGACGCGCGACTTCGGCCTGTCTACCCATGATTAGCCTCCTTGGCGGCACTGTGTTCTTGATGGCTGTAATGCGCGAGATTTAGCGTAATCACGCATATATATGCCTGCAATCCAGGGAGCGTCTGGGGCTGGTCCGGCGACCGCCGCACCGGTGTTTCACGGGCCGTGGGCCCCATGGCCATGGCTCTGATGGCCGTCATCCTGATGGCTGTGGAACCGACGACCGAGGGCGGGCAGGGCGTCCGCGCCCGGCCGCCTGGACGCCGCCCTCCGCCCCGCGCGGAACGTGTACTCCCCGGGGCCATGTCGAAGGGCATCGCTGACCTCAGGGGCCGCAAAAGGACAGGCGGACACCCGCTCGTTCGCGTCACTAGACTGCGACCCGCTCCCCTGCCACATATCTGATGCGTGAAGGGCGATACGCCCTGCCCCGAGGAGGCACCGGAATTGATACGAGAGCCCGAGCAGAACCAACGGCCGATCCCGCCCGCGGTGCAGGAGGCCTACGGAGCGGACGACCTCGGCACCAAACCCATATTCGCCGGAGGATTCATCAACTTCGGCCACTGGCAGGCCATCGACATCGGCTCCGGCCTCTCCCACGAGGACCGCGTCCGCAGCCAGCAGGACATGTACCGGCACATCCTGAACGCCCTGCCGCCCACCGAGCAGCGGCGGGCGCTGGAAGTCGGCTCCGGCACCGGGGCCGGTACCGCGCTGGCGCTCCAGGAGTACGGCTTCGCGCAGATCACCGGCATGGACATCCACCCACGACAGATCGAGCGAGCCCGGCAGTCCAACTCCCGTCTCCTGGCGGAACGGCCGGAGCACCTCGGCTTCGTCCAGGGCGCGGCCGAGAGCATGCCCTTCGATGATGAGGAGTTCGACTTCCTCTACAGCGTCGAAGCCGCCCAGCACTTCAGCGACCTGACCGCCTTCGGGCGTGAAACGGCCCGTGTGCTGCGGCCCGGCGGGCACGCCGTGATCGCCAGCTTCTTCACCACCGACGACACACCCGGCCACGCCGAACGCCTCGCCGCACTCCTCGACTGCTACGCCAACGGCCTCGACCTCGCCCACCCCGTCACCCACGTCGTCGACGCCCTCGCCCAGGCCGGACTGACACAGACCCGAGCCACATCGATCGGACCAGCCGTATGGCAGGGCTGGGACCGCTGGATCAACCACGTCTCAGGGCCCGACGCGTGGCCCCGCAACTTCCTCCGCGTCCACGAGGAAGGCATCCTCGACTACTACGTCATCACAGCCACCCGTCCTGCGGACTGAACAACCGTCACACCGCTCCCCCGCAGAACCGCCCTCCTGGGCGGCCTCCGACAGCCCCCGGCTCACGCGGCCCGTGCCTTCTACCGGTAGTAACCCTGCTGGTAATCCTGCGTCCGGCGGACCTCACCCGTACCCAGCCTGATCACAGCACGCGGCCGCATCGGCCCCTCACCTCGCCGGGAGAGCAGGACCACCTCCTCGACCACCGCGGACAATCCGCCGAGCCGGACGGCACACTCGGCGGCCAGCCGCCGCGGGTCCCGGGTGCGGCCGAGCGACAGGTGCGGGGTGAAGCGGCCACCACGACCGCGACACAGCGGGAATCGCAGCTCCAGCGCCCGGTGGAGCCGGGCCCACGCTGCCGGATCCGCCGCGGCCGGGTCGAGCCACACCGTCGCGTAGGACCGGTGCCGGAAATACCGCACACCCGCCAGACGTGCCGTGAACACCGCGCTCTCCGCCACTGCGGCGGACAGCAGCGGCACAGCCCGCGTGAACTCCTCCTCCGGCACGAACCCGAACAACAGATTCACGTGCGGCGGCCACCGCCGAACCTGCGGATCATGCTCCCAACGGATGTCCTGGATCGGCGGCCAGAGCTCCTGCGGTGGCAGCCACGCCACCGCCGTCCGGGCCGTCGGCGCCACCTCGAGCACGTCCGAGGGCTCAGCCCCACCACTGGGATCCGGGTGTCCGTCCACAGTGTCATGATCCGTGCTCCGCTCGAATCGCGCGGCGGCCTGGGTGGGCCAGCCGGGTCAACGGTTCGCAAAGGGAGACGGGTGACGGCCGATCTCTCTCCCTCCCCCGGTCGGCGGGGCGCGGGACGACCTGGAGCGTTGCCCGGGCCGCTCGCGGCTTCCGCCGCACGGCCGCCGGTGTGAGGCGACAACTCCGTGAGGGCAGGTGATCCTGGAGCCGTGCACCCTCACCCCGCGGAGGAGCCACCCACGATCGGGGTGGAAGAGGAGTTCTTCCTCGTCCATCCCGGCAGCCGCCGCCTGGTGGCGGCCGGCTCTGGCGGCCGCGGCGCGAGCCGACGGCCTGCGCCTGTGCGCGTCCGGCACACCGGTCCTCGCGGACGACAGCGGTACTGGCACGGCGGGTGCGGACATCGGCGACCACCCCCGCTACCGCGCCGGACTCCTGCAGTACCGCAGGCTGCTCGACGAATTCGTGCTGTGCGCCCTCCACGCACACGTACACCTGCCCGACCGGGAGACGGCCGACCACCGCGGCCGGGACACCGGCCACGCTGGCTGGCGCGCGGTGATCCGCGGCTGCTTCCCCTGCCTGGGCCCGCCACCGTACGCCGCGTCGCTGGACGCATACGAACACCTCGCCAGCGCGATGGCCGCCACCGAGGCTATGCCGGAGCCCGGCATGCCGTTCTGGGACGTACGGCCCAACCCGCACCTGCCCACCCTGGAGGTGCGAACCATGGACGTACTGCCCGACACCGACGACACCGTGGCCATGACCCTGATCATCCGCACCCTCGTCACCACCTCGGCGTCCAGCGTGGCAGAGGTACCGCGTGGACGCGGATTGCCGGCCGTCCGAACAGGCGTAGCCTGGAAAGTAGTGGAGTACAGGTGTCCGCTGCTCGGGCAGCGGACCATCGAGGCGCACACCATCTCGACAGTGCGCGTGGCGCCGGGGAACCTGCCGAACCCGTATGGGCTGACTGGTCCCTGGGCGGTTTCTTCGCTCCCTCATGAGTCCGGGGCGGACACTCCGCAGACGGCTTCTCGATCGGCATGATCTCCTGTGGTTCTCCGGCGCAGCCGTAGCGACTCCTCCCCGGAGGAGGGAGAACCATGGTCGAGTACGAGACCCACTACGCGAGGGCCGACGCCGGGCGCGCGCGTGAACTCGCCGCCACGACGTCCCCGTACACGATCAAAGTGCAGTTCCTGGGCGGGCTGAACTCGACGCAGAAGGCCGCGTTCACCAAGGCCGCGGACCGCTGGGCGAAGGTCATCGTCGGAGACCTGCCGGATGTGAGCGTCGATGGCGAGGTCATCGACGACCTCCTGATTCTGGCGCAGGGCACATCGATCGACGGGCCCGGGAACATCCTGGGGGAAGCGGGACCGACGGTGCTGAGGCCGGCCAACGGTCCCGGTGCGTTCCTGCCCGCGAAGGGCACGATGTCATTCGACACGGACGACTTGGAGGAGATGGCGGCCAACGGCACGTTGGTGGATGTGATCACCCATGAGATGGGGCACGTCTGCGGAATCGGTACCCGCCCTTGGACGGAGAAGAATTTGCTCCAGGGCGCGGGCAGCGACAACCCCGTCTTCCGTGGCACGAGCGCCATGGAGGAGTACGGGAAGCTGGTGGGCGCAGGTCAGCCCAGGCCCGTACCGGTCGAGAACCAGGGCGGGCCGGGGACACGCGACGGACATTGGCGCGAGACGGTGTTCGCCAACGAGCTGATGACCGGATTCGTGGGCGGAGCCCCCAATCCGCTCAGCCGTCTCACGGTGGGCAGCCTGAGCGACCTCGGCTACGTCGTGGACATGCAGGCTGCCGACGAGTACGCGCTGCCCAACCACCTGGAGCTGGCCGAACGGGGTGAACTGCGTACTCACGCGGCGCCCGTCGGCGCCGGCACGGTGCAGCGCACCATCCCGGTGATACTGCCCGAGGACAGTCTGCTCACGCCGGCGTGAGGATCAGCGCTCATGAACGGTGAGCGAGAGCACCGGGCCCGGGGCGGGCGCGAAGACGCGCGCGGAGCACGTGGAGCACGCGGAGAGGAGAAGCGTGCCGTCCTGAGGCCCGATGCCACCGTCCTCAGATCCGAGGCGGTCATTCCACGGGACAACGTCGTGCGGCCGGCGCCCAACCGGTTCAGTCATGTCCTGGAGGAGATGCACCCGTACTGGTTCGAGCGGTCCGAGCAGGCCCCGCAGCCCGATGGGATGCTGCCTGCCGGAACCCCGGTGCTCCTGCTTCGGGAGGAAGGCGACCACTGCCGCGTGGTCACCGGAACCGGTCTTTACGTCACTGTCGAACGGACGAACCTCCGAAAGCTGCCGGACGACGGGTGACAGCAGGTGTGATGCCGCATCGCCGAACTACGCGCCCCGTACCACGGCGGCATCGTCTGCCCGGTCCGGGGCGCGGTCGTCTTCAGGGGTCACTGCTGACCCCGGACTGGCCGGCCTTCTCGGTTGGGCCGACCGGACGCTTTCGTCAGGCCCTGTACCGGTAGACGATCCGGCCTCGAGTGAGGTCGTAGGGGCTGAGTTCCACGAGCACCCGGTCGTACGGGAGGATCTTGATGTAGTTCTTCCGGATCTTCCCGCTGATGTGGGCGAGCACCGTGTGCCCGTTCTTGAGCTCCACCTTGAAGGTGGCATTGCGCAGGCACTCCATGACGGTGCCTTCGACTTCTATGCCCTTTGCTGTTTTGGTCATGGTCTATCGACTCTCCCGTTCTGTGACGGTGTATTCGGTGGGAAATGAAGGTTGGTGACGGGACGTCAGCGGCGGACGAGCTCCAGGGTGGCTGCCGTGCGCCGGGCGCCGATGCTCTCGAACAGGGCGGTGGCCGCCGCGTTGGTCTCGCTCACCTCGGCCCATGCCGAGGCGGTTCCGGAGCGGTGCAGTGAGCCCAGTGCGTGGGCCAGCAGCGCCCGGGCGATGCCGCGGCGGTGGCTGTCGGCCCGGACGGCGATGAGTCCGATCCGTGGCCGCCGGGTCAGGGGCGCCACTCGGACCAGTCCCACGTACTGGTCGAAGTGCCGCGCCACCGCGTACTTCGACGGGTCGATCACGGTGGTCCCCGCCGGGCGGGGCAGCACCTCGGCCGGCATCGTCCGCCATCCGGCGGCGGCCTCGACCTCGTCGCGGATGACACGGTCCAGGGCGCGCAGCGGACCCTCCTCCGCCTCACCAGCGGGGACGATCGTCACGCCCGAGGGGGGCCGAAGCGAGCCGAGGCCGGTGACCTGCGGGTCCGTGGGCACGAGATAGCCCCACTCGCGACGTGCGGCGGTGAAGCCGGCCCGTTCCCAGGCGGACCTCGAGTCGTGGTCGGTTTCGTCGACGACGGTGTTCAGCGGTGTCGGCAGGTCCGTCAGCATCGTGTCGGCGATGCGGTCGAAGACCGCGCCGTGCCACGCGTCGACGCTGACGAAGAGCCGCCCGTCGGGTCGGCGTGAAGCGTCGCCGCGGCCGACCACCCGGTCGTCCTCCACGGCGTGCCATTGCGTGTCCGAAATCCGCGTGACCGAAACCCGGGTGACCGCGACCGCGTGGTCGCCCGTGCCCGAAATGGAATGCTTGATGTTCATTGGTGTTGCCTCTCGGGAGTGCCTTGTCTGAGGCGCTCCCGGCGACACCTGCGTCAATCGCCCACCGTGACGAAAAGGGGGAGCACCCATACGGATACAGCCTTCATGGGTCTCACCTCCTCGCGTTTCTTTCACGGCTGCCCAGACCGTACCAGCGGGGATCCGCCGGCCCAACCCATTTATCCGCACCCATGTATTGCCGGGCCGGGGGATCGTCGTTCTCTTGGCCCGTACCCGTGGGAAATCCGGACGATCACGAATACTCTGGTCGTCGTGGGGTCAAACGACGGGGTGTGGAAGTCGGCGCTGTCCGGCTTGGAGCGGTGGGGGCTCGGGGCGCTGTTCGGTGGGCGCGGGGGTGAGCCGGGGCGGTCGGCCGACGGGCTGGACGATCAGGCCGGGGCGCATCTGGGCTGGGGGTTCACCCATACCCAGTACAGCGCGGACCACGGTGTTCCGGACGCCACGCGGCGGGCCGGTGCCCTGCTCTCCGGGCAGCCCATGCCGCAGAATCAGCATCTCATGGGCTGGGGCGCGGAGAACCCCGAACCCTCTCCCGGGCGCTACGACTTCGAGGCGCTCGACCAGCGCGTCGCGCTGATGCGGGCCACCGGCGCGGCCCCCGTTCTCACCCTGTGCGGCGCTCCCGACTGGATGAAGGGCGGGCGGAAGGGGCGTACCGACTGGTCGCGGCTGGAGGCGGCTCCCGACCCCCGGCACTTCGCCGACTTCGCGCGGCTCGCGGGCGTGGTCGCGCGCCGGTATCCGGACGTCCGGCACTTCCTCGTGTGGAACGAGCTGAAGGGTTTCTACGACGAGGACAAGCGCCGCTGGGACTACGAGGGGTACACCGAGCTGTACAACCTCGTGCACGCCGAGCTGAAGCGGCAGAATCCGGAGTGTCTCGTCGGCGGCCCTTATGTGGTGGTCGACCATGAGCCGCCCGGTGACGAGGACGGCTCGCCGGAAGTGCGTGGCGCGTGGGGTGCGCTCGACCGGCGCTCCGTCGATGTCATCCGCTACTGGAACAAGTACAAGGTGGGAGCGGACTTCGTCGTCGTGGACGGGGCCAGCTACACCCGTGAAGGGCACCGGACGATCCCGGACGAGTTCGCCGCCACCGAGAAGTTCGCCGATGTCACCCGCTGGCTGAGGAACGTCACCGGGCTTCCGGTGTGGTGGGCCGAGTGGTACGTCGAACCGCCTGCCGAAGACGACCGGGCGGGCGGCCGGGACGGCTGGAGCGAGCGGCACCGCACCGCCGTGCAGGCCACCGCGATGACGCGACTCGCCCTGGGCGGGGCCGCCGCCGCCCTCTACTGGAACCCTCAGCGGATCGAGGGCGACTGTCCTGGTTGTCTGTGGCGGAGCACCCATGTGGACGGCGGGGGTGAGGGGTTGCCCATGGCGCGGCTGCTGGGCCGGTTCGCCCGCGAATTCCCGCCGGGGTCCGCGTTCCGCCGGGTCGCCGTCACGGCCGAGGCCGGTGCCCGGGTTCACGTCCTCGCCCATGAGAGTGTCGTGCTCGTCGTCAACACCGAGCGGCGGCAGGTCACGGCCGGCGTGGACGGGCGGGAACTGACACTGGCGCCGTACGAGGTGCGCTGGCTGGACGGTTGAGCGAGCGGAGCCGGCACCGGGCGGCTGCCCGTCCGGGAAGTGGGCGTTGAAGTGGTTGACTACGTCGCATGAATTTCGCACACGCTCTCGTGCGGCGGGAGGGGCTGTCGTGAGTGCCGTCGGTATACCGCCGGAGTCCGAGTCCGTCCCTCTCCCGGTGGCTTCGGGCGCGCCTCCTCTCGACCCCGAACTGAGCGCTGCCCTCGCGGCTTTGGGGCATGCGGTGAGGGAGCCCGTCACCCCGGAGAACCTTGCGGCCCGGCAGGAGCGGGACGCCGCGGCCCGGCCCAGGCCCACGGTCCGGGATCTCCGGGACGACGGCCGCTTCGAGGTCGAGGAACTGCGTGTGCCGGGAGCGTCGGGTGGGCCGGACGTCACGCTCGTGAGCACACGGCCCGCCGGCATCGACAGGGCGCGGCCGCTGCCGCTGCTCTACTACATGCACGGCGGCGGAATGATCAGCGGTAACGCGTGGTCCGTGCTTCCCCGGCTGCTTCGCGAATGGGCTCACGCCCTGGAGTTGGCTGTCGTCTCCGTCGAGTACCGGCTGGCACCGCAGGCGCGTTATCCCGGACCGGTGGAGGATTGCTACGCCGGATTCGTCTGGGTGGCCGCGCACGCGGCCGAGCTGGGCGTCGACGCGGACCGTATCGTCATCGGAGGGAAGAGTGCCGGTGGCGGGCTCGCCGCGGCGCTCGCCCTGCTCGTCCGTGACCGGGGCGGGCCCGCGCCGATCGGGCAACTGCTTCTGTGCCCGATGCTCGACGACCGCAACGACACCTTCTCCAGCCACCAGATGGCAGGCGTCGACGTCTGGGACCGGACCTCCAACGCGACCGCGTGGCAGGCGCTGCTGGGTGACCGGTACGGTGCCGCCGATCTGCCGCCCTACGCGGCTCCCGCTCGGGCCACGGATCTGTCCGGCCTTCCTCCGGCCTATGTCGAGGTCGGGTCGGCCGAGACCTTCCGGGACGAGGGTGTGGCCTACGCCAACACGATCTGGCAGGCCGGTGGCCAGGCCGAACTGCACGTATGGCCCGGTGCCTGCCACGGCTTCGACACCTTCGCACCGCTGGCGGCTCTCAGCCAGGACGCTCGCGAGGCCCGGTTCCGCTGGCTTCGGCGCGTTCTCACACAGTCCACGCCGCCCCCACAGTCCGGTGCGAGCAGCGGGCCGGTCGGCGGATGAGTGCCGACCCACCGGGCTCGCGTCAGCTCACCGCCTGCTTCACGAGCGCGCTGATCCGCGCCTCCACCTCGGCCGTCACCTCGGTCAGGGCGAACCCGGCCGCCCACATCGGCCCGTCGTCCAGCTTCGCCTGGTCGCTGAAACCGAGCGTCGCGTAGCGCGCCTTGAACTTCTCCGCGCTCTGGAAGAAGCAGACGACCTTGCCGTCCAGCGCGTAGGCGGGCATCCCGTACCAGAGCTTCGGCGCGAGGACCGGGGCGTCGGCCGTGATGACGGCGTGGACGCGCTCGGCCATGATGCGGTCCGACTCCGGCATCTCGGCTATCTTCGCGAGCACGTCCCGCTCCGCCTCCGCCGCCTTGTCGGCGCGCGAGCGGCGGCGCGCCGCCGCCTTCAGCTCTCGGGCGTGGTCCTTCATCGCGGCCCGCTCCTCGGCCGTGAACCCCTGGTACGCGTCGCCTTCGGTGCCGCTCATGGCAGGACTCCCCCTGTGTCGGATCCTGACGTCCGGGATCTCGTGTGACGGGACCTTATCCCGGCCCACTGACAACCGGACCTGCCGGCAACCGGACTCGCCGGCAGCCGGGCCGGGTTCGCCCTTCATGAGCGGCAGCGACGACTCCGGGTCAGATCACTGCCGACCGGTGGTCACCGGCTCCTCCGCCGAGGCCGGTTCCTCGGCCGGTCCCGCGCTTCCGGCAGGCTCCGCCGCTCCCGGCGCGCCCGGAGCGGGCTGCGTCGGCGTGGGGCGGACCAGGGCCAGGACGAGGAGGCCGCCCACGGCCGCTGCCGCCGCCGAGCAGAGGAAGACGTCCTGCATGCCGTCGGCGAACACCCGGTGGACCAGTTCCCCCGCCTCCGCGCGGCCGCCGTGCGGCGCGGCGGCGATGAGGCGCTGCGCCTGGCCGCCGGCCAGGGCGGACGCGGCGTCGTGCGCGTCCGGGACCAGGCCCGAGAGCCGCTTCTGGGCGGTGTGGGTGAACACGGCGCCCAGGACCGCGATGGCCAAGGTCATGCCGAGCTGCCGGAAGGTGTTGACCGCGCCCGCCGCCATGCCCATCCGCTGGGGCGGCACGCTGCCGGTGGCGGCGGAGACCAGGACGGGGGTGGCCAGACCGACGCCCGCGCCGCACACGGCGAGCCCGATGACGAGGGAGGACGCGGTGGCGTCGGCGGACATGGCGTCGTACAGCAGGTACATGCCCGCGGCGATCAGGAGCAGGCCGACGCCGATCGGCAGTCGTGGCGCGAGCCGCTGGATGTGACGGCCGGCGATGGCCGCGACGAGGAAGGAGACCACGGCCATGGGGGTCAGGGCCAGGCCGCCCTCGACGGGGCCGAGCCCGAGGACGGACTGCAGCCACAGCGAGACGAGCACCAGGCAGCCGAAGGCGCCGCCCTGGAGCAGCAGCGCGCCGCCCATGAGCCCGGCGAAGGACGGGCGGCGCAGCAGCGCGAGGTCGAGCATGGGCTGGCCGCCCCGGCGTCCCAGGCGGGTCTCCACGAGGACGAACGCGATGAGGGAGGCCGCCGCCACGGCGAACGAGATCATCACCGTCGGTGAGGTCCAGCCCGTCTCGGCGCTCCGGATCAGGCCGTAGGTCACGGCCGCCGCGGCGAGGGTGAAGGTGACGGCGCCGGGGACGTCGACACGGCCGGTACGGGCCTGGGGCCGCGCGGTCCGGTCGGCGCGTACGACGCGCAGGGTCAGCAGGACGGCGACGGCGGCGATGGGCAGGTTGACGAGGAAGATCGCCTGCCATCCGATGTGCTCGGTGAGCAGTCCGCCCAGGATGGGGCCCGTCGCCGCGGCGGCGCCGTTGACGGCTCCCCAGATGCCGAACGCGGTGCCGCGGTCGCGGCCGTGGTACGTGGCGCCGAGCAGGGCCGCGGACGTGGCGAACATCGCGGCGCCGCCCGCGCCCTGCACCGCCCGCGCGGCCACCAGTACACCCGCGTTCGGGGCGAGTCCGCAGGCCAGGGAGGCCAGGGCGAAGAGGGCGAGCCCGGACACGTAGAGCTTGCGGTGCCCGAAGAGGTCGGCGATCGAGCCGGCGGCGAGGAGCAGCGCGGCCAGTGACAGCGCGTAGGCGTCGACGACCCATTGGAGGGAGGAGAAGGGGGCGTCCAGGGCCTCCGCCATCTGTGGCAGCGCCACATTGACGATGGTGACGTCCACCAGAAGGATGAAGGCGCCCAGGCATACCGCCACCAGGGGCCACCACTTGCGCATCGATGGAACTCCGTTTCGAACGTTTCGATTCGGCCGCGTACTGGTGCGACGCGGTCGTGTCCGCTCAGGATGGACGCGAGCGGCCCGGGCGTCCCAGTCAGAAGCAGTTCTCGCGCGAAATCCGACACAGCGTAGGCTCAGGTGGTGAATCTCGACATCGAGCGCGGTGCCCTTCCGGCACTCGACGCACAGGACCAGATACTCGCCCACGCGCTCCAGGTCGACGGGCGGGCGTCGTTCCGCCGGATCGCCGAGGTGCTCGGGGTGTCCGACCAGACCGTCGCCCGCCGCTACACCCGGCTGCGGTCCGCCGGGGTCCTGCGCGTCCTCGGGCTGACCGATCCGCTGCGGCTCGGCGAGGTGCCCTGGTTCGTACGGATCCGCTGTGCGCCGAGCGCCGCCGCCCAGATCGGTGAGGCGCTGGTGCGGCGCAGGGACACCACCTGGGTCCATCTCGCGGGAGGCGGCACGGAGATCTTCTGCCTCGTGCGGGCGCGGGGGCCGCACGGGGATACGCTGCTGGAGAAGCTGCCGGGCACGCCCCGGGTCGTGGACGTCTCGGCGCACTGCCTTCTGCACGTCTTCTTCGGTCAGGACCGGAGCCTGATCACCAAGACGGGGCCGTTGACGAGCGAGCAGGTCACCGCTCTGAAGCCGCAGGACGGACAGAACGCGCCGGAGGCCCCGCCGCTCGCCGGCCCTGCTCCGGCCTACCCCCTGGAGGAAGCGGACTACCGGCTGTTGGACGCGCTGGCGCGGGACGGTCGCGCGAGCATCGGCGAGCTCGCCGCGGCGACCGGCTGGTCGCAGACCACGGTCCGCCGTCGGCTGGCGGAGCTGCGGTCGGCCGGGGTGCTCTACTTCGACGTCGAGTACGCCCCTCGGGTCATGGACCGGGACTTCCGCGCCTCGCTGTGGCTGAGCGTGGAGCCCTCGCACCTCGACGCGGTGGGAGAGGCGCTCGCCTCCCACCCGGAAGTGGCCTTCGCGGCCGCCACGACGGGCCCCACGAACGTCTTCGCCAGCATCACCACGCACGACGCCGGGTCCTTCTACCGCTACCTCACCGGCCCCGTCGCCGCCCTGCCCGGCATCCTGGGCACCAGCACGGCACCCATCCACCGCACCATCAAGGCAGCGGGGCCCTTTGCGCCGAGCGCGCCATGAGGCGGGGCGGGCGCTGCCTGTGCGCGTCGAGGGCGTGATCGCGCGCTCGCTCGGCGCGGTCACCCGAACGGCCGCCGTATCACGGTGGGTGGCGGGTGTGTCGCATTAGGCTGTCGGACGGCGGTTCTTCTCGGGATCAGTCGGCCCCATCCGGAGCTCTGCGATGACGAATCGATTCGCCGGAACCCGTGCGGGCCGTGCCCGGCGCGGCCTCGTCGTGGTGTCCTCGGTCGCCGTGCTCGCGGCGGCCGCCTGGCCGGCGATGCGCTTCTTCGACATCCCGCCGTTCACGGACAAGGGCGAACCTGTCAGCTACGGCCGGGTCGGCCGCGCGGTGAGCGGCAAGCCGGCGGACACCCGGACGCTGCTGCCCACCGGGCCCGAGGCAGCGTTCACGAATGCCGAGACCTTGGGCGACGGGTCGAAGATCGGCGTCGTGACCCTGGAGGGCGG
>NZ_JBTOLC010000005.1:0-235304 GCF_054551825.1 Streptomyces sp. L500
GCTTACCTAAGTCAATTGCTTCCCGACATGCTGTCGGCAAAATCCTGCTGTCACGTTACGGCAAGGTCAGGATCTCCGCACCCGATTCCGTCACAACGAGCGTGTGCTCGAACTGGGCCGTCCGCTTCCGGTCCTTGGTGACGACCGTCCAGCCGTCCTCCCACATGTCGTACTCGTGCGTGCCCAGCGTCAGCATCGGCTCGATCGTGAAGGTCATGCCCGGCTGGATGAGCGTGTCGTGGTGGGGGCTGTCGTAGTGGGGGACGATCAGGCCGGAGTGGAAGGACGAGTTGATGCCGTGCCCGGTGAAGTCGCGCACGACGCCGTAGCCGAAGCGCTTGGCGTACGACTCGATGACGCGGCCGATGATGTTGATCCGGCGGCCCGGCTTGACGGCCTTGATCGCCCGGTTGAGCGCCTCGCGCGTGCGCTCGACGAGCAGGCGCGACTCCTCGTCCACGTCGCCGCAGAGGTAGGTGGCGTTGTTGTCGCCGTGCACGCCGCCGATGTAGGCCGTCACGTCGAGATTGACGATGTCGCCGTCGCGCAGCACGGTCGAGTCGGGGATGCCGTGGCAGATGACCTCGTTGATCGAGGCGCACAGCGACTTGGGGAAGCCTCGGTAGCCGAGCGTGGAGGGGTAGGCGCCGTGGTCGCACATGTACTCGTGCGCGACGCGGTCCAGCTCGTCGGTGGTGACGCCGGGGGCGATGTGCTTGGCCGCCTCCTCCATCGCCCGCGCGGCGATGCCGCCCGCGATCCGCATCTTCTCGATGGTCTCGGCGTCCTGGACCTCGGGGCCGTCGTACGGGGTCGGCGCCGGCTTCCCCACGTACTCGGGGCGCCGGATCGAGGCGGGAACGGGGCGGGTGGGGGAGAGTCTCCCCGGGACAAGAAGCGACTGGCCAGACATGTCTGCGAGTGTAGTTGCGATGGAACACACGCTGGAGGAGAGCTGATGGCACTGTTCAAGCGGCGCGCGGCCGGGAAACCGGGCGAGTGGTACTACTGCCTCAAGCACGGCACGGTCGAGGAGGGCCCGGAGTGCCGGGCGGCGGACCGCATGGGCCCGTACGGCTCGCGCGAGGAGGCGTCCCACGCGATGGAGACGGCGCGCGAGCGGGAGGAGGAGTGGCGGGAGGATCCGCGCTGGAAGGACGAGGGGTAGTCCCTCCACCTGGGGCGAAGTCCCTCGCCCCTCCGGGGGGGGGCCGGGGGCTTGCCCCCGGGAAACAGTGAAAGGGCGGGGCTGGGGCATCCTCCCGCCGCGACGGCGAGCAACCCCCGGCCGCGGAGTCCGGCGGTGCCGGACGGCCTCAGGCCGCCTCCGCCACCGCGTCCGGCCCGGTCGCCCCCGCCGCCTTGCGGCGCCGCATCGCCTCCGCGTGCGGATCCGTCCGCTGGTCGTAGGCCATCAGCTTGGGCAGCGACACCGCCAGCAGGCCCACCGCCGCCACGCACGCCAGGCCGCCCGCCCAGACGGACGTGCGGACGCCCGTCAGCGTGGCCATGCCGCCCGCGCGGACCTGGCCGAGCTGCGGGCCGACCGAGTAGGACAGCAGCTCGATGCCCGCGAGGCGGCCGCGCAGCTCGTCCGGGATGGTCTGGTCCCAGATCGCCGAGCGGAACAGGCCGCTCACCGTGTCGCAGCCGCCCGCCACGGCCAGGAAGAACAGCACCGGCCAGATGTCGTCCAGCCACCCCGCCACCGCCATGGCCGCGCCCCAGCCCGCCGCCGCGAGGACGACCATCCGGCCGTGCCGGTGGACGCGGGAGACCCAGCCGCTGGTCAGGCTGACCACGAGGGAGCCGACCGCGCCCGCCCCGTACATCAGGCCCAGCGCCCAGGGGGCGTGGAGCTCGTCCGCCAGGAACGGGAAGATCGCGGTGGGCATCGCGAAGAACATCGCCGCCAGGTCCACCGCGTACGTGCCGAGCAGTTCCTTGCGGCCCCACGCGTAGCGCGCGCCCTCCACGATGCCGCGCAGCGACGGCTTCTCGGCGTCGTGCGAGGCGGGGGAGGGGGAGAGCCCGGCGGTCAGGACGAGGGAGACGGTGAAGGTGGCCACGTCCAGCCCGTAGGCCAGCGGCAGCCCGGCGAAGGCGATGACGACGCCCGCCAGGGAGGGGCCGACGATGGCCCCGAGCTGCCAGCGCATCGAGTTCAGCGCGATCGCGGCGGGCAGCTGCTCGTGCGCCACGATCCGGGGGACGATCGCCTGGAGCGCCGGCCGCTGAAGTCCCGTGAGCGCGCTGACCAGCGCGGCCACCACGTAGAGCGGCCAGATCATGGGATGCGGCAGCAGTGTGTTGAGCAGCAGCAGCGCGCTCAGGACGGCGAGCCCCGCCTCCGTCCACAGGATCAGCTTGCGGCGGTCCAGGGCGTCGGCGAGCGCGCCGCCGTAGAGGCCGAAGACGATCAGCGGTACGAGCTCGACCGCGCCGACCGCGCCCACCGCGAGGGCCGAGCCGGTGAGCTCCTTGAGCTGGAGCGGCAGCGCGATGAAGGTCAGGAAGCTGCCGAAGACCGTGACGAGGCCCGCCAGCCACATGCGGCGGAAGTCCGGGGAGGAGTGCCAGGGGGCGAGGTCGGGCAGCAGGGCGCGTATCCGGCCGGGGGAGGCGTCCGAGGAGGAGGCGTCGGAGGGCGAGTCCGAGGAGGAGTCGTCGGAGGGGGCGGCTGAGGGAGGGGGATGGTGCTCGGTCACGGAGCACCATGGTCCGGACCGCGCGGGCCCGGAGCAAACCGTTTTACCGCCCGCCGCCAGCGGGCCCGCCGCTCGCGCGCAGCGCTCACCGCCCGCCCGTACCGCTCACCACCGGTGCGGCGGCGCCGCCAGCTGGTCCACCAGCCGCGACAGCCGGTCGCGGAAGCGGCGCCCCCGCGCGCCCGGCAGCGGCCCGTTCTCCCCGGCGGCCGCGCTGACCAGGTGCTGCACCGTGTCGAGGTCCAGGCCCGCCGAGTCCGGCACGGCCAGCGCGTCATGGGCGAGCGAGCACAGGTCCCGGTGCGCCACGGGCTCCGGACCGCCGTCGGCCGTCCCGTCCAGGGCCAGTACCGTCGCCCCGCCGCGCCGGGCGTCGTGCACCCGTTCCAGCAGCCCCTCGCCGGCGTTCCCCTCCGCCACCACCAGCAGCGTCTCCCCGCGTCCCGCCGCCTCCAGCCTGCCCAGGCCCACCGACAGGTGCGCGGGCGCGCCGGGCGGCGGGCGGTGCCGGACGAGCGTGGGGGACAGCTCCGGCATACCGGACCAGGCGGCCTCGTCGTCCAGGTGCGCGGCCAGGTGCCAGGGCTCGTAGTGGGCCGTCCCCACCAGCAGCAGCCCGCCGCCGTGCGCCCCGACCGAGCCGCGCAGCGTCCCCGCGAAGCGGCGGGTGTCGCGCACCCACTCGGTCCCGGCCAGTGCCTCGCGCAGCAGCGCGACCCTTACGGCGTCCATGCGCCGCATCCTGCCCCAACCGCCTCATCCGAAAGCGGAGTTGGTGAATGGCTCACCCGTTCGGACGTGGCGGGACGCGGGCGTGACAGTATCGCTGTCATGACTACTTCTGAAGCAGCCAAGGAAGACGCCAAGAAGGTGCCCGCGAAGGACCCTTGGGACCTTCCCGACGTGTCCGGCCTGGTGGTCGGCGTCCTCGGCGGCACCGGTGACCAGGGCCGCGGCCTCGCCTACCGGCTGGCCAAGGCCGGCCAGCAGGTGATCATCGGCTCCCGCGCGGCCGAACGCGCCCAGGCGGCGGCGGAGGAGCTGGGCCTAGGGATCGAGGGGCTCGACAACGCCGAGTGCGCGCGGCGCAGCGACATCGTGATCGTCGCGGTGCCGTGGGAGGGCCACGCCAAGACCCTTGAGGCGCTGCGCGAGGAGCTCGCGGGCAAGCTGGTCGTCGACTGCGTGAACCCGCTCGGCTTCGACAAGCAGGGCGCCTACGCGCTCAAGCCGGAGGAGGGCAGCGCAGCCCAGCAGGCCGCCGCGCTGCTGCCGGAGTCGCGGGTGACCGCCGCCTTCCACCACCTGTCCGCCGTGCTGCTCTCCGACCCCGAGGTCGCGGAGATCGACACCGATGTGATGGTGCTGGGCGAGAAGCGGGCCGACACCGACGTCGTGCAGGCCCTCGCCGGCCGGATCCCCGGGATGCGCGGCGTCTACGCGGGCCGGCTGCGCAACGCCCACCAGGTCGAGTCGCTCGTCGCCAACCTGATCTCCGCCAACCGCCGCTACAAGGCGCACGCGGGCCTGCGCGTCACCGACGTCTGACAGCCGGCGTCACCGGGCGTCCGGCGTCCGGTGTCACCGGGCGTCCGGCGTCCGGTGTCACCGGCGTCCGGCGGCCGGCGGGCATGGGGGACAATGACCGGGATCGTACGCACATGCGCCCCGGACCCGGAGTAGGAGCCGCCCCCATGCCCCGCCTCGCCCTCTACGCCTTCGCCGTCTGCGTCCTCGCCGTCGCCGCGGCCGTCGTCTCGTTCGCGCGGGGCAGCTGGCTCGGCGTCGTGTGGATCCTGCTGCTGGGCGTCTCGTCCAACATCGCCTGGTACTACGTGCGCAAGGCGAAGAACGACAAGGCTGCCGCGGCCGCCGCCGGGCGCTGACGCGCCCGGCGCGAGCTGCCGGTCAGCCCAGGTCGAGCGCGTTCAGCGGCGGGATCTCCGGCGTCCCCTGCCAGAAGCGGAACAGCTCCTGGCCCCAGTAGGTGTCCCACTCCGTGATGCCCAGGGTCCGCAGGACCGCGTCGACCATGTCGAAGAACGCGTGGTTGACCTCGGGGATCCACAGGAAGCCGAAGACCGCGAGCAGCCCGAACGGCGCGAAGGGCTCCACCTGCCGGCGCACCTTCGGCGACAGCCACGGCTCGATGATCCCGTAGCCGTCCAGGCCAGGCACCGGCAGCAGGTTCAGGATCGTGGCGGTGACCTCCAGCAGGGCCAGGAACGCGAGGGCGTAGCGGAAGTGGTCCGGGACGCCGTCCAGCGCGTGCAGCCAGAACGGGGCGGTGACCACGACCGCGAACACGAGGTTCGTGAGCGGGCCGGCGGCGGAGATCAGGCTGTGCTTCCAGCGGCCCCGGATGCGGTGGCGCTCGATGAAGACGGCACCGCCCGGCAGACCGATCCCGCCCATGATCACGAAGACCACCGGCAGCACGATGCTCAGCAGCGCGTGGGTGTACTTGAGCGGGTTGAGGGTGAGATAGCCCTTCGACCCGATCGTGATGTCACCGCCGTGGAGGGCCGTGCGGGCGTGCGCGTACTCGTGGAGGCACAGCGAGACGATCCAGGCCGAGACGACGAAGAGGAAGACCGCGAAGCCCGGCGACGCCGAGTAGTCCGTCCACACCGCCCATATGGAGACCGCCATGATGGCGACGAGGGCGAGGAAGACAGGGCTCACTCGCCCTTCGCCACGGGTCGCTTGCGTTGCCATGCCGCTGCTCCTGAACTCGTCTGGACCGTGGGAATTGTCCGGGCGTACGAACGTACCGGGTGACCGTACTCGGTGGGCCCGGGCCACGCGTAGTGGCCGACTGCTCGATCATGTACCGGACACGGGACAATGGGCCGGTGCGTTACGGCATCCTTGGCACCACCTCGGCCCACTCCGACGACGGTCAGCCCCTGGCCCTCGGCGGTTCCCGGCTGCGCGCGCTCCTGGCGGCGCTGGCTCTTCGCCCCGGACGGATCCAGAGCGTGCCCGCGCTGATCGACGCCGTCTGGGACGGCGAGCCGCCCGCCGACGCGACGGGCGCCCTCCAGGCGCTCGTCGGACGGCTGCGCCGGGTCGTCGGCCGGGAGGCGGTGGCCTCCGCGCCCGGCGGCTACCGGCTGTGCGCCGAGCCCGACGACGTCGACCTCCACCGCTTCGAGCGCCTCGCCGACGAGGGGGAACGGGCGCTCGCCGACGGCGACCCCGCGAAGGCGGCGGTCCTCCTCGACGACGCCCTCGCCCTCTGGCGCGGCCCGGCCCTCGCCGACCTGCCGGGCGCCACCGCCACGGCCGGCGCCCGGCCCGAGGCCCGCCGCCTCGCCGCCCGCCGCGCCCGGCTGGCCGCGACGGTGGCCCTCGGCGACGCGGCCGGGGCTCTGCCCGCCCTGGCCGAGCTGTGCGCCGAGCACCCGCTCGACGAGCCCCTCCACGCCCTCCGCCTGCGCGCGCTGCGCGCGGCGGGGCGGCCGGCGGAGGCGCTCGCCGCGTACGAGGCCGTGCGCCGGCACCTGGCCGATCGCCTCGGGACGGAACCGGGGCCCGAGCTGCGTGCGCTCCACGCGGAGCTGCTTTCGGGGTCGGAGCCCTCGGGGTCGGCCGAGGCCGGTTCGGCACCGCCGGTCACGAGCGTCGTGGCCGATCGCCGTGGCGGCGGGGAGGGTGCCCCAGTCCCGCCCCTTCCCGTTTCCCGGGGGCACGCCCCCGGCCCCCCGGAAGCCCGGACCGGGGAAGGAGCGGCGAGCCCGGCGGTGCCGGACAGAGCGCATCGTGGCAACCTCCGCGCCCGCCTCACCTCCTTCGTCGGGCGTGAGGACGACATCGACCGCATCCGGGAGGACCTGACGCGGCACCGCCTGGTCACCCTCCTCGGCCCCGGTGGCGCCGGGAAGACCCGGCTGTCGCAGGAGGCCGCCGAGACCGCCGCCGGGCCGTGGCCCGACGGCGTGTGGTTCGCCGAGCTCGCGCCCGTCGACGACCCGGCCACCGTGCCCGAGGCGGTGCTGACCGCCCTCGGCGCCCGCGAGACCGTGGTGCGCGGCACCACCGCCGAGGGGCTCCGGGCGGCCACCGACGCCACCGCGCTCGACCCCCTGGCCCGGGTCGCCGAGCACTGCGAGCGGCGCCGGATGCTGCTCGTCCTCGACAACTGCGAGCACGTGATCGACGCCGCCGCCCGGCTCGCCGAGACGCTCCTCGCCCACTGCCCCGGCGTCACCGTGCTCGCCACCAGCCGCGAACCGCTCGCCGTCCCCGGCGAGCTGGTGCGTCCCGTGGAGCCGCTGCCCGACCCGGTCGCGCTGCGGCTGCTCGCCGACCGGGGCGCGGCCGCCCGGCCCGGCTTCCGGGTGGCGGACGACCCCGAGGCCTGCGCCGAGATCTGCCGCCGCCTGGACGGCCTGCCGCTGGCCGTCGAACTGGCCGCCGCCCGGCTGCGGATGCTCACACCGCGCATGCTCGCCGACCGGCTCGACGACCGCTTCCGGCTGCTGACCTCGGGCAGCCGTACCGTCCTGCCGCGCCAGCAGACCCTGCGCGCGGTCGTCGACTGGTCGTGGGACCTGTTGGACGAACCCGAGCGCGCGGTGCTGCGCCGGCTGGCGGTGTTCTCCGGCGGCTGCGGCCTGGAGTCGGCCGAGGAGGTGTGCGCGGACGGCACCGCCGTCACGGCCCCGGACGTGGCGGCGCTGCTCGGCTCGCTGGTCGACAAATCGCTGGTGGTGGCCGTGCCCACGGCGGACGGCGAGATGCGCTACCGGTTGCTGGAGACCGTCGGGGAGTACTCCGCCGAGCGGCTGGAGGAGGCCGGTGAACGGGCGGACGCCCAGCACCGGCACATGGTGGCCTTCCGGGAACTCGCCCGTACCGCCGACCCGGCGCTGCGCGGCCCGGGACAGCGCGCCTGGCTGGACCGGCTGGAGCTGGAACACGACAACCTGCGCACCGCCCTGCGCCACGCCGTCGCCACGGGCGACGAGCAGGAGGCGCTGTGTCTGGTGCTGTCCCTGGGCTGGTTCTGGCAGTTGCGCGACCACCGGGCCGACGCCCGGCACTGGGCCGACGCGGCGGCCGGGCTGGGCCCGGACCCGTTCGCCGAGCCCGTCCCGCTCGCCCGGCCGCTGTTCGAGTCGTGCACCGCCGAGCCCCCGCCGATGGAGGGGGAGGTCCTGCTGGAGGCGCGGCGCGGGGTGCGGCTGCTGGCGCTGGCCAACAACGAGTCGGACCTTCGGGTGTTGGGCACCCCGGAGACGCAGCGGCGGCTGCGGGGCATCATCACCGCGTACGGCGAGGGGCAGCCGCAGAACTGCCGGGTGCCCGGGATGATGTGGTTCTTCGCGCTGTTGCTGACCGGCTCGGTCGAAGACCTGTGCGCGGTCGCGGACCGGGCCGTGGAGCGCTGCCGTGAGCTCGGGTACACATGGGAGCTCGCCAACACCCTCCAACTGCGGGCCAAGCTGCTCAACGAGCAGCCGGAACGGGCCGTTCAGGGCAGCCTGGACGCCGACGAGAGCCTGGAGATCTTCACCCGGCTCGGTGACGAGTGGGGCATCGCCGAGGCGCTGTCCAGCCGGGCGGAGGCCCACCAGCGGGAGGGCCGCTTCCACCACGCCGCCGAGGACTACCGCGCCGCGATCGAGCGGGTGCGCGCCGTCGGCTCCGAGGGGCAGGTGCCGCACCTGAGTTCCCGGCTCACCGATGTGCTCCTGGAGGCCGGCGCCATCGACCTGGCGGAGGGGGAGCGGCGGTACCGTGAGGCGCTGGAGGCGCTGGAGAAGGACCACCCCGACGCGGCCGCCTTCATCCACGTCCAGCTCGGCATCCTGCTCGCCCGCTCGGGCCGCACCACCGAGGCCCGCCTGCATTTCGGCCACATGGTCGACGAGTTCGGGCGGCGTCACCTGGCCCTCTTCGAGGGCATGATCCTGGGCCTGACCGCCTGGCTGGACACCCTGGAGGGCCGGCCGGAGGAGGCGCTGCCCAAGCTGCGCGAGGGGCTGGCGAAGCTGGACGGCGATCCGCTGGTCCATCTGGTCGCCGCGCACCTGCCGTCGGTGCACCTGCTGACCGCCGCGTTCGCCCACGTGGAGACCGGCGGCCGGGAGGGCGCGCTGCGGGCGGCCCGGCTCCTGGGCGCCGCCGTGACGCAGCGGCCGCCCGGCCACTTCGTCATCGCGCACGAGCGGGAGATCCGGGAACGCATAGCGGAGCGGGCCCGTGCCGAGCTCGGCGCCGAGGCGTACGAGCGCGCGTACGCCGAGGGCGCCCGCCTCTCCCCCACGGAGGCGGCCGCCCTCGTCTGAACCCGCGCCGACCGGACCGGCAACGTCCGGGTCGCGCGCCGTATGACGCGACCGGTGGCTGCCGTGCCGTCAGGTCTTGCGGCGGAACTTCGACACCGCCAGCGGCGCGGTCACCAGCGTGATCGCCGCCGCCCAGGCCAGCGTCATCCACACCGAGTGGGCCACCGGACCGCCGTTGATCAGGTTGCGGGCGGCGTCGGCGAGGTTGGAGAGCGGGTTGTACTTGGTGAAGCCCTCCAGCCAGCCGGGCATCTTCGTCGTGGGGGCGAAGATGGAGCTGCCGAACTGCAGGGGCATGAGCACAAGCATGGCGACCCCCTGGACGGCCTGGGCCGTCTTCATGGTCAGACCCAGCAGGATGAAGATCCACATCAGTGAGGCGCCGAAGGCCATGGCGAGCGCCACGGCCGCCAGCAGGTGGAGCACCGAGGTGTGGACGGTCAGGCCGAGGGCGAAGCCCATCGCCAGCAGGATCGAGGTCGCGACGAGCATCCGGCCGGCCTCGACGACGATCTTCGCGATGAGGACGGAGGACCGGGCTATCGGCATCGTGCGGAAGCGGTCCATCACCCCCTTCTTGAAATCGTCGTTGACGCCCGTGCCGACCGCCATGGCGATGTTCATGCCCATCATCGCCATCAGGCCCGGCACCAGGTAGTTCACGTACTCCTGCTCGTGGCCCTTGCCGGCGATGTTGCCGCCGAAGACATAGGTGAACAGCAGGATGAAGATGACCGGCATCAGGACGGCGTCGAACATCGACTCCGGGTCCGCCTTGATCTGCAGCATGTTGCGGCGCGCGAGCGCGCTGATGTGCCGCAGGTTGGCGCGCGGGCCGATCCGGCCGTCGTGGGCGGGCGCCGCCACGGGCGCGTCGATCGTCGCCGCGCTCATGCCGCGACCTCCTCGGGTGCGTCGGTACGGATGGTGTCGTCGCTGCCGGCGGCGTCCGTGGGCTCGGCCCCGGTGGACGCCTTCTTGCCCGTCACCGCCAGGAACACCTCGTCCAGGCTGGGCAGATGGGTGCTGATCCCCGAGATGGCGAAGCCGCGCTCGCCCAGCAGCCCGACCACGGCGGTCAGCTGCTCGTCGCTGACGATCGGGACGTTGACCACGCCCTCCGCCTCGTCGGCGGTCGCGCCGGCGATGCCCGCCAGCCCGGCCAGCTCCACCGCCTCGGCCATCCGCGCCAGCTCGGCGCGGTCGGCCGGGCGTATCTGCAGGGTGCGGCCGCCGACCTTGGCCTTGAGCTCGTCGATCCGGCCGCCCGCGATCACCCGGCCCCGGTCGACGACCGTCAGCTCGTCGGCGAGCTGCTCGGCCTCCTCCATGTACTGGGTGGTGAGCAGGACGGTCGCGCCCTCGGCCACCATCCGCTGGACCTCCGTCCACACCTCGTTCCGCGTGCGCGGGTCGAGGCCGGTGGTGGGCTCGTCCAGATAGAGGACCGACGGCTGCCCGATCATGGAGGCGGCCAGGTCGAGCCGGCGACGCATACCGCCCGAGTACTGCATGGCGGGGCGCTTGGCGGCCTCCGTCAGCGAGAAGCGCTCCAGCATCTCCTCGGCCCGGCGGCGGGCGTCCTTGCGGGAGAGGTCGAGCAGCCGCCCGATCATGTAGAGGTTCTCCACGCCGGAGAGCTTCTCGTCGACCGAGGCGTACTGGCCGGTCAGCCCGATGACCCGGCGCAGCTGCCGGGGCTGGGTCAGCACGTCGTACCCGGCGACCCGGGCGCTGCCGGCGTCCGGCCGGAGCAGCGTCGACAGGCATCTGACGAGCGTGGTCTTGCCGGCGCCGTTGGGGCCGAGGACACCGAGGACGGTGCCCTCGCGTACGTCCAGATCGACCCCGTCGAGGGCCTTGGTGGCACCGAAGTGCTTGACCAGGCCCCGTACTTCCACCGCGTTGCCGCCGCGGCGGGGGATGTCGTTTCGCGTCATGCCCACCACGGTGCCAGGGGGCACTGACATCGGGCCGACAGCCTGTGGACGACGTCGGCGGCCCACCGACAGATCACCGACAGGCCGCCGACACTAGACGTGTACGCCTAGTGGAACGAGTGCTCCTCCGCCGGGTAGGCGCCGTTCACGACGTCCTCGGCGAATCCCTTGGCCGCGTCCGCGAGGACATCGCGCAGCTTCGCGTACTGCTTGACGAAGCGCGGCAGGCGGCCGGGCGTCATGCCGGCCATGTCCGTCCACACCAGGACCTGCGCGTCGCACTCCACGCCCGCGCCGATGCCGACCGTGGGGATGTGGAGGATGCGGGTGACCTCGGCGGCGAGCTCCGCCGGGACCAGCTCCAGGACGACCGCGAAGGCGCCCGCGTCCTGGACGGCCTTGGCGTCGCGCAGCAGCTGCTGGGCCGCCTCCTCGCCGCGGCCCTGGACCGGGTAGCCGCCGTAGGCGTTGACGGACTGCGGGGTGAGGCCGATGTGGGCCATCACCGGGATGCCGGCCTGGACCAGCAGCTCGATCTGGTGGGCCGAGCGCTCGCCGCCCTCCAGCTTGACCGCGCCGACCCCGGCCTCCTTCACCAGCCGGGTGGCGCTGCGCAGCGCCTGGACCGGGCCCTCCTGGTACGAGCCGAAGGGCAGGTCGCCGACGATGAGGGCGCGCTTGGTGCCGCGTACGACGGCCGCCGACAGCAGGGTCATCTCGTCCATGGTGACCGGCACCGTGGACTCGTAGCCGAGGTGACAGTTGCCCATGGAGTCGCCGACGAGCATGACGGGTATGCCGGCCTCGTCGAAGACGGAGGCGGTCATCGCGTCGTAGGCGGTGAGCATGGGCCACTTCTCGCCGCGCTCCTTGGCGGCGGCGATGTCACGGACGGTGATGCGCCGGGAACTCGTACCTCCGTACAGCGCCTTGTCGCTCTTGCGGCTGCTGTCGGGGGTCTTCAAGGCATGCGTCATTGCCGTGGCTCCTGTGTTCGTCGTCTCGAGGCGCCCTGACGGCGTCCCCGGATCACCTCCATGCTGACACGCCCCTCCCGGGGGCGGTAGTGACCCCCCGGGAAACTTCTTGTACGACGCATGCGGTGTGTGGCGCCCCGCTCGCGGGCGTAATGACGGCGGTGTAAGGACGGCTGCGCAAGGACGGCTGCGTAAAGGCGGCAGTGCAAAGACCGCTCAATACGGAACGGGTCCGTCTCGAAATAACCGTAGGGTGGACGCATGGCAACCCCCGGGGCCGCGCCGCCCCCCTCCCGCCGGGTCCCCGAGGCCGTCCACCGCAGACGCTGGGCGATCCTCGCCGTGCTGCTGCTCAGCCTGCTCATGGTCGTCCTGGGCAACTCCGTCCTCAACGTGGCGATGAAGACGATCGCCGCGCCCGCCCCCACCGGTCTCGGCGCCACCCAGAGCGAGCTGGAGTGGGCCATCAACGCCTACACGCTCGTCTTCGCCGGGATACTGTTCACGGCCGGCCTGCTGGGCGACCGGCTGGGCCGCAAGAAGGTCCTGCTCTTCGGCATGGTGGTGTTCGGCCTCGGCTCCGCCCTCGCCGCCGTGGCGGGCTCGCCCGGAGAGCTGATCGCCTACCGGGCCGTGATGGGCCTCGGCGGCGCGTTCGTGATGCCCGCCACCCTCGCGATCATCATGAACGTCTTCGAGCGCGAGGAGCAGCCCAAGGCCATCGGCATCTGGGCGGGCGCGGTCGGGCTGGCCATCGCCATGGGGCCGATCGCCGGCGGCCTGCTGCTGAGCCGCTTCTGGTGGGGCTCGGTCTTCCTGATCAACATCCCGATCGTGGCCGTCGCCCTCGTCGCGATGACGATCCTCGTCCCCGACTCCAAGGACCCCCGCCCGGGCCGGCTCGACCCGCTCGGCGTGCTGCTGTCCGTCGTGGGGCTCGTCCTGCTGGTCTACGGCATCATCACGGGCGGCCGGCTCGCCGACTTCACCGTGCCCGAGGTCTACGGCACGGCGGCCGCGGGGCTGCTCGTACTGACCCTGTTCGTGCTGCACGAGCGGCGCAGCGAGCACCCCGCCCTCGACGTGCGCTACTTCCGCAACCCGGCCTTCTCCGCCGCGGTGACCTCGCTGGCGCTGGTCTTCTTCGCCCTGATGGGCGTCACGTTCCTCATGGTCTTCTACCTCCAGAGCGCCCGCGGCTACAGCCCGCTGCACAGCGGGCTGCTGATGCTGCCGCTGGCCGCCGCCCAGATGGTCTTCGCGCCGCGCGCCCGGCTGGCCGTCGCCCGCTTCGGGGCGCGGGCGGTGTGCACCGGCGGCATGGTGATGGTCGCGATCACCATGGCGGGCTACGTCCTGCTGGACCGGGACGGGCCGGTCTGGCTGATGGAGGTGCTCTTCTTCTGCCAGGGCACCGCGATGGCCCACATCAGCCCGCCGGCCACCGTCTCGATCATGCAGTCGCTGCCCCGGGAGAAGGCGGGCTCCGGCTCCGCCGTGAACAACACGTTCCGGCAGCTCGGCGCCGCGCTCGGGGTGGCCGTCCTCGGCTCGCTCCTCTCGGCCGTCTACCGCTCGGGCATCCGCGACCGGCTCGACGCCGTACCCGGCCTGAGCGCGGACGCCCGGCACGCGGCGGGCGAGTCCATCGAGGCCACCCTGACCGCCGCCCGGCGGCTCGGCCCGGCCGGCCACGAGCTCGTCGGCCCGGCCCGCGACGCCTTCGTCCACGCCATGCACGTCACCGTCCTCGGCGCGAGCGCCGTCGCCCTGCTGGGCGCGCTCGTCGCCGCGCTCTTCCTGCCCGCCGGCCGGCCCGGCCGCCCCGGCGGGGGCGCTGCCTCGCCGGGCGCGGCGGAGAGGGCGGAAGAGGCGGAAGAGGGCGCGGGGGCGGGCCAGTGAGCGGCGGGCGGGTGAGCGGTGCGCCCGTGAGCGACGGGCCCGTGAGTGGCGTGCCCGTTCCGGCGGAGCGGCGCGGGAGGCCGCGCAGCGCCGCCGTCGACCGGGCCGTCATCGAGACCGTGCTGCGGCTCCTCGAGGACGGCATGACGGTCGCCGAGCTGTCCATGGAGCGGATAGCCCGCGAGGCGGGCGTCGGCAAGGCCACCGTCTACCGGCGCTGGGCGGGCAAGGAGGCGCTGATGCTCGACGTGCTGCGCTCCCTCGACGCCGGCGCCCCCGAGCTCGCCGGCGGCCCGGCCCGCGACGACCTCGTCGCCCTGCTGGAGTTCCTGCGCCGGCGCGGCCTGGCCAAACGCTCCTCGGCCGTGCTGCGGACGGCCGTCGCGCAGGTCCGCGCCCACCCCCGGTTGTGGCAGGAGTACCACGACACGGTCGTCGCCGCCCGGCGCCGCGCCTTCCACGAGGTGCTGCGGCGCGGCATGGCGGCGGGGGAGATCCGGGCCGATCTCGACGTCGACCTCCTCACCGACCTCTTCGTCAGCCCCATGCTCTCCCGCGCGATCCTCCACGACTGGCAGGAGCTGCCGGAGGGGCTGGCCGAGCAGATCGTCGACACGGTCCTGGAGGGCGTGCGCGCCCGCCCGGCGGCCGGCCCAGGTGACTCGCCCGGGTCGTCCGGCGCCGCCGTTCCGGGCCGGAAGTCCTGATTCCGGAGGGTTCCGGGTGGCCTGGGACGTCCTCATGTGCCCGTTCTGTCACAGCATCCCGTGCCGGGCCCGCATCGCGGAACCCGGTGGGACCGGACGGTCGTCCTCCCACCCGACGCCCCGGCCAGGAGCGTTCGGGTCAGCCCCGCGTGCCATGATCACCTATCGTCCGGTACCGGGGGCGAGCAGCGATGGAGCAGTGAGGACAGCCGATGCCGCAGGCGCACATGGAGGAGACGGGCCTTGAGGGAGCGGGCCCCGCGCGGACCGATTCCGGGGCCCCGGCGCTCCAGAGCCGGCTGGACCGCTGGCGCCGCCAGTGGCAGGGCCCCGGCATCTGGCGGCGCGGCGTCGTGCTCGCGGTTCTCGCCGGTCTGCTGGGCCTGCTGATGCTGATCCACGCCGACCTGCCGAACAAGGTCGGCAACCTCGGCAGCCTCACCGAGACGTTCCTGCCGTGGCTGGGCCTGTTCGTCCCGGTGCTGCTGGCCCTGGCGCTGTGGCGCCGCTCGGCCACCGCGCTGATCGCCCTGTTGCTGCCCGCCGTCGCCTGGGTCAACCTCTTCGGCGGGCTGCTGACCGACAAGTCCGGCAAGGGCGGCAACTTCACCGTCGCCACCCACAACGTCAACGCCGAGAACCCCGACCCCGCCCGCACCGCCCGGGCCGTCGCCGCCTCCGGCGCCGACGTCGTGGCCCTGGAGGAGCTCAGCGACGCCTCGCGCTATGAGAAGGCGATGGCGGGCACGTACAAGTACCACTCCGTGCAGGGCACGGTCGGCGTGTGGAGCAAGTACCCGCTGACGGACGCCGGGCCGGTCGACATCAAGATGGGCTGGACCCGAGCGCTGCGCGCCACGGTCCAGACGCCGCAGGGCCCGGTGGCCGTCTACGTCGCCCACCTGCCCTCGGTGCGGGTCAAGTTCAACGCCGGCTTCACCGCCGGGCAGCGCGACAACAGCGCCCAGGCGCTCGGCCAGGCCATCGCCCGCGAGCCGGTGAAGAAGGTCGTCCTCCTCGGCGACCTCAACGGCACCATGAACGACCGCTCCCTCGCCCCCGTCACCTCCCAGCTCCGCTCGGCCCAGGGCGCGGCCGGCGACGGCTTCGGCTTCAGCTGGCCCGCGAGCTTCCCCATGGCCCGCATCGACCAGATCATGGTGCGCGGCATGGACCCGGTCTCCGCGTGGACCCTGCCTGCGACGCCCAGCGACCACCTGCCGGTGGCGGCCCGCGTCAAGATCTGAGGCCAAGGTCCGAGGCACGGACCCTTACGGACCGAGGCACGGACCTTTACGGGCCCTTACCCGGGAGTTCACCTCCCGGGTAAGGGCCCGTGGCCGTACCCCGTAGGCTGGAAGGCTGCTCCATACACCCTTCGCATCCTTCCGCCCTTCGAAAGGCCTCTCATGCCCCTGGCGCTGCTGGCGCTCGCCGTCTCCGCCTTCGGCATCGGAACGACCGAGTTCGTGATGATGGGCCTGCTGCCCAATGTCGCGGACGACCTCGGCACCTCCGTCCCCACCGCCGGCTACCTGGTCTCCGCCTACGCCCTCGGCGTCGTCTTCGGCGCCCCCCTGCTCACCGCCCTCGGCGCGCGGATCCCGCGCAAGCGGATGCTGATCCTGCTCATGGCGGTCTTCACGGTCGGGAACCTGGCCTCCGCGCTCGCCCCCTCCTTCGGCACGCTCGTCGCGGCCCGCGTCCTGGCCGGACTGCCGCACGGCGCGTTCTTCGGCGTGGGGTCCGTGGTCGCCGCCCGCCTGGTCGGCGAGGGACGGCAGGCCCGGGCCGTCTCCATGATGTTCCTCGGCCTGACGGTCGCGAACATCGTCGGCGTCCCCGCGGCCACCCTCCTCGGGCAGCACCTGGGATGGCGCGCGACGTTCCTCGTCGTGGCCGCGATCGGCCTCGCGGCGATGGCCGCCCTCGCCCGGCTGATCCCCGAGCTGCCGCCCGAGCAGGGCGGGGGACTGGCCAAGGAGCTGCGCGCCCTGGGCGGCCGTCAGGTGCTGCTGGGCCTGCTGACCACGGTCTTCGGCTTCGCGGGCGTCTTCGCCGTCTACAGCTACCTGTCCGCGATGGCGGTGGAGGTCACCGGCTTCTCCGAAACCTCGGTCACGTTCGTGCTGGCCCTCTTCGGCACCGGCATGACCCTGGGCGTCCTCGCGGCCGGCCCCCTCACCGACCGCGCCCCGCGCCCCACGCTCTACGGAGCCCTGGCCGGCCTCGCGGCGGTCCTCGTCGTCTTCGACCTCACCGTGCACGTGAAGTGGGCCGCGCTGGTGACGGTCGTCCTGCTCGGCGCCGCCGGCTCCATGACCAGCACGCCCCTCCAGATGCTCATCATGAACAAGGCCAAGGCCGCTCCCACCCTGGCCGCCGCCTCCAACCACTCGGCCTTCAACCTTGCCAACGCGGGCGGCGCCTGGCTCGGCGGCGTCGCCATCGCGGCGGGCTGGGGCTGGACCTCGCCCACGCTGGTGGGCGCGGCCCTGGCGGTGGTGGGCCTGGCGATCGCGGTCCTCGCGGGCGCCCTGGACCGGGGAGAGACCTCGCGTGTGGTCACGGGGGCACACTTGGAGCATGTGCCGCAGCATCAAGACGCTCAGACCGCCGGCCACACCCGAGCCCACTGAGGCCGACGTCCGCGCCGCCGCCCTCCAGTACGTCCGCAAGATCTCCGGCTTCCACGCCCCCGCCGCCCACAACCGGGCCGTCTTCGACGAGGCCGTGGACGCGGTGGCGGAGGCGACGGACCGGCTCCTGGCCGGGCTGGTCGTGCGCGGTGCGTCGTCCACGAACTCGTCCACGAACGCCGGACGGGCCGGCCAGGTGGCCGGCCCGTCCGGGGGCTGATCAGGGGTCGCGGGTTCGATCAGACCGTCTCGCGCCAGCCGTTGGTGATGGGGAGGCGGCGGTCCTTGCCGAAGCCCTTCGGGGAGATCTTGGTGCCCGGCGGGTACTGGCGGCGCTTGTACTCCGCCGTGTCGACCAGGCGCAGGATCCGGGTGACGAGCTCCGGGTCGAAGCCCGCCGCGACGATGTCGGCGCGGCCCCGGTCGCGGTCGACGTAGAGCTCCAGGATGCGGTCGAGGACGTCGTAGTCCGGGAGGGAGTCCGTGTCCACCTGGCCGGGGCGCAGCTCGGCGCTCGGGGGCTTGGTGATGGAGTTCTCCGGGATCGGCGGGGTCTCGCCGCGCTCGGCGGCCGCCTGGTTGCGCCAGTTGGCGAGGCGGAAGATGCCGGTCTTGTAGACGTCCTTGATCGGGCCGTACGCGCCGACCGAGTCGCCGTAGAGGGTGGAGTAGCCGCAGGCCAGCTCGGACTTGTTGCCCGGGGCCAGGACGATGTGGCCCTCCTGGTTGGAGATCGCCATCAGCATCGTGCCGCGCAGCCGGGACTGGAGGTTCTCCTCGGCGAGGCCGGTCAGGCCCAGCGAGCCCATGTACGCGTCGAACATCGGGGCGATCGGCACGGTCCGGAAGTGGAGGCCCGTCCGGCGGGCGAGCTCCTCGGCGTCGGCGATCGAGTGCTCGGAGGAGTAGCGCGACGGCATGGCCACGCCGTACACGTTGTCCGCGCCGACCGCGTCGCAGGCGATCGCGGCGACCAGCGCCGAGTCGATGCCGCCGGACAGGCCGATGAGGACGCTCCGGAAGCCGTTCTTCTCCGCGTACGCCCGCAGGCCCGCGACCAGGGCCGTGTAGACCTCCTCGTCGTCGCCCAGGTGGGGGGCGAGGCCGCCGGTGAACTCCGGCTCGTAGGCGGGGAGGGGGTCGGCGGAGACGGTGACGTGCTCGACGCGCAGGCCGTCGTCGACGACGCCCGAGGGGGCGGTCGCCGGGGCGGCCGGCAGGTCCAGGTCGAGGACGAGGCAGGTCTCCTCGAACTGCGGGGCGCGGGCGATGACCTCGCCGTCGCGGCCGACGACGATCGAGTCGCCGTCGAAGACCAGCTCGTCCTGGCCGCCGGTCGTCGCGAGGTAGGCGGTGACGCAACCGGCCTCCTGGGCGCGCTTGCGCACCAGCTCCAGCCGGGTGTCGTCCTTCTCACGCTCGTAGGGGGAGGCGTTGATGGAGAGCAGCAGCCCGGCACCGGCGGAGCGCGCGGCGGGCACGCGGCCGCCCTCCTGCCAGAGGTCCTCGCAGATGGCCAGCGCCACGTCCACGCCGTGGACGCGCAGCACGGGCATCGTCTCGCCGGGCACGAAGTAGCGGAACTCGTCGAAGACGCCGTAATTCGGCAGGTGGTGCTTGGCGAAGGTCAGCACGGCCTCGCCCCGGTGCAGCACCGCACCGGCGTTGCGCGGGGCCCCGGCGGGGCGGCCCAGGCGCGGGCGGGCCTCCTCGCTGCGGTCCAGATAGCCGACGATCACGGGCAGCTCGCCCAGGCCCTCGGCCTGGAGGCGGGCGGCCAGCGCGCGCAGCGCGTCACGGCTGGCCGTGACGAAGGAGGAGCGCAGGGCGAGGTCCTCGACGGGGTACCCCGTCAGCGCCATCTCGGGAAACGCCACCAGGTGGGCGCCCTGCTCGGCGGAGCGCCGGGTCCAGTGGACGATCCGCTCGGCGTTCCCGGCGATGTCGCCGACGCGGGAGTCGATCTGGTTCAGGGCGAGACGAAGTTGAGCCACGCGCCTCAGTGTAATCGTCTGACTGACGCGATGTGGTGTGAGGGCGGCCACGGCGACTCGGGAGAGATCCGTACCGATCTGGCCACGGAATGTGATCTTGTGACAAGCTGCGCGATCTGCCCATGGGGTGTCCTGCCGTGGGTCGGGTGATGTTTTGTCAGCATTAATCCCTAGGAGACCCGTTGAGCACGCAGCCGCCGCAGTGGAATCCGCAGCCTCCCGACAGTGGTCCCTACCCCCCGGCCGTGCCCGGCCAGGGTGCCCCCGGCCCGTACCAGGGCGGTTACGCGCAGCAGCAGCAGCCGCAGCCGCCCTATGGCGGGCAGCCGCCGCAGTACGGCGGCGGTCAGCAGCCTTATGGGGGGCAGCAGCCTTATGGGGGTGCGCAGTCTTATGGGGGTCAGCAGCAGCCGCCTTATGGCGCGCCGCAGCAGCCCTACGGCGGTCAGCAGCCCCACGGTGGCCAGCAGGCGTACGGCGGCCAGTCGCCCTACGGTGAGCAGCCGGCCTACGGCGGCCAGCCGCAGCCCTACGGTCAGCAGGCTTCCGGCTACGGCTATCCGCCCGCCGCCCAGCCCCCGGCCCCCTACGGGCAGCCGCAGGGCTCGGCCCACTACGGCCTGGCCATGAAGCGCCGCAACATCTTCGGCGTCTGGCTGGGTCTGCCGATCATCACCCTCGGGATCTATCTCCTGGTCTGGTACTACAAGATTCACAAGGAGATGGCGGAGTTCGACAGCCGCCGAAAGATCAGCCCGGGTGGCAGCCTGCTCACCATCATGTTCGGCGGCATCCTGCTCGTTCCGCCGTTCGTGTCCATCTACAACACCGGCAAGCGCATCGCCGACGCCCAGCGCGCGGCCGGTCTCCAGCCCAGCTGCAGCGGCGGTCTCGGCCTGCTGCTCATCTTCCTCTTCGGCCTGTGGCCGCTGTACTACCAGAGCGAGCTCAACAAGATCGTCGACCACTACCGGGGGACCGCGCCCGGCACCCAGGTGCCGCTCGCGGTCTGAGCCCGGGTGAACCGGTGAAGGGGAGGGCCCGGTGCGGGGCCCTCCCCTTTTCCCGCCCTACGCGCGGTAGCCGAGGACCGTCATCATCCCCGACTCCGCGTGGTAGACGTTGTGGCAGTGGATCATCCACAGCCCCGGGTTGTCCGCGTCGAAGTCGACCTCCAGCCGCTTGCCCGGCAGCACGATGGCCGTGTCCTTGCGCGCCCCGCCGCCCGGCAGCGCGAACGTGTGCCCGTGCAGATGCATGGGGTGCCACATCGTGGTGGCGTTGACGAAGGCGAGGCGCACCCGCTCGCCCGCCGCCACCGGCTGGCGGTAGGAGGGCGAGTACGTCCGTCCGTTGATCGCCCAGTCGTACTTCGCCATCGAACCCGTCAGCTTCAGCGTGATCGTGCGGTCCGGCCGGCGCTCCTTGAGCGCGACCCCGCCCTCCGCCTTCAGCCGGTCCGCCGTCAGCGGGGCGCTCTCCAGCTCCCGGGGGCGTACGTCCGCCCCGGGCGCCGAACCGCCGCCCGTCCGCAGCAGGGCCAGCGCGGCGTGCTTCTTGCCCTCGGCCAGCGCGGTCAGCGGGAAGACGCCGTCCTTCACCTCCACCAGGACGTCGTAGCGCTCTCCCATACCGAGCAGGAGCGCGTCCGTCTGTATGTGCTCGACGGGGAAACCATCCGTATGGGTGACGGTCATCCGGTGATCGCCGAGGGCGACGCGGAAGGCGGTGTCGCCGCCCGCGTTGATCAGCCGGATCCGGACCCGGTCGCCGGGCTTCGCGGTGAAGGTCTCCGGATCCTCCGGCGTCCGCCCGTTGACCAGGTAGTACGGATAGGCGACATCGCCGGCGTCACCGCCGAGGACGTCACTGGTGGCGCCCATCAGCATCCGGGGCGGGCCGGTGGGGGAGGGGGAGGAAGCCGTTGTCATCGACATGTGCGACATGTCGTGCCCCCCGCCATGGCTCATCCCGCCCCCGCCGTGGTCCATGCCGCCCATGTCCATGCCCTTGGCGAGCTCCGCGAGCACCGCGTCCGGAGTGCTGCCGTCGACCCCGTCGACCCAGTCGTCGAGCACGACGACCCACTCCTTGTCGTACTTCAGCGGCTCCTTCGGGTCCTCCACGATCAGCGGCGCGTACAGCCCCCGGTCCTGCTGGGTGCCGGAGTGCGGGTGCAGCCAGTACGTGCCCGGGTGGGTGACCGTGAAGCGGTAGTCGTGCGACGCCCCCGCCGCGACCGGGCGCTGTGTCAGCCCCGGGACGCCGTCCATGTCGTTGCGCAGCGCCAGCCCGTGCCAGTGCACGGACGTGGGGACGGGCAGGTGGTTGGCGAGGGTGAGCGCGAGGGTGTCGCCGGCCGTGACGCGGACCTCCCGGCCGGGCAGCGCGTCGCCGTAGGCCCAGCTCGCGACCGTACGGCCGCCCCCCAGGTCCAGCCGCGCGGGAGTCGCGGTGAGCCGCACCTGACGGACCGGGCCCGTGCCGCGCCGGGCCTCGGCGGCCGCCACCTCGCGGCCGTCGGGGGAGACGAATCCGCCGGGGGTGGCGGAGGGGGAGGGGCTGCCGCCGCTGCCCGTCGAGCAGGCGGCCAGCAGTCCGCTTCCGGCAGCGGCGATCCCCGCGCCGAGCACGGCGCGGCGGGTGGTTGTGCGCATGGGAGTGCACCTCTGTGGTGTCGGTGGGTGTGCGTGATGACGGGCGCGTGCGCTGCCGCCGACGAGGCGGGCAGCGGAACGCGCCCCTATACGCGCAGTACCGACAGCCGGGCGAGGGCCTTCTGTCGTGGCGGGGGCGGGACGGGCCACAGCGCGCGCGAGAACCACGCGCGGGCGGCCACCGGGCCCGTACCGGGCCGGTCGCGGAAGAAGCGGAGGAAGGCGGCCAGGGCGAGGGCGAGCAGGAAGGCCGTGGCCGACCCCGTGCCGAGCACGGCGAGACATACGGACAGTGGATCCATGCCGCGGTGACCGCCGCCGTGGGGGGTGGACGCTGCGGGAACGGAAGCGTGGCCCGCACCCGGTGTGGCGTGGCCGACCGATGCCATCGCGTGCCCGCCGGATGCCGTCGCGTGCGCCCCCGGCATCGCGTCGCCCGCCGTCCCGGCGGTCACCGCCACCGCCCCGTGGTCACGCGGGTGCCCGAGTGTGTGCATCGTCACGATGCCGAGAAGCAGCGCGGCGAACAGCAGCAGCCGGCCGCACCACGCGGCGACCCTCCGCCGTCCGTGCATCGCCCGCCTCCACAAGCCCGTTGACCTCCGGGCACCCTACCCCTCCGGGGTATCCGCCCTCCAGGCGGGCAGCGGAGCGAGCCGAGGGCGCGATGTGCGAACGGCGGCCCGGAGGCCCGATTATGGGACGAAACCGCTCGACGAACCGCACACGCGTGACGCACCGCCCGAAGGACGCTCTCCCAGCAATGACCATCACGGAACAGGTCCGGGACGAACGTCCCCAAACGGCTGCCCCCGCCACCGGAGCCGACGCAACAGGATCCGGCGCCACCCGCATCCAGTTCATCTCCTGGGCGACGCTCGCGATGATGACCACGGCGTCCGTGGCCAACCTCCGCCCGGCCCCCTCCATGGCCCTCTACGGCCTCGCCGCCGTCTTCCTCTACCTCCTCCCCGCCGTCGTCTTCCTGCTGCCGACCGCCCTGGTCTCGGCCGAGCTGGCCTCCGGCTGGACCGGCGGCATCCACCGGTGGGTGACCGAGGGCCTGGGCAAGCGGCTCGGATTCCTCGCGGTCTGGTGCCAGTTCGCGATGACCATCGCGTACTACCCCAGCCTGCTGGCCTACGTGGCGAGCACCTTCGCGTACGTCATCGACCCGTCCCTCGCGAACAACGGCCTCTACGTCGCGCTCGTCATCGTCGTCGTGTACTGGGCCGGGGTGCTGATCTCCGCGCGCGGCACGAAGGCCGTGGCCGGGCTCTCCAGCGTGGGGCTGGTCGTCGGCACGCTGATCCCGGGCGTCGTGCTCGTCCTCCTCGGCATGGCCTTCCTCGCCCAGGGCAACCCGTCGGCCGCGCCCATGGACGGCGGCCATGTCCTGCCGCCGTGGACCGGGCTCGCCAGCCTCGTCCTCATCGTCGGCAACTTCCTGTCGTACGCGGGCATGGAGATGAACGCCGTGCACGTCTCCTCGCTGCGCGAGCCCGGCAAGGAGTACCCGCGCTCGGTCTTCGCCGCCACCGGACTCGTTCTGCTGATCTTCATCCTCCCCGCGCTGGCCATCAGCTGGGTGATGCCGGGCAAGGACCTGAGCCTGACGGCCGGTGTGATGCAGGCATTCCAGGGCTTCTTCGACCACTTCCACGTGGGCTGGCTGACCAAGGTCGTCGGCGTCCTGCTCGTCGCCGCGGCGCTCGGCGGCATGCTCACCTGGCTGGCCGGGCCCTCGCAGGGCCTGCTGATGGTCGCCCGTCAGGAGGGCTATCTGCCGCCCGCCCTGCAGAAGCTCAACAAGAACGGCGTCCCGCGCAACATCATGGTCGCCCAGGGCGCCCTGACCACGCTGATCGCCCTGCTCTACGCCTTCATCCCCGACGTCTCCAGCGCGTACTGGATCTTCTCGGTGGTCACGACGCAGATCTACCTCGTCGTCTACCTCCTGATGTTCGCCGCCGCCCTCCGGCTGCGCCGCACCCGTCCCGACCAGCCGCGCGGCTTCAGGGTCCCGGCGCTGGGCCTCGTCGCGGGCGTGGGCTTCGCGGCCTCCGTGGGGGCCATGTTCATCGGCTTCGTGCCGCCGGAGCAGTTCGGGGGCCAGCCGCTGTGGCGCTATCTGCTCATCGTCGGCGGCGGGCTGCTGACGCTCGGCTTCCTCGTCCCGCTGGCCTTCCTCGCCCTCCGCAAGCCGCACTGGGTGACGGCCGGGCGACAGGAGGCCACCCCCGTCGAGTAGCTTGTCGGTGCTCTCCGAAGCGGGCCGCCGACGACCGCCGGCCCGCGGGGACGGACCGAGGGGGACTCGATGAGCGCTACGGGCGGCGGCACGCACGGCACGGAACGGCCACCGGGACGGCCGCCGGGCCGGATGCTGCGGGTCGGCGGCGTGACCCTCCACGTGCTGCGCGAGGGCTCGGGGCCCGTGTGCGTCCTCAGCGCCGGGCTCGGCATGGGCTGGTTCGACTGGGAGCCGGTCGTCCCCCTGCTCACCCCGCACCGCACGGTCGTCCGCTTCGACCGCCCCGGGCTCGGCTTCAGCGCGGCGCCGCTGGAGCCCCCCACCGTCGCCGCCGAGGCCGCCCGGATGGCGGGCGTCCTCGACGCGCTCGGGCTGCCGGGCCCGGCCACGGTCGTCGGCCACTCCCTGGCCGGCTTCCACGCCGAGGCCTACGCCCGGACGTACCCGGAGCGCACGGCCGGGCTCGTCCTCGTCGACGCCAGCGTCGTGCCGGACGCCCGGCCCGTGCCCGCCCGCGAACTGCGCACCGCCGCCGCCCGGGTGCGCGGCCGGGCCCTCGCCGCCGCCGGACTGCCGCGCGCCCTCGGCCCCGCCCTGCGCCGCCTCGCCGTCCGCGCCGCCTCCGTCACCCGCCACGACCCCGCCCCCGAGGACGTGGTGCGCCGGACGTACGGCACCGCGCGCGTGGCGCGCGCCATCGTCATGGAGAACGCCCGCTACCGCGACGTCGCCGCCGAACTCGAGGACCTGCGCGCCCACCACGGGCTGCCGCCCGTCCCCGTCACCGTGCTCGCCGCCTCCCCGGGCACCGGCTCCGCCGAGGAACGCCGCTGGCTGGAGCGCCAGCGCGCCCTCGCCGACCGCCTCGACGCCCGCTTCGAGGCCGTGGCCCCGGCCGGCCACCTGCTGATGTACGACCGCCCCCAGGCCATCGCCGCGGCCGTGCTCGCGACTCCGTTCATACGGACCTGAGGCCGCGTACGGCGCCACCCGGTCGGCGGCTGCCGACGGGTGCGGCGTGGCGGGGTGCGCGAGGGTGGGCGGCGGAACGCACCGTCGCGGCGAAGGAGCACCCACGTGAGCACGGAGCACCACGGCATCCCCTTCACCGGTGACCGCGGTGAACCCGGTGGACCGGACCGCGGCGCCCGCTACGTCATCCGCTGGCGGAGCGACCCGCGTTACGTCCTCTGCGGGCACGCCACCGAGGGCTTCGTCGACGTCCGCGACCGCGCCACCGTCTCCGCGCGGCACTGCGGCTGGCACATCGACGCGGACACCGGGATCGTCACCCTCGCCGCCGACGCCGAGGAGTACATCCCCCGGGTGCTGACCCTCCTCCTGGGCCCCTCCGGCCACGGCCCGGCCCTCCGCCGCCTCGCCACCCCCGCCGACCGCGACCAGCGCTGGACCTGGACCGGCCGAGCTCTCCTCAGCCACAAGCACTCCACCGCCGATAAACTCGCCGTCCACGTCGGCCACCGGGCGGGCGAGGGCGCGTACGGCCTGAAGATGGTGCTGCCGGGAAGCGGGGGACCGGAGCACGAGTGGGAGCTGGTCCGGGCGAGCGGCTGATGGTCAACGGGCCCGCCGTGGGGCCGGGCTCCACCGGGACCCGGCCCCACGACACGGCTCGACCGCGGACCGGATCAGGTGATGGCCTTGATGCCCTTCCAGCCGGCGGTGCCCACGAGCACGGGACTGCTGTGGGCGCCGTTCTTGGTGGGGTAGAAGAGCAGGGTGCCGCTGCCGTCCGTGGTCGTGGCCCACAGATCGGTGGTGCCGTCGGCGTTCGCGTCGCCGGGCATGGCGAGCAGCGGACGGTTGGAGCTCTGCCAAGCGGCGGCGCCGTACACCGACGTGGCGCCGACGACCAGGCTGACCGGGTCGATCCCGCCGGTGCCGGCGGCGGGCGCGCCATGATGGGTCACGAGCTGACCGGTGGCGTTGTCACGGACGAGGAGATCGGGGTTTCCATCGCCGGTGAGGTCGCCGGGGGCGATGAGATCCCGGCCGGACCAGCCGCTCTCGGCCAGGGGATAGGCGTCGTCGATGTAGTTGCCGTGGTGCCCCGCGAGGAACCAGAGGCTGTCCCCCACCTTGGCGACAAGATCTGGGGCTCCATCGCCGTTCGTATCGCCGAGGGAGATGATCTGGCTGATCTTCGCTGTCTGCAGCTCGGGGATGAACTGACGCAGCTCCTGCCGGTTGTCGGTGTCGAGGGCCCCGAATCCGGTGTTGCGGTAGATCCACAGCTTGCCGTCGGGGTGACGGGCGACGAGGTCGTCGTATCCGTCGTTGGTGTAGTCGCCCCGCCGAGTGATGAGGGTGTCCTGGAAACCGCCTTCGGCGACCACCGTCGCGGGCCCGAACACTCCGTCGCCGGTGCCGGGGTACATGCGGAGCTTGTTGTCGCCGTCCACGGCCCATAGATCGGGGCTGCCGTCTCCGTTCAGATCCCCGGGCTTGTCCTTGACACCCGTGCCGGCGGCGTAGAAGAGGTAGGTGCCGGTGTCCGAGCGGTTGCCGGCGGCGTCCTCGCTGTAGGAGTAGAGAATGTGGGGGCCTGCGCTGGGCGGAGTGAAGGCGACGGTCACGCTACCTCCGGCGGAGGCGGGGCTGGCGACGGTGACCGGGTTCTTGCGGTCGAAGTCGTAGACGTACTTCACGACGTCCTTCGCCCCGCCGCTGCCGAGGGTGAAGGTCCCTTTGGTCCGGGCGGGCGCGCCCGGGATGCCGTCGTCACCGTTGGGGAACTCCTTGGAGCTGACGGTGGGCGGTGTGCTGGGGCGGGACTTGTCGACGGTGAAGCGGCAAGGCGTATCCGGCCGCCAGGAGGATGTCGTACGGCCATCGTCCGACCGTACCTGCCACTGGTAGGTGACGCCGTCCTTGAAGATGTCCTTGGGGACGATCACCTTGGCGACGCTGCCACTGGTGACGGACACCGTCTCATTGAAGACGGCGGGATCGCCATCCTTGATCCACATGTTGAACCGGGTCCGCAGCGTGCCGCCGTCGGGGTCGGAGACTCTGGCATAGAGCTGGACGTCGGTGTTGCCGATCTGCTGGGCGGGGGCCGCGTCGCAGGCGACGGAGGGGCTGCTGCCGTAGCTGGTCGGATTGTCGGGGCGCCGGTTGTACTCGACGATCAGCTTGGGGTCGCTGCTGAACTTCTTCCAGTCGTAGACGTTCGACTCGTTGCTGGCCCGCAGCCCGATGGTCATGGTCGACCACGCCTTCTCGGCGGCCTCCCTCGCCATTGAGGTGACGTCGAAGTCCACGCCCTTGTCGGAGCAGCCGAATACGTCATTGCCGTGGGAGAAGTTCAGCGTCTTCACCTGTCTGATCCACCGGGGCTGGTTGTTCCAGGTTGTGGACGAGGAGATGGTGCCGGTGTCCCACAGCTCCACGGGTCTGGCATCGCAGGACCAGGAGTGGGTGTTGACGATGTTGAACTGGGCGTCGATGATTTCGGCTCCGGCCAGACCTTTTGAGTCCATCTGGAAGAAGGACCTGGCCGTTCCGCCGTCGTCGCCCTCGTGGCCGATGCGGGCCTCCGAGGTGCTCTTGCCGTTGCCACCCCATCCCGTGCCGTTCCAGAACGAGGAGTTGGGCGTCGGCTTGTAGGCGATGGTCCAGGCCTGGCGCCTACCGCCGAATTTCGGGTCGATGTAGACGGGGTAAGTGGTGTCCTTCCCGTTGAGCACCGACTGGTCGGGCGTCAAGGTCAGTTTTCCGCTGTCGTAGGAGAGCCCGACGTTCGCGTGCTTGACTCCCGGTTCGAGGTCGGCGGCAGTCGGCGCGGCCGCACTCCTGAGGGAAACAGCGCGTTTGCCGTCCGGCCTCACCGATGAATCCCACATGCGCGGCGTGGACGAGGTGAAGAGTTCCTGACCCGCCGGGTTGAGGGCGCGTACGGTGCCGGTCACCTTGTCGACGTCGACGCGTAGCCCCCGTGCCTCCAGGCCGAGTTGAAGTCGCTGGAGTCCCGGGTTCCTTGCGGCCTCGGCGTTCTTGACGACGAGAACCTGGGAGATGGTCTCGGCCGTCGCCCGGACCTTGAGGTCCACCCCGGCGAACACCTCAGGATAGGTGGCCTCGTTGGCGTCGAGGACGGGCGTGGGGAGGCGCTCGGGCCACTGGATGGACAGACGACGCCCCTGCTCCGTGAGCGTGGCGAGCGTGGTGTCGCCACCTGCGGAGAAGGTGGCGTCAAGGGTGGTGGCCTTGGGGGCGATGCGGTCCCCGGCGTGCTGCAGAGCGGTGTCGATGGGCACCAATTGGCCATTTTTCCGGGCGCGTACGGGTTGGGCATGCTGGGTGAGCGTAAACGTACCGGAAGGGGTGGCCATCACTTCCTGTGTCTCGGTCCGCAGGGCGGTGACCTCGACCGGTTTTCCGGTCCGTCGCGCTTCGGCCGAAGCTCCCCTATCCGTACGGGTTTCCGTGCTGCCCTGATCACCCGCGACGGGGCGTTCGTCGGCCGATGCGGACGTCGCGAATGGTGCGACTCCTAAGGCGGTGAGGCCCACAGCGAAGACGGTCGCAAAGGATGTCAGGGCGTGTGCAGATCTTTTCGGTCGTGATGGCCGAGAACGGCCGCTTGTGCGTATCACGAGCTTTCCTTCCGAAGAGGAAACAAGCCTGAGATGGAACATTGGACAGATCTTGGGGGGATCTTGGCATATGCCCGGCGGAAAGCTTTACTGAAGTGACACATCGGGGGGTTGGTGAGGGGGCGCCCCTGCTTGTGCCCATCACCCTGGCCCCCTCGGAGGAGTCCACGGACGTGATCGCACCAGGCGACTGGTGGGCGTTACGGCGACGGTGGAGATCCACCGTCGCCGTCGTCTTCCTGTCCCTCATGGGGTCGCTGTTGGGAACCACGGTTCCGGCAGCGGCCAAGCAGGCCAATCCGAATCTGATCAAGCTTCAACAGGAAAAGCCCGTCAAGGGCGAGGAGTTCAAGCGCAAGAACGGGCCGAAGAAGAACGGCGCGGCCAAGGCATGGGAAGCGCCCAAGAGCACCCGGCTGCCGAGCGGACGTGCACGAGTGGGCCTCGCGTCGGCGTTGTCGGACGGTGTGGCGTCGCTCGCCACGCGCGACGGCGCGAGCAAGCCCGTGAAGGCCGGCGAACTACCGCTTTACGTCAAGCCCGCAGCCGCGGGGCAGTCGGAAGCAAGCTCGGCCGAGCCCGGCGTCGTCGATGTCGAGATGCCGGACGAGAAGGCACTGGCCGGACTGGGCGCCGAGGGCCCGGTGGTCAAGCTCACCGCGAGCGGCACCGAGGCCGCCGGTCAGGCGTCCGGCGCGAAGGCGAGCCCGGGCGTGGCCGCACCGGGGAAGCGCGGACCTCCGCGACAGGTCGACGTCGAGCTCGACTACTCCTCTTACGCGCAACGCTTCGGCGGTGACTGGGGTTCGCGCCTGCGACTGGTGGAGCTCCCCGCCTGCGCCGCCACGACCCCGGCCCGTGCCGGATGTTCCACCGGCACCCCGCTGAAGAGCGAGAACAACTCCAAGAAGCAGCGCCTGACCGCCCGGGTCACGCTGGCGCCCGGCGCACCGGTGATGCTCGCGGCGGCCGCCGAGGCCTCCGGTTCCACCGGGAACTACGGTGCCTCCTCGCTGTCCCCCTCCGGCTCCTGGGCAGCCGGCGGCCACGCCGGCGGATTCTCCTGGAACCACCCCATCGACACCCCCGACGCCCCCGGTGGCGCGGAGCCCGAGATCAAACTCGGCTACTCCTCCCAGGCCATCGACGGCCGTACCGCCTCCACCAACAATCAGGCTTCCTGGATCGGTGAGGGCTGGGACTACCACCCGGGCTTCGTCGAGCGCCGCTACAAGTCCTGCACCCAGGACATGGCCAACGGCGCCAACAACAAGACCAAAACCGGCGACCTGTGCTGGTTCACCGACAGCCTCACCCTCTCCCTCGACGGCTCCAGCAATGAGCTCGTCCGGGACGACAAGAGCGGCGAATGGAAGCTCGCCGACGACGACGGTGCCCGCATCGAGCTGAAGAAGGGCGCCGCCAACGGCGACAACGACGGTGAGCACTGGGTCCTCACGTCGAAGGACGGCACTCAGTACTGGTTCGGCCTGAACCGCCTGCCCGGCTGGGGAACCGGCAAGCCCGAGACCAACTCGGCCTTCACCGTCCCGGTTTTCGGCAACCACTCCGGCGAGCCCTGTCACGCCGACACCTTCGACAAGTCCTCCTGCTCCCAGGCATGGCGCTGGAACCTGGACTACGTCGTCGACCCGCACGGCAACGCCATGAGCCTGTGGTGGGAGAAGGAGACCAACCACTACGGCCAGCTCGGCAAAGCCGACAAACTCGCCGCGTACGACCGCGGTGGCTACCTCACCCGCATCGATTACGGCCAGCGCGCCGACTCCCTCTTCTCCGCGAAGGCGGCCGCACGCGTCCACTTCGTCACCGCCGAGCGCTGCCTGCCGTCGAAGGACTTCGACTGCGCCCCAGGCAAGCTCACCAAGGAGAACGCCAAGAACTGGCCCGACGTCCCCTTCGACCTCAAGTGCGAAGGCAAGGGCAAATGCGACAAGCCGTCGCCGAGCTTCTGGTCGACGAAGCGGCTGGTGAAGATCGCGACCGAGGCCCTCGTGGGCGACGACTACGCCAAGGCCGACACCTACGAGCTCACCCACCAGTTCCCGAACACGGACGCCACGAGCCCGGCCCTGTGGCTGGCCTCCATCACCCGCACCGGTCACACCGGCGGTACGGACACCACCCTCCCGTCGGTGACCTTCCGCGGCGAGAAGATGGACAACCGCGTCGACGGCTATGAGGGCATCCCGCCCTTCTCCCGCTTCCGTGTCAACGCGGTGGACACCGAACACGGCTCGACCATCGGCGTCACGTACTCCCCGCGTGAGTGTTCGACGATGCCCGGCAACGTGAAGCTGCCCACGCCGCACGACAACGGCATGCGCTGCTACCCGACCTACTGGACCCCGCCGGGAGAGAGCAAGCCGGTCCTGGACTGGTTCCACAAGTACGTCGTGACGGAGGTCCGCGAGGAGGACAACGTCACCGACGCCCTCCCGAAGGTGACCTCCTACCAGTACCTCGGCGCACCGGGCTGGGCGTGGGACGACGGTGAGTTCACCGAGCCCAAGGAACGCACCTGGAACCAGTACCGCGGCTACGCCAAGGTCCGTGAGCTGGTCGGCCGCGGTGACGACGGCAAGCGGTCGATGACCGAGTCCCTCTACTACCAGGGACTGGACGGTGACCCGCTGCCCGACGGCAAGAAGCGCGGCGCCGAGCTGACCGACTCCGAAGGCGGAAAGGTGCCCGACCTGCCGCAGTTCAACGGACAGCTGCGAGAGAAGGTCACCTATCTGGACGAGGGCGGCCAGGTGGAGTCCGCCACCAAGCTGACCTTGGCCTCGACGGTCACCGCCACCCGGGAGAGGGCAGGCACCACGGCGCTCCAGGCCCGCATGGGCCACCCCGAGAGCAATGAGGAACGCGAGCGCCAGGGCGACGGCAGTTGGCTGCGCAGCAAGGAGACGACGTCCTACGACGAGTACGGGCTCCCGGTCAGCACACACGACTTCGGGAACATCGACGACCCGGACGACGACGCGTGCACGACTGTCACCTACGCCCGTAACACCGACAAGTGGATCCTGGAGCTGGAGGCCCAGGAGAAGACCGTCACCGGCCCCTGTGGCGGCGACAGCGGCTCGGTCGTCTCGGACACGCGCACCTACTACGACGGGAAGGGCCTCGGAGAAGGCCCTGTCAGGGGCGACGTCACGTCAGTAGAGGAGATCACCGGCGACGGCAAGGGCTACCAGGTCGCCGAGCGCACGGAGTACGACGCGCACGGCCGCCCGACCGCCAGCTGGGACGTGGACGGCAACAGGACCACTACCGCGTACACCCCCGCCATCGGTGCCATTCCGGCGAAGACGGTGGTCACCAACCCGCTCGGCCACACCGAGACCACCTACGCCGACCCTGCCCGCGGCAGCACGACAGCGGTCGTCGACACCAACGGCCGCCGCAAGGACATGGTCTACGACGGTCTCGGTCGGCTGGTCAAGCTGTGGGACATCAACCGGGACCGGGCCGCCGGCCAGTCGCCCAGCTCCGAGCACGAGTACAAGATCACCAAGACGGCCCCGTCCACGGCGATCACCCGCTCCTTGACGGAGAGCGGCTCGTACTCCACCGCCGTGGAGATCTACGACGGCATGCTCCACGAGCGCCAGAGCCAGCACCCCGGCATCGGCGGCGGCCGCATTGTCAGCGACACGATCCAGGACACCCACGGCCGGACGGCCAAGAGCAACGACGCCTACTTCGTCGAAGGCGACGTCAGCGAGAATCTCCTGATCGTCGCCGACAACAAGGTGCCGCACCAGACGGTCGTCACCTATGACGGCCACGACCGCCAGGTCAAGGAGGTCACCCGCCGCTACGGCGACGACCAGCAGACGACGACCGCCGAGTACCAGGGCAACGAGTCGACGGTCTTCCCGCCCAAGGGCGGCACGGTACGGACGACCTTCACCGACGGCGACGGCCGTCGCACGAAGCTGCGCGAGTACCTCAACGAGGAGCGCACCAAGTACAACGACACCTCCTACGGCTACAACCGCAAGGGCCAGCTGACCAAGGTCACCGACCCGGACGGCAACGCCTGGACGTTCGAGTACGACGCCCGGGGCCGGCAGATCAAGGCGACGGACCCGGACAAGGGCACGGCCACCACCACGTACGACAAGGACGACCGTCCGGTCACCGTGACCGACGCGCGCGGCAAGAAGGTCTCGACGACCTACGACGCGCTCGACCGTCCCACTTCGCTGCGCGAGGGCGGGCCTGACGGGCCCAAGCTCGCCGAGTGGACGTACGACAGTGTCCTCAAGGGCCTGCCCGCGGCCTCCATCCGCTACAGCGGGGGGAAGGAGTACCGCAACGAGGTCGCCGGCTACAACCAGGCCTACCAGCCGACCGGCACCCGTCTGGTGATCCCGGACTCCGAGAAGAAGCTCGCCGGCACGTACACCTTCGAGCACGGCTACACGCCGAACACCGGCCTGCCCGAGTGGACGCAGATCCCCGAGACCGGGCCGCTCAAGAAGGAACGTCTCGTCACTCGCTACAACGGTGACGGCCTGCCCGTAACGCTGGCCGGCATCTCGGTCTACGCCTCCAACCTGCAGTACTCCGCATCCGGCGAGCTGCTGCGCAGCGAGGCCGGTGTCCAGGGCAGGAAGGTGTACTCGACGTCGTTCTACGACGAGCACACCCGCCGCCTGAGCCGGACCGTGCACGACCGCGACAGCAAGGACGCGAGCGGCGGCCGGATCGACGACATCGCCTACAGCTACGACCCGGCCGGCAACGTCACCAGGATCGCGCGCACTCCGGGCGCGACGATGCCGGACGGTGGTCAGAGCGACGTCCAGTGCTTCGCCTACGACGCGCTGCGGCGGATGACCGGTGCCTGGACAGCCACCGACGGCTGCCAGGCGGGGCCGTCCAAGGAGACGGTCGGCGGTCAGCAGCCGTACTGGCAGTCCTATACCTACGACGCGGTCGGCAACCGCACGAAACTCGTTGAGCACGACACGACGGGCGACAGCGGCAAGGACGTCACGCGCACGTACACCTACCCGGGCCCGGGCAAGGACCAGCCCCGGTCGCTGACGAAGGTGGAGTCCAAGGGCCCCGGCGGCACGTCGGTCAGCACCTACGCGTACGACGCCGTCGGCAACACGACCATCCGGCAGGTCGGCGGGAAGGTGCAGACCTTCTCCTACGACGCGGAGGGCAACCTCGCGAAGATCACCGAGGACGGAAAGGACACCGAGAACCTCTACGACGCGGAAGGCAATCGCCTCATCCACCGCGCGGCCAACGGCGAGACCACGCTCTACCTCGGTAGCGGCGAACTGACCGTCGACGCCGGCGGCAAGCTCTCCGCCACCCGTTACTACGAGCACCCCGGCGCCACCACCGTCCGTACGGCCGAGGAGGGCGACGGCACCAAGGGCGAAGGCAAGCTCGACCTGCTCCTCACCGACCATCACGGGAGCGCCTACAGCTCGGTGGGCCTGGATCAGGAAGGGCTGCCCGTCCAGCGGCGCCTGCTGGCCCCCTTCGGGGAGCAGCGCGGCACCAAACCCGGTCTCTGGCCGGGCAAACGCGGCTTCGTCGGCGGTCGCACCGACGAGAACACTGGACTCACGCAGCTCGGCGCCCGCGAGTACGACCCGGCCACCGGCCGCTTCATCTCGGTGGACCCGGTGATCGACTTCGGGATTCCGCAGCAGATGAACCCGTACGCCTACGCGAACAACGCGCCGGCGACGGAGTCGGACCCGGACGGCGAGTTCTTCCCGATTCTCGTCGCGATCGCCGCCCGCATCGCCCTCCAGGCCGCGATTCGCGCGGCCGCGCGTGAGGCCGCCCGCCGTGCGGCGATCGCCGCCGCGCGTGAGGCCGCGAAGCGTGCGGCCATCGCTGCGGCCAAGCGGCGGGCCGCGGCCGAGGCCGCCAAGCGGGCGGCCGCGGAAGCCGCGAAGAAGAAGGCGGCACAGGTCGCCGCCGCGAAGGCCCGGGCGGAAGCCGCGAAGAAGGCGGCGGCGAAGGCCGCGGCCAAGGCCAAGCAGCGGGTGGCCGCCAAGGCGGCTCCTAAGCGCGCGGCCAAGTACCGCGAGGCCCCGAAGCAACGCCCGAAGCCCCAAGCGAAGCCGCAGCCGAGACCCAAACCGAACCCGAAGCCGAAACAGGCGAAACCGCAGGGTTCGCAAGGGGTGAAGCAAGAGATCAAGAAGGAGGTCAAACAGGAGGTCAAGGAACAGGCGAAGGAGGCGGCACAGCCGCAGAGCTGCCCGACCGGCAACAGCTTCGTTCCCGGTACCGACGTTCTGATGGCCGATGGCAGTCGCAAGTCGATCGAGCAGGTCAAGACCGGTGACAAGGTCCTGGCCACCGATCCGGAGACGGGTGAGACCAAGGCCGAGCCCGTCGTCGCCACGATCATCGGCAGCGGCAGCAAGGACCTGGTCAAGATCACGGTCAGCGGAGACGACCGGACCGATGGCGGCACGCTCATCGCCACCGAGGGGCACCCCTTCTGGGTCCCGGACCTGAAGAAGTGGGTCGACGCCGGTCAGCTGAAGCCCGGTCAGTGGCTCCGGACCAGCGCGGGTACCTGGGTCCAGGTCACCTCGGTCAAGGCGTGGACGCAGAACGCCACGGTCTACAACCTGACGGTTCAGGGCACCCACACCTACTACGCGCAGGCAGCGGCCGTACCGGTCCTCGTACACAACTGTGGAGGGGGCGACAACCGGCCGGATTTCCATTCCGAGCAGTCGGCGAACAGTCACTATGCCAAGCACGTCAAGGGTGTCGACTTCCGCTACAAGAAGGGGAGGCAGCGTGAGCCGCGGGCTGTCGGGGTCGACATGCCCGAGTTCAGGGGGGCAGGCGCTCGCCGGGCGTTCCGGAACGCCGCGCGTGACTTCATGGACGGTGACGGGCCGGACGGGGCCATCAGCGTGCTCACGAAGGACGGTGGAGTACACCGGTTCCACTCGGCGACGGGGTACTACGGATACCGCAACAGCAGTGGCTCTATATCCACGTTCTTCCGCCCGGCGGACGGGCTGTCGTACTTCCGTCGCTCCACCATGAAATACAGGTAGGGCGAACCCGCGGCTGATCTAGGAGATGAGAGTGCTCTTTCTCGACAGGTTCAGGGAAATGGTCGATCGTTCGGAGTTGCGGCATCCAGTCACACCTCAGCGGGCGCTCGAAACCTGGGCGGAATTCGTCGAGGACTGTGGGGAGGGATACGGATCCACTCTCTACGAGTATTGGGACGACATCTCCATCAGGCGCTTCCTGCAAGCTGTCATCGCTGATCCGGTCATCCGGTCCACCCCGGAAGCGGAATGGTTCGCGGCCGAGGTGGGCCGGATCGACGATTCGTTCAGAGAGGTCCTCGAAGGAGGCTTCGCAGTGTCTGGCGGCTGGGGGTGGTGGGAACAGAGGATCCCGGCCTTCTGCGGTGAGGAGATGGCGTTCAATGTCAGAGAGCATTACGGGTTCGAAATTGAAGTCCGGTGAGAACCGAATAAGGGGTAATTGATATGCACGGCTCTGTGAGGAGCGTTCGTTGCATCTCGGCCGTAGGCCTGGCGGCTGCCCTCCTCGTCGGCTGCTCCACCGAAAAGGCAGCCAAGGACGAGTTCGAAAAGCTCGACAACAAGGAGTTCGAGGTCGTCTACGAGATCACCGGAAGCGACGTCAAGGACATCACCTACGGCACCGGTGATCAGAAGAACGAGGCCACCGAGACCGTCGAGGCCCCCGCGCTCCCGTGGAAGAAGAAAGTCACCATGAAGGGGGTGGCCACCGCGCCCAGCCTGAGCCTGATCCTGGGGGAGAAGGGCGGCGAGGCCCGGTGCGTGATCACGATCAACGGCAAGGAGGCCAAGCGCGCCACCGCCAAGGGTGAGTTCGGTACCGCCACCTGCGTGGCGGCCTCCCCGGCCGGCCACGCGGGGTAACGCTCCGTAGCTGCTCCGGCCTGTCGGCATCCGCGCCGCCGTGCCCCAGCCCCTCCGGCTGTGGCGCGGCGGCGCTTTTCGTATGGGCATAAGTACGATGACTGAAGGAAACCGAGGGGGGAGCGGCGTCGTCCGGAAACCCACCGGTAACCCGGGGACGTGATACTCAAGGTCCAGCCCGTGCCGCACCCGGTGAAACGAGCCGTCTGACCTGCAAGGATAGGTTGCCATGGATAAGCAGCAGGAGTTCGTGCTCCGCACACTCGAAGAGCGCGACATCCGGTTCGTCCGGCTGTGGTTCACCGATGTCCTCGGCTATCTGAAGTCCGTGGCCGTGGCCCCCGCCGAGCTCGAGCAGGCCTTCGACGAGGGCATCGGCTTCGACGGCTCGGCGATCGAGGGCTTCGCGCGGGTGTATGAATCGGACATGATCGCCAAGCCGGATCCGGGCACCTTCCAGATCCTGCCCTGGCGCGCCGAGGCCCCCGGCACCGCCCGGATGTTCTGCGACATCCTGATGCCGGACGGCTCCCCGTCGTACGCCGACCCGCGCTACGTCCTCAAGCGCATCCTCGCCAAGACCTCCGACCTCGGGTTCACCTTCTACACCCACCCCGAGATCGAGTTCTTCCTGCTCAAGGACAAGCCCGTCGACGGCACCCGTCCCGTGCCCGCCGACTCCTCCGGCTACTTCGACCACACGCCCACCGGCGTCGGCATGGACTTCCGCCGCCAGGCCATCACGATGCTCGAATCCATGGGCATCTCGGTCGAGTTCAGCCACCACGAGGGCGCCCCCGGCCAGCAGGAGATCGACCTGCGCTACGCCGACGCGCTCTCCACCGCCGACAACATCATGACCTTCCGCATCGTGATGAAGCAGGTGGCGCTGGAGCAGGGCGTCCACGCGACGTTCATGCCCAAGCCGTTCTCGGACTTCCCGGGCTCCGGCATGCACACCCACCTCTCCCTCTTCGAGGGCGACCGCAACGCCTTCCACGAGTCCGGCGCCGAGTACCAGCTGTCCAAGGTCGGCAAGTCCTTCATCGCCGGACTGCTCCGGCACGCGGGCGAGATCTCCGCTGTCACCAACCAGTGGGTCAACTCCTACAAGCGCATCTGGGGCGGCTCCCAGCGCACCGCCGGCGCCGGCGGCGAGGCCCCCTCGTACATCTGCTGGGGCCACAACAACCGCTCCGCGCTCATCCGCGTGCCCATGTACAAGCCCGGCAAGACCGGCTCCACCCGCGTCGAGGTCCGCTCCATCGACTCCGGCGCCAACCCCTACCTGACCTACGCCGTCCTCCTCGCGGCGGGTCTCAAGGGCATCGAGGAGGGGTACGAACTCCCCGCGGGCGCCGACGACGACGTGTGGGCGCTGTCCGACGCCGAGCGCCGGGCCATGGGGATCGAGCCGCTGCCGCAGAACCTCGGCGAGGCCATCGAGCTGATGGAACGCAGCGAACTGGTCGCCGAGACCCTGGGCGAGCACGTCTTCGACTTCTTCCTGCGCAACAAGAAGCAGGAATGGGAGGAGTACCGGTCGGAAGTGACCGCGTTCGAGCTGCGCAAGATGCTGCCGGTGCTCTGACCGCACGGCCGGCACGGCCGGCCGAGGACCACCCCGGACGATCAGCGAGAGGGCCAGCGATGACCGTGCCCGACGGGCGGCGGAGCAGTACCTACAGCCGGCTGCTGCGCTGCGGGTTCACCGCCGTGGCCGACGCCGAGCGGCTCCTGGGGACCCCCGCGCTGGGGTCCCTGGGCACCGGCCCCGTGCTGCTCGACGCCCTCGGCGCCACGGCCGACCCCGACCTCGCGCTGCGCGGGCTCGTCCGGCTCGCCGAGTCCCTCGCCGCCCGGGACGACGCCGACCGGCAGGCCCTCCTCGACACCCTCGCCGCCGCCAAGCCGCTGCGCGACCGGCTGCTGGGCGTCCTCGGCACGTCCGAGGCGCTCGGCGACCACCTCGCCCGGCACCCCGGCGACTGGCACGCCCTCGACAGCTTCGAGGCCACCGACCTCCACCCCGCCGTCCCCGAGTTCGAATGGGCCCTCGCCGACGGGGCCCGCCGCGGCCGCGAGGCCGGGCTGCAACCCGCCGACGCCCTGCGCGCCGCCTACCGGCGCGCCCTCCTCGGCATAGCGGCCCGCGACGTCAGCGGCAGCACCGACGTCGCCGAGGCCGCCGCCGAACTCGCCGACCTGGCCACCGCCACCCTCCGCGCCGCCCTCGCGATCGCCACCGAGGAAGAGCCGGCCGACGCCGCCGCCTGCCGGCTCGCCGTCATCGGCATGGGCAAGTGCGGCGGCCGCGAGCTCAACTACGTCTCCGACGTCGACGTCATCTTCGTCGCCGAGGCCCGCGACGGCACCGCCGAGGCCACCGCCCTGCGCTCCGCCACCCGCCTCGCCTCCCGGATGATGCGGATCTGCTCCGACGTCACCGCCGAGGGCACCATCTGGACCGTCGACGCCAACCTCCGCCCCGAGGGCCGCAACGGCCCCCTGGTGCGCACCCTCTCCAGCCACCTCGCCTACTACCAGCGCTGGGCCAAGACCTGGGAGTTCCAGGCCCTCCTCAAGGCCCGGCCCGTCGCCGGCGACCTCGCCCTCGGCCAGGACTACGTCGACACCCTCTCCCCGCTCGTCTGGCAGGCCGCCGAGCGCGACAACTTCGTCACCGACGTCCAGGAGATGCGCCGCCGCGTCGTCGACTCCATCCCCGCCGCCCAGGTCGACCGCGAGATCAAACTCGGCCCCGGCGGCCTGCGCGACGTCGAATTCGCCGTCCAGCTCCTCCAGTTGGTCCACGGACGCAGCGACGCCACCCTGCGCTCCGGATCCACCCTCGACGCGCTCGCCGCCCTCGCCGCCGGCGGCTACGTGGGCCGCGCCGACGCCAAACTCATGGGCGACGCCTACCGCTTCCTGCGCACCATGGAGCACCGCATCCAGCTCCACCGGCTGCGCCGCACCCACCTCGTGCCCGACCGCGAGGAAGACCTGCGCCGCCTGGGCCGCTCCCTGGCCCGTACGTACGAGTGGGCCCCCGGCAAGGAACCGGTCGCCGAATTCGGCCGGCAGTGGAAGCTCCACGCCCGCGAGGTCCGCCGGCTGCACGAGAAACTCTTCTACCGGCCGCTGCTCGACGCCGTCGCCCAGCTGGAACCCGGCGAGATCCGGCTCAGCCCCAAGGCCGCCGGCCAGCGCCTCGCGGCCCTCGGCTACGCCGACCCCGCCGCCGCCCTCCGCCACCTGGAGGCCCTCGCCTCCGGCGTCACCCGCAAGGCCGCCATCCAGCGGACCCTGCTGCCCGTGCTGCTGGGCTGGTTCGCCGACTCCGCCGACCCCGACGCCGGACTGCTCAACTTCCACAAGGTCTCCGACGCCCTCGGCAAGACCCCCTGGTACCTGCGGCTGCTGCGCGACGAGGGCGCCGCCGCCGAGAACCTCGCCCGCGTCCTGTCCGCCGGCCGGCTCGCCCCCGACCTGCTGCTGCGCGCCCCCGAGGCCGTCGCCCTCCTCGGCGACTCCGGGGGCCTGCGCCCACGCGGCCGCGAGGCCCTGGAACAGGAGGTCCTCGCCGCCGTCGGCCGCGCCGAGGACGCCGAGGCGGCCATCGTCGCGGTGCGCGGCGTCCGCCGCCGCGAGCTGTTCCGCACCGCGGCCGCCGACATCATCGGCGCCTACGGGCGCGTCGGCCCCGCCGCCCGCGCCCACGCCTCCGGCGAGCACGGCACCGGCTCGCGCGGCGCCGCCGAGACCGCCGGGAACGACCACGCCGCCCGCGCCGGCATCGTCGGCGACGCCGTCTCCGACCTCAACGCCGCCGCCGTCGCCGGCGCCCTGCGCGCGGCCGTCCGGGGCGAGTGGGGCGACACCCTGCCCACCCGGTTCGCGGTCATCGGCATGGGCCGCTTCGGTGGCCACGAACAGGGCTACGGATCCGACGCGGACGTCCTGTTCGTCCACGAGCCGCGCGAAGGCGTCTCCGACGAGGACGCCGCCAAGGCCGCCTTCGCCGTCGCCGGCGAGATGCGCCGGCTGCTCCAGCTCCCCACCACCGACCCGCCGCTGCTCGTCGACGCCGACCTGCGGCCCGAGGGCAAGTCCGGGCCGATCGTCCGCACCCTCGCCTCCTACGCCGCCTACTACCGCCGCTGGTCGCTGGTGTGGGAGAGCCAGGCCCTGCTGCGCGCCGAGCCCGTCGCGGGCGACGCCGACCTGGGCCGGCGGTTCATCGAGCTGATCGACCCGCTGCGCTACCCGCCCGAGGGCCTCGGCGAGGACGCCGTCCGCGAGATCCGCCGCCTCAAGGCCCGCATGGAGTCCGAGCGGCTCCCGCGCGGCGCCGACCCCACCACCCACACCAAGCTGGGACGCGGCGGCCTGTCGGACGTCGAATGGACCGTCCAGCTCCTCCAGATGCGGCACGGCCACTCCGAGCCCGGCCTGCGCACCACCCGCACCCGCGACGCCCTCGCCGCCGCGTGTGCCGCCGGGCTGCTCACCGCCGAGGAGGCCCGCATCCTCGACGAGGCGTGGGTGCTGGCGACGAGCGTCCGCAACGCGGTGATGCTGGTGCGCGGCCGTCCCGGCGACACGTTCCCGGGCGAGGCCCGGGAACTGGCCGCGGTGGGCCGGTACCTGGGCTACCCGGCGGGGCACGGCGGGGAGATGCTGGACGACTACCGGCGGACGACGCGGCGGGCGCGTGCGGTGGTGGAGGACCTGTTCTACGGGAGCCCGGGCCCCCGCTGAGCGGGCACCTGGATCCCCGACAACGTAGTACTCCTGGGGAGACACAAGGCAGCTTCGTTCTTGTTTGGAGTCACTGATGACCGTTCGTCGTGTCGTGCCCAACATCCGGTCCGAGGCCGGGCGGGAGAGCCGGGAGTTCTATGGCCTGCTGGGCTTCGAGGAGGTCATGAACCACGGCTGGATCATGACGCTCGCTTCCCCGTCCAGCCCGGCGGCGCAGATCAGTGTCATGACCGGCGACAGGACCGCGCCCGTCGCCCCCGACATGAGCGTCGAGGTGGACGACGTGGACGCGGCTTACGCGGTCATGCTGGAGAGCGGTGCGGAGATCATTCACCCCTTGCAGGACGAGGAGTGGGGCGTGCGGCGGTTCTTCGTCCGCGACCCCAGCGGACGGGTGGTCAACGTGCTGGGCCACCTCTGACGGCCCCTCTCCACTACACCAGTAACGGCTACAGAGCGTAAAAAAACGCCCGGGTCCCGCTGAGCGGGGCCCGGGCGGGGCCGCTACTTCCTGATGGCCCGCCAGTACCGGCCCAGGGCCTCACGGAAGGTGGTAGCGCAACCCGCCATTCGGGCTCTGGGAGAAGCGGGCGAAGCGCTGGCACAAGACGGCGCCGGGACGGAGCAGGACTGCGTCGTCCCCTCCGTGCCGTTCCACTGCTCCGGGACGTCCCGGAAGTCCGCGGTCTGCTCGACGGCACGGCGTGAAGCCCCAGCCTCCCGGCCTGGCCCGGCCCATGCCGCCGGGCCGACCCGATTCCCTAGCGCACCCGCTCCGTCGTGCGGGAACGCCGCCCGCCCGGGGCCACCGGTTGCGGGCGGGACGGGGCGCGGCGGCGTTGCCGCGGCGCCCGGCCGGCGGGGTTGCCCGTGCCCGGACCGCCCGGTCCAGCGTCCCGCCGGTCGTCCTTGATCGCCACATGGCGGGGCAGCCGGTGCGGCAGCGCCCCGAACCACACCCGGGACAGGGTGAGGCCGAGCGCCAGGCAGAGCAGGCCGCCCACCGCGTCCAGCCAGAAGTGGTTGGCGGTCGACACGATCACCACCAGCGTCGCCACCGGGTAGAGCACCCCCAGCACCCGTACCCACACCGGCCGCGCCAGCGACGCGATGACGACGCCGCACCAGGTCGACCAGCCGATGTGCATCGAGGGCATCGCCGCGTACTGGTTCGAGACGTCCGCGAGGTTGCCCGAGGCCATCGAGCCCCAGGTGTGGTGGACGACGACCGTGTCGACGAAGCCGAGGTCCTCCATCAGCCGTGGCGGGGCGAGCGGATACAGGTAGTAGCCGAGCAGGGCCACACCGGTGGTGGCGAACAACGTCAGCCGGGCCGCCGCGTACCGCCCGGGGTGCCAGCGGTAGAGCCAGACCAGCACACCGATGGTCAGGACGAAGTGGAGCGTCGCATAGTAGTAGTTCATGCCCACGATCAGCCACGTCACCGAATTCACGGCCCGGTTGACCGTGTGCTCCACGGCGATGTGGAGGCTCTGCTCGGCCTGCCAGATCCAGTCGGCGTTGCGCAGCGCGGCGGCTCTCTGCTCCGGCACGGCGTTGCGGACGAGCGAGTACGTCCAGTAACTCACCGCGATCAGCAGTACCTCGAACCACAGGCGTGGGCGCCGTGGCGCACGGGGCCGCCGCAGCCGGAAGCGGTTCGTCCGCGGCCGGACCGCGCCCGTCGCGCCACCCGCCTCGGTGGGTGGCGCGGCGGCCGTGGGGCCTTCCAGGGTCTTTGCTGTCGCTTCACCCATAGGGAAAGAGTCTGCCAGATAGCCGCCGACGGCAGATCGGCACCCGGTCCGGTTCACGCCGCCTACGCCCCGGTTCGTCCTCCTTCGGACGGCCCGTGCCGGGCGCCTGTACGAGGGTTACGTACGCGCTCCCGGCGCCGAGGCCGTGGAGCCCCTGACGACCAGTTCGGGCAGGAAGACGAACTCGCCGTACGGCGCGGGCGTCCCGCCGACCTCCTCCAGCAACGCGCGCACCGCGGCCTGACCCATCGACTGGACCGGCTGCCGGATCGTGGTCAGCGGCGGATCGGTGAACGCGATGAGCGGCGAGTCGTCGAAGCCCACCACCGAGATGTCGCGCGGGACTTCGAGACCGTGCTGCCGCGCCGCCCGGACCACCCCCAGCGCCATCATGTCGCTGGCGCACACCACCGCCGTGCACCCCCGGTCGATCAACGCGGCGGCCGCCGCCTGACCACCCTCAAGAGTGAACAGCGAATGCTGGATCAGCTCCTCGGCCTCTTCCCGGCCCATCGAGAGCCGCTCCCGCATGCTGTCCAGGAAGCCCTTGATCTTCCGCTGCACGGGAACGTACCTGCGGGGCCCGAGGGCCAGTCCTATCCGGCGGTGGCCCAGTGCGGCCAAATGGGTGACGGCCAGCTGTACGGCGGCCCGGTCGTCGGGGGAGACGAAGGGCGCCCGGACCTCCGCCGAGAAGCCGTTGATCAGCACGAACGGCACGCCCTGGGCCCGCAGCCGGGCGTAGCGCTGCATGTCCGCCGAGGTGTCCGCGTGGAGCCCGGAGACATAGATGATCCCGGCGACGCCCCGGTCGACGAGCATCTCCGTGAGCTCGTCCTCCGTGGAGCCGCCCGGCGTCTGGGTCGCCAGCACCGGCGTATAGCCCTGGCGGGTCAACGCCTGCCCTATGACCTGCGCGAACGCCGGAAAGATGGGGTTGTCCAGCTCCGGGGTGATCAGTCCCACCAGGCCCGCGCTGCGCTGCCGCAGCCGTACCGGCCGTTCGTAGCCGAGCACGTCGAGCGCGGCCAGCACTCCCTCGCGGGTGGAGGCGGCGACCCCCGGCTTTCCGTTGAGGACGCGGCTGACGGTTGCTTCGCTGACACCCGCCTGGGCTGCGATGTCGGAGAGCCGGGCGGTCACAGGAGGTGACTGTACCGGTCGCATGTCAGACTGCCCACCACACGCATGAATCCGAGGGGATCCGCACCGTACCGCCCGTGCAGCGGCCTTCCGGGATGGAGATGGCCAGGGCGGTGCTCGCCAGTACCGGGCGGCCCGGCACCGGCAGCGTCACCTCGTCGCCGAGCGTGTTGAGCGTGCACACGAAGCCCGGCCGGGAGAACATCAGCACCCCCTCGGGGGCGTCCAGCCAGGTCATCTCCCCGTCGCCCAGCCCCGGCAGCTCCCGTCGGACGGCCAGCGCCGAGCGGTAGAGCTCCAGCGTCGAGCGGGGGTCCCCCGACTGCGCCTCCACCGACAGCTCCGCCCACGCGGCGGGCTGCGGCAGCCAGCTGCCGCCGGGCCCGAAGCCGTACGGGGCCTCCTCGCCCGACCACGGCAGCGGCACCCGGCAGCCGTCGCGCAGCCCGTCCTGGCCGTCGCCCCGGAAGAACGCCGGGTCCTGGCGCACCTCGTCGGGCAGCTCCACGACCTCCGGCAGCCCCAGTTCCTCACCCTGGTAGACGTAGGCCGAGCCCGGCAGCGACAGCATCAGCAGCGCCGCCGCCCGCGCCCGCCGCAGCCCCAGGCCGGTGTCGCCGGAGCCGTAGCGCGTGGGGTGCCGCACCACGTCGTGGTTGGACAGCACCCAGGTGGTGGGCGCCCCCACCGAACGCGTCGCCTCCAGCGACGCGTCGATCACCGTCCGCATCTGACCGGCGTCCCAGTCGCAGGTGAGGAACTGGAAGTTGAACGCCTGGTGGAGCTCGTCCGGCCGGACGTACAGCGCGAGCCGCTCCGATGTCGGCGCCCACGCCTCCGCCACGCCGATCCGCTCGCCCGGGTAGGAGTCCAGCAGCCGCCGCCAGTCGCGGTGGATCTCGTGCACCCCGTCCTGGTCGAAGAACGGCAGCACCTGCGCGCCGATCAGCTTGGCCTGCTCGGTGCGGCCGATGTCCGGCAGCCCCGGCGCCTTGACCATGCCGTGCGCCACGTCGATGCGGAAGCCGTCCACGCCCAGGTCCAGCCAGAACCGCAGCACGGACGCGAACTCCTCGCGCACCTCCGGGTTCTCCCAGTTGAGGTCCGGCTGCTCGGACGCGAACAGGTGGAGGTACCACTCGCCCGGGGTGCCGTCCGGACCGGTCGTCCGGGTCCAGGCCGGGCCGCCGAAGACGGACTCCCAGTCGTTCGGCGGGAGTTCCCCGGCCGCGCCCCGGCCCGGCCGGAAGTGGTAGCGCTCGCGGGCCGTCCCCCCCGGACGGTCCGCGAGCGCCTCCTCGAACCAGGCGTGCCGGTCCGACGTGTGGTTGGGCACGATGTCGACGATCACCCGCAGGCCCAGCCGGTGCGCCTCCCGCACCAGGTCGTCCGCGTCCGACAGCTGCCCGAACAGCGGGTCCACGGCCCGGTAGTCCGCGACGTCGTAGCCCCCGTCCGCCTGCGGCGAGGCGTAGAACGGCGTCAGCCACAGTGCGTCCACGCCCAGCCCCGCCAGGTACGGCAGCCGCTCGCGGATCCCGCGCAGGTCGCCGATGCCGTCGCCGTCGCTGTCGGCGAACGAACGCACGTACACCTGGTAGATGACGGCGCTGCGCCACCAGCCTTCCGCCGCCGGCGCGGCGTCGGTGGCGGCGTGGGCGTGGGCGTCCGGGCGGACGGAGGGCGCGAGGTCCTGGGTCATGTACGTCCTATCGGTTCGTAGGGTCGCTGTCGGTTCGGGGTGCGTCGTCGCGCGGGCCGACCCGGCGGGCTGTCGGGTCGTCGGGTCGTCGGGTCGGCGGACCGAAGGGTCAGCCCTTGGTGCCGCCCGAGGTGAGCCCGGCGACCAGGTGCCGCTGGGCGAGGAAGAAGACCACGCCGGCGGGGACGGTGATGAGCACGGCCGCCGCCGTCATCAGCCCCCACTCGGCCTTCTGCTGGCCCACGAAGGTCTGCAGGCCCACGGCGAGCGTGTAGTGCTCCTCGCTGCTCATGAACTGGGAGGCGAAGGCGACCTCGCCCCAGGCCGTGATGAAGGAGTAGAACGCGGTGACGGCCAGCCCCGGCCGGGCCAGCGGCACGATCAGCCGCCAGAACGTGCCGAAGGGCGTCAGCCCGTCCACCCGGCCCGCCTCGTCGATCTCGGCGGGGATCGTGTCGAAGTAGCCCTTGAGCATCCACGCGCAGAACGGCACCGAGATCGAGCAGTAGGTGACGATCAGGCCGGTGTAGGAGTCGAGGAGCTCCAGCTGCCCGAGGAGGTTGTAGAGCGGGACGATCAGCACCGCCATCGGGAACATCTGCACGACGAGGAACGTCCACATCAGCGGCCGGTGGCCGGGGAAGCGCATCCGCGAGACCGCGTACCCCGCGCTCGCCGCGACGAGCACGCCCAGGACGGTCGCCCCGAGGGCGACGACCACGGAGTTGCCGAACCACGTCAGGAACTTCGTCTCGCCCAGCACATGGGTGTAGTTGTCCAGGCTGAAGCCCACGAAGCGGGTGGGCTCCTGCCAGCCGTCGCGGCCGCGCAGCGAGACGAAGACGACGAACAGGACGGGGAACAGCGCCACGGCCGAGGCGACGATCAGCGCGGTGTGTAGCCCGGCCGAGGCCGCCCGGGAGCGCTCGCCGCGGGGGCGGGGGGTGGTGCTCGTCATCGCGAGGCCTCCTGTCGGGCGAGCGTCCGGCGGTAGAAGACGGCGAAGACCAGGAGGAGGGAGAGGATGAGGATCCCGTAGGTCGCCGAGCCCGCGTAGTCGCGGATGCCCTGGAAGGCGAGCCGGTAGGAGTACGTCACCAGGATCTCGCTGTCCGAGCTGGCCCCCGCGCCGATCAGCAGGTAGATCACCTGGAACATGTTGAACGTCCAGATGACGCCGAGCAGGATCACCGTCCCGCTCACCTCCCGCAGCCCCGGCAGCGTCACGTGCCGGAACCGCTGCCACGGCGAGGCGCCGTCCATCTCGGCCGCCTCGTGGAGCTCGGCGGGGATCGACTGCAGCCCGCCCAGGATGGCCACCATCATGAACGGCACGCCCAGCCAGACGTTGACGGCGACCGCCGACACCTTCTGCAGGAAGCTGTCGCCGAGCCAGTCCACCGGGTCCAGGCCCAACGTGGTCATGAAGGAGTTGAGGACGCCGTATTTCTCGTTGAACATCAGCCGCCAGGAGAACGTGGCGACGAACGCCGGCACCGCCCACGGCAGCACCAGCAGCACCCGGTACAGCGTCCGGAACCGCATCTGCCGGTTGAGCAGCAGCGCCAGCCCCAGGCCGATCGTGTAGTGGAGCACCACACAGGACGCCGTCCACACGACCGTCCAGCCCAGCCGCGAGTAGAAGTGGCCCTCCTGGCCGGAGAGCACCTTCCAGTAGTTGTCGAGGCCGACGAACTGGTAGCTCGACGGGATGTGGTTGACGCCGATCGTCCGGCCGATGTTGGCCTCGTTGGCGTCGGTGAAGGACAGGTAGATGCCCCGCCCCAGCGGATACCCGACGAGGACCGCCAGGACGATGACGACGGGCAGCACCATCGCCCACGCGTACCAGTGCGTGCCGAAGGAGCGCTTGACCCGGGTGACGACTGTGGCAGCCATGGGGGTCCTACTCCTCGACCCCGTAGTCCTTGAGGAGCGCGGACTGCCAGGCCTTGGCCGTGGCCGTCAGGCCCGCCTTGGGCTCCTCCTTCAGCGTCAGGATCTTGGTGTAGTGCTGGAGCCACTCGGTGAAGAGGTCGCCGCCCTGCGGGATCGGCGGGCGCGGGTGGGCCTTGCTCAGCGCCTCGTAGTAGGACTTGCGCACCGGGTCGGCCAGCACGGCCTGGGTGTAGGCCGACTTGCGGGTCGGCAGCACGCCGACGGCGGTGGAGACGCTCTCCTGCTGGGCGGCCTCGGTCATGAACCGGGTGAAGAGATAGGAGGCGTCGAAGTTCTTGGACCCGGCGTAGACGACGAGGTTGTGGCCGCCGACCGGGGCGCCCGCCGTACCGGTGGAACCGGCCGGGATCGGCGCGATGCCCAGGTTGTCCCGGGACTTGTAGGCGTCGCCGCCGAAGATCTCCTTGGTCGCCCAAGGACCGTCGATCAGCATCGACAGCTTGCCGTTCTTGAAGTCCGTCTTGAGGACGTTGTAGCCGTCGGTACCGGCGGGCTTCGGCGCGGCGCCGGACTTCACCAGGTCGACGGCGGTCTCGATGCCCTTGAGGGACGCGGCGTTCGCGATGGTGATCTTCTTCTTGGCGGCGTCGACCATGTCGCTGTTCTCGCCGTAGAGGAAGGGCAGCGAGTAGTAGCTGTCGGGGCTGAGGCCGATGCCCTCGGCGCCCGTCTTCTCCTTGACCTTCGCGGCCGCCTCCTTCACCTCCTGCCAGTTCGCCGGGGCCTTCTCCACGCCGGCCTTCTGGAAGAGCTCCTTGTTGTAGAGGAGCCCGAGGGTGTCGGTGACCTGGGGGACGCCATAGGTCTTGCCCTGGTACGCCGCGTTCTTCAGCGGGCCTTCGAGGAAGTCGCCGGTGTTGTCCAGAGCGGGGGTGCCGGTGAGGTCCTTGAGGTAGCCGAGCTGGGCGAAGCCCGGGGTCCAGCCCACGTCGGAGCGGAGCACGTCCGGGGCGCCCTTGCCGGTGGAGGCCGCCGTCTTGAACTTCTGCTGCGCCTGGTCGAAGGGGACGTTGACGTAATCGACCTTGATCTTCGGGTACTTGGCCTCGAAGTCCTTGACGAGCTTCTTGAAGGCCGGCGCCTCGTTGGTCGCGTCGGAGGTGTCCCACCAGGTGATGGTGCCGCTCACGGCGCCCGGGTCGTTCGCCGCCTTGGAGCCGTCACCGCCGTTGTCGCCGCCACCGCCGCACGCGGTCATGGTCAGGGCCAGCGCACCGACAACGGCGGCGACCGATATGCCTCTTCGCATATGGATGCTCCTCTTCCAGGAGGCCGCCTGAGGGGAGGGCGGCCCGAGCTGAGGAGGAAGCTAACAGGCTGCAATCTCTTGCGAAAGACCTTGCAAGAAGGGAATCCCAAGATTTCGCGGTTGTAACCATCCCGTGTCCAGAGGGTTGACCGGTGCGGCCGGGGCTCGTACGGTCTCGACCGGCAAGGGGTTGCGGTCGTGCGGGCACCTTTGCTGCAAGAACCTTCATGACCCTTCATGGGCCTTACGGGCAAGGCGGGTTGCCTCGCGGGGTCGTCGTACGCCGCACCGCCGCCCCCACCCCCACGCCAGGAGACGCCGTGCCCCCCACTCGCACGCCCGGAAACATGCCCGGAGGAATGCCCGGAATCGCCCGGAGAATCCTTACTGTCGCGGCCGCCGCCCTGCTGGCGGGAACGGCCGTCGGCGCCCCACCGGCGGCGGCGAGCGCCCCCGGCGGGAAGGACGTCACCGCCGTCCTCTTCGAATGGGACCTCAAGTCCGTGGCCCGCGAGTGCGCGAACACCCTCGGCCCCGCCGGCTACGGATACGTCCAGGTCTCCCCGCCCCAGGAACACATCCAGGGACCCCAGTGGTGGACCTCCTACCAGCCCGTCGGCTACCGGATCGCCGGCCGGCTCGGCGACCGGGCCGCCTTCGCGGAGATGACGCGCGCCTGCCACGCGGCGGGCGCGAAGGTCGTCGTCGACGCCGTCGTCAACCACATGGCGGCGGGCGCCGGCGTGGGCACGGGCGGCACGTCGTATACCAAGTACGGCTACCCCGGTCTCTACGGCGACACCGACTTCCACACCTGTCGCAAGCCCATCAGCGATTACACCAGCCGCATGGACGTCCAGAACTGTGAACTGGTCGGTCTCGCCGACCTCGACACCGGCAACGACCACGTCCGCACCGCCATCGCCGGCTACCTCGACGACCTGCTCTCCCTCGGCGCCGACGGCTTCCGCGTCGATGCCGCCAAGCACATCGCCGCCGACGACCTCGCCGCGATCAAGGCGAAACTGAGCCGGCCGGACGTCTACTGGAAGCAGGAGACGATCTACGGTGCCGGCGAGGCCGTCCGGCCCGAGGAGTACACCCGCACCGGTGACGTCCAGGAGTTCCGCTACGCCCGCGACCTCAAGCGCGTCTTCCAGCGCGAACGGCTGGCCTATCTGAAGAACTACGGCGAGGGCTGGGCCTATCTGTCGAGCGACAAGGCGTCGGTCTTCGTCGACAACCACGACACCGAGCGCAACGGCGACACCCTCTCCTACAAGGACGGCGCGAACTACACGCTGGCGAATGTCTTTATGCTCGCCTGGCCGTACGGCTCGCCGGACGTCCACTCCGGCTACGAGTTCACCGACCGCGACGCGGGGCCGCCTCGCGAGGGCGCGGTGGGAGCGTGCTGGCAGGACGGCTGGAAGTGCCAGCACGCATGGCCGGAGATCCGGAGCATGGTGGCGTTCCGCAACGCGGTGCGGGGCACGCCGGTGACGGGGTGGTGGGACAACGGCTACCAGGCGATCGCCTTCGGGCGAGGCGACAAGGGGTACGTGGTGGTCAACCACGAGGGGTTCGCGCTGAGCCGGACTTTCCAGACGTCGCTGCCGGGTGGGGACTACTGCGACGTCCAGAGCGGCCGTCGCGTCACGGTGGGCGCGGACGGCCGCTTCACGGCGACGGTCGCACCGAACACGGCGCTGGCGCTGCATGTGGGCGCGCGGACGTGCGGCTAGCTCCCCAGCCCCGCCCTTTCACCGTTTCCCAGGGGGCTGCCGCCCCCCTGGAACCCCCCGCCGGGCTGAACTCGGCCCGCCCGGCCTTCGAGGGCCGGGGGTCCGGGGGCGGAGCCCCCTGGAAGAAACGGTGAAAGGGCGGGTCAGGGGCACAACAACTCCCGTACCCGAACCGAAGGAGCCCGTTCGATGAGACGCCTGGCCGTCGCCTTAACGGCCCTGATACCCCTCCTGGGGCCGAGCCCCGCCCATGCTGAACCACCCCGCGTCCCCGACGCGAAAGTCCAGTGGCTCGACAAACAAACCGTCGCCTGGCCCAAGAACCTCGGTGACCCCACCCGCCCCCACCGCCTCGTCCACGAACGCGGAACGTTCACACTCACCCCCCGGCCCGGCGGGCTCAGCGCCGCCTACGCCGCCTACGACGCCTTCCACGTCGAGGCGACCCCGGAACAGGTGCGCTCCGCGCTCCGCGGCCCCCTCACCGCCGAAACGGACGACGGCGTCCGCACCGGCGTCCAGATCCCCGGCGTCCTGGACGACCTCTACGCCCCCGCCGCCACCAAGGCCCACCTGGGCCCCGTCTTCCGGGACGGCCGGCCCACCCTCTCCGTCTGGGCGCCCACGGCGAAGACCGTGGCGCTCGAGCTCGACGGCCGTACGCTCCCCATGCGCCGCGACGCCGCCAGCGGCGTCTGGAGCGCCACCGGGCCCCGCTCCTGGGCCGGCAAGCCCTACCGCTACGCCGTCACCGTCTACGCCCCGACCAGCCGCGAGACCGTCGTCAACCACGTCACCGACCCGTACTCCACCGCCCTCACCGCCGACTCGTCCCGCAGCCTGGTCACCGACCTGTCGGCTCCCGCCCTCGCCCCGCCCGGCTGGGCGCGCCTGCGCAAGCCCGCACCCGTCCCCTTCCGGGACGCCCGCATCCAGGAGCTCCACGTCCGGGACTTCTCCCCGCGCGGCGACTACCTCGCCTTCACCGATCCCGCCTCGCCCGGCATGCGCCACCTCAAGTCCCTCGCCGACGCCGGGACCTCCTACGTCCACCTCCTGCCCGTCTTCGACTTCGCGACCGTCCCCGAACGCCGCGCCGACCAGGCCACCCCGCCCTGCGACCTGGCCGCCTTCCCCGCCGACTCCGAAGAACAGCAGAAATGCGTCGCCCGCACCGCCGCCCGCGACGCCTACAACTGGGGCTACGACCCGCTGCACTACACCGTCCCCGAGGGCTCCTACGCCTCCGACCCCGACGGGCCCCGGCGCACGGCCGAGTTCCGGCGGATGGTGCAGGGGCTGGCGGGCGCCGGGCTGCGCACGGTCATGGACGTCGTCTACAACCACACCGCCGCCTCCGGCCAGGACGAGCGGTCCGTCCTCGACCGGATCGTGCCCGGCTACTACCACCGGCTCCTCGACGACGGCTCCGTCGCCACCTCCACGTGCTGCGCCAACACCGCGCCCGAGCACGCCATGATGGGCAAGCTCGTCGTCGACTCGGTCGTCACCTGGGCGAAGGAGTACAAGGTCGACGGCTTCCGCTTCGACCTGATGGGGCACCACCCCAAGGCCAACATCCTCGCCGTGCGCGCGGCCCTCGACGCCCTCACGCCCGCCAAGGACGGCGTCGACGGCAAGTCCGTGATCCTCTACGGGGAGGGCTGGAACTTCGGCGAGGTCGCCAACGACGCCCGCTTCGTCCAGGCCACGCAGAAGAACATGGCCGGCACCGGCATCGCCACCTTCTCCGACCGCTCCCGCGACGCGATCCGCGGCGGCGGCCCCTTCGACGACGACCCCCGCGTCCAGGGCTTCGCCTCCGGGCTCTTCACCGACCCCAACACCTCGCCCGCCAACGGATCGCCCGAGCGGCAGCGGGCCCGGCTGCTGCACGCCCAGGACCTGATCAAGGTCGGCCTGACCGGCAACCTCGCAGCGTACCGCTTCACCGACACCACCGGCCGGTCCGTGCGCGGCGCCGACGTCGACTACAACGGTCAGCCCGCCGGATACGCCGCCGCGCCCGGTGACGCCCTGTCCTACGCCGACGCCCACGACAACGAGACCCTCTACGACGCCCTCGCCTACAAACTGCCGCAGGTCACCACCCCCGACGACCGGGCCAGGGCCCAGGTCGTCGCCCTGGCCGCCGCCACCCTCTCCCAGGGCCCGGCCCTCTCCCAGGCCGGTACGGACCTGCTGCGCTCCAAGTCCCTGGACCGCAACTCCTACGACAGCGGCGACTGGTTCAACGCGATCCACTGGAACTGCGCCGAGGGCAACGGCTTCGGCCGGGGCCTGCCGCCCGCCGCCGACAACGCCGCCAAGTGGCCGTACGCCCGCCCGCTGCTGGCCGACCCCGCCCTGCGGCCCGGCTGCGGTCCCATCACCGCGGCCTCGGCCGCCTACCGCGACCTGCTGCGCGTCCGCACCACCGAGAAGGACTTCAGCCAGCCGACCGCCGAGGCCGTGCAGGCCGCGCTGTCCTTCCCGCTCTCCGGCAGGGACGAGACGCCGGGCGTCATCACCATGCGCCTCGGCGACCTGGTGGTCGTCCTCAACGCCACCCCGCAGGAGCGCGCCCAGACGGTCCCGGCCCTCGCGGGCACCGGTTACCGCCTCCACCCGGTGCAGGCGCACGGCTCGGACCCCGTCGTGAAGTCCGCGTCCTACGCCACCGGAACGGGCACCTTCACCGTGCCCGGCCGGACGGTCGCGGTCTTCAGCCGGAGCTGACCGCCACCGGCGCGGGGGCGAACAGGGCCCGCAGCGGCTCGTCCACCGGCTCGTCCCCGAGGACCCGGACCAGCACCGCCGCCGTCTCCTCGTCGTACGCGGCGCTCACCGCGGTGAGCGCCGCGAAGGCGTGCACCAGCTGCCGCTCCAGCTCCGCGCGCGGGACGCGGCGGCCGTCCAGCCACAGCAGCGCGGTGCTCTCCGCCAGCGAGATCCAGGACCGCAGCAGCAGCTCCAGCCGGGCGGACGGCTCCCGTACGCCCAGATGGGTCAGCAGGTGGCCGTACGCGGCCTGCCGCACCCCGTCGATCATCGCGCAGGACGGGCCGGTGCCCGCCATCGCCGGGCCGCCGCGCAGCAGGGCGGCGAAGGCCGGACCGTAGGTCTCCACGAAGTCGAAGAAGCGGCGCATCACCCGCGCCAGCCGGCCGCCGGACGGGCCCTCGCACGGCTCGGCGAGCCGTGCGGTCAGCTCGTCGGCGGCGTGGCGCAGCGCGGCCTCGTAGAGGCTCTGCTTGCAGGGGAAGTAGTGATAGACGAGCGGCCGGGAGATCCCGGCCGCGGTGGCGATGTCGTCGACGGAGACGGTGTCGGGCGGGCGGTGCCCGAACAGGTCGAGGGCGACCGCGATCAGTTGCTCGCGGCGCTGCTCGACACCCATCCTGCGGCGTACCCCGGTCGTCATGGCGGTCATCCTAAACCGCCCCCCACCGGGGGCCGTTCGGCCCGGGCCGGACGGCTCAGCGCAGCTGCTCCAGCTTGCCGCCGTCCTCCAGACGGGCCGTCAGCTCGACCTGGGCGCCCTGGTGGGTGGGCACGACGAGGAGGGGGCCCCGGTCGCTGCCGTGCGCCCCGCCGGCGGCCGTGACGGAGGCGACGTCGCCGCCGCCCGCCGCCAGCGCGTACCAGGTGCCGCCCGGGGACTTCCACAGGACGCCCGCCAGGACGTGCGGTTCGCGGGCCCCGCAGGCGAGCGTGGACTCGGCGCGGCCGACGACCGGGGCGGGCGTGCCCGCCCGGCCGCCGGGGGCCAGGAACTGGGCCAGTACGCGGCTGCCCGCGCCGCGCCAGGTCTCGGCCCGGGTGCAGAACCATTCCGCGCTCCCGGCCGCGCCGGGGAGCGTCTGGGTGGCGAACTGCCAGGAGTTCACCGAGCGCACGCCCTGCCCCCGCACGGTCGTCAGCCGGCAGGCCGTGTGGGCCCAGGCCGCGCGGTCCTTGGCGCCGGTCGCGTCGTGCGGGGCGGCGGGGGAGCCCGCGGTGAGCCGGGCGGGGAGCAGCTCGCCGAGGTCGGTGACCAGGTGCTCGCCGAGGCGGAGGGCCGTCCAGGCGTGGCAGTCGCCCGCGCCGGCGGGGCTGGGCACGGAGTCGGTGACGCCGTCGGCGCCGCGGCGCAGCGGCTCGTCGGCGGCGCCGGGGGCGAGCAGGTCCCGTACGGCGGCGTCGGCGATCCAGGGGGCGGTCAGATAGCGGACGTTGCCGTCGGTGCGGCCGACGACGAGCGCGGCGGCGCCGGCCGTGTCGGCCGCGTCGGCGCGGGCGAAGTCCAGGGCGGCCGCGCCGGTGCCGCCGTCCTTGGACTCGGCGTAGCGCACGACGCGCAGCCCGTCGTAGAGGAGGACGACCGTCGCCGCGTCGACCTCGCCGGCGTACAGCAGTTGCGGGGGGCCGGCGGCGGGCCCGGTGGCGGTGCCGGGCGTCGCGGTGAGCCGCACGGAGGGGCCCGGCCGGGCCCAGACGGCCAGCGCCCGGCGCAGCAGTTCCTTGTCGCCGGTGCGGCCGCCGCGCGCGGGCCAGGAGGCGAAGCCGGGCCGGTCGGCGCTCTTCCACGCGGTGGGGGCGGCGGTGACCAGCCGGGCCGGGTCGAGGGCCTGGGCGGCGGCCGTGTTCTGCGCGTACGGGGGCGCGGCCGCGCCGTCGGGGCCCCAGCCGCCGTCGGGCAGGGCGATGAGCGTCCCGCAGACCACGACGGCCGCGGCGGCGGCCAGGGCGGCCCTGGTGTGCTGGCGGCGGCGCATCAGGTCGGTGGGCCGGGCCTGGAGGGAGCAGGGGTCGAACTCCACCGACTCCAGCAGCGAGGCGTCCCGGCTGCCGGGCGGGATCCGCACCCCGTCGGCCTCGGCCAGCGCCGCGCCCGGCTCCATCACCCCGGCGGCGGCCAGCATCCGCACCACGTCGTCCTCGTCGGGGAGCTCCAGCGCGCGCAGCACGTAGGCGGCGCGGCCGGGCGCGGAGAGCGCGGCGAGCGCCTGGTCGAGCACGAGCTCGTCGGCGCCGCCCGAGCGCGGGAAGAGCCGCAGCCCCCACACCTGCGGCAGCAGCGGCGGCAGCTGCCCGGGGCGCGGCAGCCGGAACCGGCCGCGCGGGCGGGCGGCGGCCAGCGCGGAGTCCAGCACTCGCTGGCGGACGTAGGCGTACCCCGGGTCCTCCGGCGACCTGCGGGTGCCCCGGGGGCCCGGCAGGACGGTCTCCTCGTCCCGCGCGCCCGCCCTGCCCCGGGGCAGGGCCCGCTGGACGAGGGCGTGGGCGGTCAGCACGCGCCGGTTCCGGCCCAGCGACGGCGGCAGCACCAGGTAGGCGAGCCTTACCAGCCGCGGATAGTGCTCGATGAGCGCGGCCTCGGCCTGCTCGACGTCGACGGTGGGCGGGGCGGGGGGCCGGGAGGCCGTTGCTTGCTGCTGCACGTAGGTAGAACGAGTGAATGATGCGATGGTCACTTCACCCGTCACCCGACTGGGCGGCTCATCCGAGCGGGCCCCTCGGGGCGGCCGGGCGCGTTACGCGACGCAGCGGGCCCGGATCCGGTCCACCGCCGCGTCGGGGATGCCGAGCCCGTCGCGCACGTACCCCGTGATCCCGCCGTACGTCCGGTGCATCTCCTCCAGCGCCACCGCCAGGTAGCCGGGCCGGACGCCGAGGATGGCGTCGACGATGGCCGGGTCGCCGCCGGCGGCCGTGAAACGGTCGCTGACCGGCTTGAACGCCGCCCGGACGGCCGGCTCGACCGCCAGGTACTCCCGCTCGGCCGCCGCCTCGTCCGCCCCGAGCAGCAGCAGTATCAGCGTCGCCGCCCAGCCCGTGCGGTCCTTGCCCGCCGTGCAGTGGAAGAGCAGCGGCCCGCAGTCCGGCTCCGCGAGCGTGGTCAGCAGCAGCCGGAAGGCCTGGCAGGCGGACTCGGAGGAGACGAAGGAGCGGTAGACGTCGCTCATCACCTTCTCGGCCTTGCCGCCGCCCAGGTGCTCCTCGGCGGCGGCCGGGCTGCCCAGGACGTCCTCCAGCTTGCCGGGCACCTGCTCGCCGCCGCCCGGGTGGGTGGCGCCCGGCCCGGCGAAGACGTCCGCGACGATCAGACGGGCGCCCTCGGGCAGCCGGTCGGGGCGCTCGCGGCGCTCGTTCTCGCTGCGCAGGTCCACGACCGTGTGGATGCCGAGGGCGGCGACGGCGGGGTCGGCCACCACGTCGAGGCGGTCGAGCCCTCCGGAGCGGAGCAGCAGCCCGGGGCGGACGGCGGAGTTGCCGACGAGGGCGATGCCGCCGAGGTCGCGGAGGTTCGTGATCGTCGAGGCATCGAACTGCTGGGGCATGGGCCGGTCTCCCTCATCCGCGTTTTGCGGCTTATCGCATTTTCTGCCCTCTTATTGTGAGGAACGCCGGCCGAGTCCGCGACGGCGCCCCCCGCCCAGCGCCGGGCCCAGCCCCAGACCCAGCGTCAGCGCCAGCAGGTGACCCACGTCCGTGAAGGTCGTCCGGCCCCGCCCCCGAAGGCAGGGGCGGACACCGAGCGTGAGCAGCGCCGCGCACGCGGCCGTCCGGGCCGGGCCGCGCGGCAGGGCGGCGGCCAGGGCGCCCGCCACGGCGTTGAGGCCGTAGCTGACGCCCACGTCCGTCGCGGACCGCGTCCGGGGACCGGCGCGCAGGGCGCGCAGCCCCGCGTAGACGAGGAGCGAGGCGCCCGCGTGCCCGTAGGCGAACGCGCCCGCCGCCCACCACGCTCCGTACGCGTACTCCGTGTACCCCAGCACCGCCAGCAGGAGCAGCGCGTACGGCAGCTCCATGGGGGCCTCGACCAGGAAGGCGCTGCCGGCCAGGGTGTCCCAGCGGCCCGCGTCGAGGTTGTCGACGTTGGTGGAGCACCGGCGCAGCAGGCGCTCCCGTGCCTCCGGCGTGAGCAGGCTCCGCACGGCGTACGCGCCCAACTGCACGCCCCCGACATAGGCGGGGGCCAGCCAGGGCAGCCCACGCGGGATCCGGGACACTCCCTCACCCCCGGTCGAGATAGGCCAGCACCGCCAGCACCCGGCGGTTGTCGTCGTCGGACACCGGAAGCGCGAGCTTCCCGAAGATGTTGGACGTGTGCTTGGCGATCGCCCGCTCGGTCACCGTCAGCCGCTCGGCGATCGCCGTGTTGGATCGGCCCTGCGCCATCAGCTCCATCACCTCGCGCTCGCGCGGCGTGAGCCCCGCCATCGGCCGGTCCTTCTCACGCCGCGTCAGCAACTGGGAGATGACCTGCGGATCCATCGCCGTGCCACCCGCCGCCACCCGCCGTACGGCGTCGACGAACTGCTCCGCGTCGAAGACCCGGTCCTTCAGCAGATAGCCGACGCCACCGCTGCCGTCCGCGAGCAACTCCCGTGCGTAGAGCTGCTCCACGTGCTGCGACAGCACCAGCACCGGCAGCCCCGGGGTGGCCCGGCGGGCGGCCAGGGCGCACTGGAGGCCCTCGTCGGTGAAGGACGGCGGCAGCCGCACGTCCACCACCGCCACGTCCGGCCGCTCCTCGGCCAGCGCCCGGGTCAGCTCCGGGCCGCTGGCCACCGCCGCCGCTATCTCGAAGCCGTACGCCTCCAGCAGCCGGACCAGACCGTCCCGCAGCAGGAACAGGTCCTCGGCGAGCACTACGCGCACGGGTCCTCCGCGAGCGCGAAGTCCGCGTAGTCGAAACCGGGGGAGACCACGCAGGTCACCAGGACCGGCTCGGTGCCCGCCGGCTCGGCCGCCTGCCACACCCCGCCGGGGACCAGCCCCTGCGGCAACTCGCCCCGCTCGACGGCGGCGCCGAGGACGAGCTCCTCGGCACCCGCCTCGTCGGGCTCCGGGCCGTCGCCGCCCAGGCGCAGCCGCAGCGGGCCGCCCCGGTGCCAGAGCCACAGCTCGTCGGAACGGACCCGGTGCCAGCGGGAACGTTCACCCGGGTGGAGCAGGAAGTAGATGCCGGTGGCGTGGGCGCGCGGGCCCGGGTAGCCCTCGGGCACGGTCGTGCCGGGGGCCCGCCAGGTCTCGCGGAACCAGCCGCCCTCGACGTGGGGTTCCAGGCCGAGGAGCGCGACGAGCTCGGAGCGTTCGGCGAGGCTTTCGGAGGCTTCCGTCATGGGGCCACTCTCCCACCGGGCCCCGCCCAACGGGTCACCGGGTGAGCGCGCACGGGATCTCCATCGTGACCATCGTCGGGCCGCCGCGCGGGCTGCTGACGGCCAGCACCCCGTCGAAGGCGCCCAGGCGGCGCTCGATGCCGCGCAGCCCCGTGCCGCCCGCCGGGTCGGCGCCACCACGGCCGTTGTCGGTCACCGCGATCCGCAGGGTGCCCTCCGCGTGCCGGACGTCCAGCCAGATCCGGTCGGCGGCGGAGTGCTTGGCCGCGTTGGTGAGGGCCTCGCTGATCGCGAAGTACGCGGCGGACTCGACCGGTTCGGCGGCCCGGCCCGTCAGCTCCACGTCCACCTCGACGGCGAGCGGCAGCCGCAGCGCCAGGGCGCGCACGGCGTCCGCGAGCCCCCGCTCGGCCAGCACGGGCGGGTGGATGCCCCGGACGAGGTCGCGCAGCTCGGTGAGGGTCTCCGCCGTGCCGGCGCGCGCGGCCGCCAGCAGCCGCTTGGCCTCGGCGGGGTCCCGCTCGATCAGCGCCTCGACGGTGCCCAGGCTCATGCCCATGGCGACGAGCCGGGCCTGCGCCCCGTCGTGGAGGTCGCGCTCGATGCGGCGCAGTTCGGCGGCGGAGCTGTCCACGGCCTCGTACCGGGTCTCGGTGAGCCGGTCGACGCGCCGGGCCAGCTCGGTCTCCCGGGTGGGCCGCAGGAAGGCCGAGGCCAGCCCGAAGTGGAAGCGCAGCAGGCGCGGGTTGACGAAGAGCCCGAGGACGCCGAAGGCGAGACCGAGGGCGGCCGCCATGTTCGCCGACGTCTGGCCGGTGATGTGGATGAACGCGAACCACTCGTTGCCCCCGGCGTTCACGATCGGCTTCCACACGCCGAGCGCCAGCACCGGCCCCCAGAGCGCGTACACCAGCAGGACGGCCGGGAGCATCGCCGTGAGGACGCCGCCCGTCATCTCGACCAGCAGCCACTGCGCGTCCCGCCAGGTGGTGCGGTCCTTGAGCAGGGCCAGGCACAGCTCGACCCGGCCGACGATCCCGCCCTTGACCGCGGGCGGCGGCCCGTAGGGCACCGGGATGCGCACCCCGGACCAGTCCAGGGCCTGGGCCCGGCGCTGGTTGGCGTGGGCCCGGACGGCCTTCAGCATGAGCGGGGTCGTGAACAGCCCCACGCCCAGCACGATCACGACGACCGACACCATCGTGAACGCGAACAGCACGGTCGCCGTCACCGCCCCGGACACCGCCAGCCAGAATCCGCGCGCCCCGGCCAGCAGCCCTTCCCGGACCTTCATCGTTCCTTCTCCCCCACGGGTCGTTCCCGCGGGCCGTGGATCCGGCCCGCGGGAACAAGTCTGCGGGGTCCGGCCGCGCCCGGTCACGGGGGCTGGGCGACGGCCGGGGGTGTACCTGGCACCACCCCCGGGGAGGAGGAGGTCAGAGGGCCGCCGGGGGAGCGTACTTGTAGCCGACGCGGCGGACGGTGACGATCGACGAGCGGTACTCGGCGCCCATCTTGCGGCGCAGCCGGGCGACGTGGACGTCGACGGTCCGGCCGTCGCCCACGTGCCCGTAACCCCACACGGTCGTCACCAACTGGTCGCGGGTGTGCACCCGGTGGGGGTGGGCGACGAAGTGGGCCAGCAGCTCGAACTCGAGGTAGGTCAGGTCCAGCGGGCGGCCCGCGACGCTCGCCGTCCGCTGCTCGGGGTCGATGCTCACCAGCGCGTCGCCCTCGGTGGCGGGCGCGGCCCCGGGCGCGGCGTCGGGGGTGGCGTCAGAGGTGGCGTCGGGGATGGCCTGCCCGGTCCGGGCCGCCTGGCCGGCCCGGACCGCCAGTGCCGCCTGTCCGGCCTCGGCGTGCTCGGCCGGTACGAGGACCAGGTAGCCGATCATCGGCGGCCGGCCCGGCAGGGTGGGCAGCGCGTGCTGGGGCGCCGGCAGCCAGGTCGCTCCGGCGTGCAGCAGCTCGGCGACGGGCGGCACCTCGTCCGGCGCCACGGCTCGCAGCCGGTGGCGGCGGTCGGTACGGCCGGCCTGGGCGGGGATCTGCGGGGACGCGGTGAGGGTGCGGAGGTTCGTCATGGAGAGCTCAGCTCTTTCGCGCGAGAAGCCGTCGAGAGGACGTGCGTGGCGCGGGCCGCTTGGCCGGAACCGGTGCCGGCGGCTGACTTCGACGCGGGTCAGCGGGAGGAGTGGGCCTGCGCGGGAATCGCGCGACAACACACTCGGTCGAAATCGTGGTGCTGACGGGAAGGCCAGAACGGCTCGAGGTCGAAGCGACCCGTCGCGGAGTTCTGATAGCTGGCCATGCCCCCTATTGAAGCACGGCCGGCGACGGGACAGGAGCCCTGCCGGCCGGTGAATACGGAACCTTGGCGATCTTGGATGTTGCTACGGGAGCGGGCCGGGAGCGGACCGGGACCGGGGCCCGGATCCGCTCCCATGGGGTTACCGGCGGTCGGCGAGCAGGGTGATCAACTCGCCGAGGCGATCACCGGGTAGTGATCGCTGAGGTTGGTGTACGTGTACCCCTTGCCCCAGCTGGAGACCGTCCAGGGCGCGGAGCTCTCCTTGATCACGGAGTTCGTCCAGCCCCGGGGCCGGACGTGACCCTTGCGGTGGAGGACGTAGTCGAGGTCCTCGCGGGGGTCGGTGGGGTAGCGGTAGGCCGCGATCGAGTTCTCCTTGGTGTCGAAGGAGTACGGATGCCCGGTACGGCCGCCGTCCGCCGGGACCAGATCGGCGTCGGCGAGCATCGAGCCGTACTCCTCGCTCCGCGAGTCCACGTTCAGATCGCCCGCGACCATCACCTGCTCGTCCGCCGGGATGTTCTTCGCGTCGAGGAACGCGTCGATCTGCCGGAACTGCTTGGCGCGGTCGGCCTCCGCCTCGCCCGCCTTGCAGCCGCTGTCCGTCGACTGGGCGTGCGTCCCCACCAGGTGCACCTTCGTGCCGTTCACGTTCAGGACGACGTAGGCGAAGCCCTTGTTGGACCACCAGTCCGCGCCGCACGCGTCCTTGTAGATCACCTGCTCCTTGCGGACGATCGGCCACTTGCTGAGCACGGTCACCCCGCCGTCCTCCGGCGTGGTGGTGGAGTAGGAGCCCCCGGTGGCGTCCCAGCCGTCCTTGCTCCGGCCGACGACGGGCGTCTGGTACGGGTAGCCGGCGACCGCCCGGGCCTTCAGGTCGTCCGAGGCGGCGTTGTCGAACGCCTCCTGGAGGACCACGACGTCGTTGCCCTGGAAGAAACCGGCGGCGGCTATCTCCTCGGCGCGGTGCGCCTGGCCCCAGTTGGGGTAGAGCTTCGTGCTCATGAGGAACGTGTTGTAGGTGAGCACCTTCAGCTGGGGCGTGGCGGCCGCCGCGTGAGCGGGCTGGGCCAGGGCGGTGGTGAGCAGGGCGGCGGCGGACAGGGCGACGGATCCGGCGGTCTTCGTGAACGGCACTGCGACTCCCTCGACGGTCGGTGATCCTTTGGACGGCAACGGCCCGCCACATCAGATCAGTTGCCGTTAGCACCCGATGGCGGGCAGGTTTCCGTCAGCCGACGCGCGGGACAAGACCCGTCTCTGCCGCCGCCTCCTCTTCGGCGTGTCGCCGCCGTCGCGCCCCCAGCAGGAGGGTCGAGGCGAGCACCCCGCCCGCCAGGAACGCGGCCGCCGCGAGCACCGCCGACAGCCGCAGGCCGGCGGTGAACCCGCCCGCCGCCGTGGCCACCGTGCCGAACAGGGCCACCCCGGCCGCGCTGCCCACCTGCCGGGCGACGTTGAAGACCGCGGACGCCACGCCCGTACCGTCGGCCGGAGCCGCTTCGATGACGGCGGCGGTGGCGGAGAGCGCCGTCGTCGTCTGGCCCAGCCCCGTGGCGGCGAGCGCGAACAGCAGGGCGGGGTACGGGACGCCCGGCGAGGCGACGAGCCAGCCCAGGAAGCCCGCCGCCCCCAGGAACAGCCCGGCGGCCATGGGCACGTACGGACCCGTGCGCGCGGTCACCCGGCTCAGCAGCGGCGCCGCGATCAGGCCCATGCAGACCGAGGGCAGCAGGGCCAGGCCGGTCTCCAGGGCGTCGTAACCGCGCTCCTGCCGGAAGTAGAGGGTGGAGAGGAACAGCATGCCGTAGTAGCCGAAGCTGATCAGGAAGCCGATGGCGGCCGTGGTGGAGAACGCCTTCCGCCGGAACAGCGACGGCGGCAGCAGCGGCCGCCGGAAGAGTGTGGACCCGGTCTCCAGCCGGTGCTCCACGACGGCGAACGCCGCCAGCGCCACCACACCCGTCACGGCCGCCACCAGCACCGGGGGAGCGGTCCAGCCGGCCGTCCCGGCCTCGTTGAGCGCCCCGGCCAGCGCGACGAGACCGACCACGCCCAGCACCTGGCCGAGGGGGTCCATCCGCCCGGCCCCGGGGTCCCGGAGAACCCGGTCGGCAGGAATATGACGCACCGTCAGGAAGGTGGTGAGCCCGCCCACCGGCAGGTTCAGCCAGAACACCGCCCGCCAGTCCAGTCCGGCCACCAGCAGCCCGCCCACCACGGGACCCGCGCCGAAGGCGATCGCGGCGACGGCCCCCCACACCGCGACCGCCCGGGCCCGCGCGGCCCGGTCCGGATGGGCGGCCCGCAGCAGCGCCAGCGAGGCCGGCACCAGGAACGCCGCCCCCGCGCCCTGCGCCAGCCGCCCCGCCACCAGGGCGCCCGCCGTGGTGGCCAGCCCGCAGGCGGCCGACGCGGCGGTGAAGACGCCCAGCCCCCACAGGAACACCCGCCGGTGCCCGAACCGGTCGCCCAGCCCGCCGCCGAGCAGCAGCAGCCCCGCGAAGACGGTGCTGTAGCCGTCGACGCACCACTGGAGGGCGGCCGGCCCGGCGTCGAGCGAGGCACCGATGTCGGGCACGGCCACGGTGACGACGGTGACGTCCAGCATCACCAGGAAGTAGCCGAGGCTGAGGGAGACGAGGGGAAGCGATGTACGAAGGGAAGCTCTCACCGGACGAGTCTCGGCCCCGCACACTTCGTCGAACGACGAAAGGTGGACGTCGTAGATTGGCCGTGTGACCGACGTGATCAACCACCAGCCCGATGTCGCCCGCGCCGCCGCCCTGATCGCGGACCCGTCCCGCGCCCGGATCCTCAAGGCGCTGTGCTCCGGCCGTGCCCTGTCGGCGGGCGCCCTCGCCACCGAGGCGGGCGTGAGCGCCCCCACCGTCAGCGCCCACCTCGCCCGGCTCACGTCCGGCGGCCTGATCACGGCCGTCAACGAGGGCCGGCACCGCTACTACCGCCTCACCGGCCCCGACGTCGCCGGCGCGCTGGAGGCCCTCGCCCTCATCGCCCCGCCCCTGCCGGTGCGCTCGCTGCGCGAGAGCGGCGTCGCCAACGCCCTCCACCGCGCCCGCACCTGCTACGACCACCTGGCCGGCCACCTCGGCGTCACCCTGATGCGCGCCCTCCTCGACCGCGGCCTGCTCACCGGCCACGACGGCACCCACCGCCCCGACACCGCCGTCCGCGACCGCCCCGCCGCCTACGGCCACGACGCCGCCTACCGGCTCACCGCCCCCGGCCGCACCGCCCTGACCGCCTTCGGCGTGGACGTCGCGGGTCTGCCCCGGCGCCGCCCGGCCATCCGCTACTGCGTCGACTGGAGCGAGCACCAGCACCACCTCGCCGGCGCGCTGGGCGCCGCCCTCACCGCCCGGCTCTTCGCCCTCGGCTGGCTCCGGCACGGGGTGAGCCCGCGCGTCGTCCACCTCACGGAGGCGGGGACGCGCGGGCTCGCGGACGCGTTCGGGGCGGTCGACCTGGCGGCGTGAGGAGCCGGCCGCGCGAGGGGCCTGGCCGCGCGTGAGGGCCCAGCCGCGCTAGGACCGGCCCGAGGACCGGCCCAGCGCCTCCCGGACGGCCTCCTCGGAACGTCCCACCACGGCCGTGCCGTCGTCGGCGGTGATGATCGGCCGCTGGATCAGCTTCGGATGCGCCGCCAGCGCTTCCACCCACCGATCGCGGGCCGTCGCGTCCCGGGGCCAGTCCTTGAGGCCGAGCTCCTTGGCCTCGGCCTCCTGGGTCCGCGTGATGTCCCAGGGCTCCAGCCCCAGCCGCTCCAGCACAGCGCGGATCTCCTCGACGGTGGGCACGTCCTCGAGATAACGCCGGACGGAATAACCGGCTCCCTCGGCGTCGAGCAGCGACAGCGCGCTACGGCACTTCGAACAGGCGGGATTGATCCAGATCTCCATACCGTCGAGCCTAGAGCCCACCGGCCCCTAGCGGCCGCCCACCCGCTCCACCTCCCGCTCCACCCGCTCCGCCAGGAACCCCTCCCACGTCCGCCGACCCCTCATGGCCCCGTCGAGGTTCAGGTTCTCCCCGGCCCGGTACGCGCGGCCGAGCCTGCCCGGCACCCGGACCGGCAGCATCGGCCGGCGCTTGCCCACGGCCCGCAGATAGCCGCGGCTCAGCTCGGCCAGCTCGTACACCTCCGGCCCGGCGAGGTCGGGCACCGCCCCGGCGGGCTCGCCGAGCGTCAGCTCCACGAGCCGGGCGGCCACCTCCCGCGCGTCGACCGGCTGCCACCGCACCCCGCCGGGCGCCGGGACCACCGGCAGCTTCCCCATCGCCGTCACCACCTTCAGGGCCAGGTCGTGGAACTGGGCGGCGCGCAGCGTCGTCCACGGCAGCCCGGACTCCGCCACGGCCCGCTCGGCCTCCAGCTTGGCCCTGAAGTAGCTCAGCGGCACCGTGTCCGCCCCGATGACGGAGATGTACACCAGATGCCCCACCCCGGCCGCCCGCGCGGCCCGCACCAGATTCCGGGTCGCCACGTCGTCCCCCTTGGCGCCACCCGCCAGGTGCAGCACGACCCCGGCCCCCTCGACGGCCGCCTCGACCCCCTCGTCCTTGAGCAGATCGCCGGTGACATACGTGACCCCGCCCCCGCCCTCCCGCTCCCGCCGGCTGAGCACCCGCACCTCACGACCGGCGCCCCGCAACAACGGCACGACCAGCCGCCCGAGCGTGCCCGTACCGCCGGTGACCAGGATGGTGGACGTCGTCATGGCTACTTCCTCGTTCGCTCGAGCGGTTCTTCCGTGGCCTTCGCCGCCATGACGTACGGCGAGGAAGGAATGTGACAAGCGAGCGAAAAAAGGCCGTCGGCCGCGCCTTCCCGAAGGGGAAGGCGCGGCCGACGGCCTGTGCTGTGTCGCGGTGGTTCTTAGATGTCGAAGTACATCTCGAACTCGTGCGGGTGCGGGCGCAGCTGGATCGGGGCGATCTCGTTGGTGCGCTTGTAGTCGATCCAGGTCTCGATCAGGTCGGAGGTGAAGACGCCGCCGGCCTGGAGGTACTCGTTGTCCTGCTCCAGGGCCTCGAGGACGGCCGGGAGGGAGGTCGGGACCTGGGGGACGTTCGCGTGCTCGTCGGGGGCGAGCTCGTAGAGGTCCTTGTCGATCGGCTCGGCCGGCTCGATCTTGTTCTTGACGCCGTCGAGGCCGGCCAGGAGGAGGGCCGAGAAGGCGAGGTAGGGGTTCGAGGACGGGTCCGGGGCGCGGAACTCGACGCGCTTGGCCTTCGGGTTGGAGCCCGTGATCGGGATGCGCATCGCGGCGGAGCGGTTGCGCTGCGAGTAGACCAGGTTGACCGGGGCCTCGAAGCCGGGGACCAGGCGGTGGTAGGAGTTCACCGTGGGGTTGGTGAAGGCCAGCAGCGACGGGGCGTGCTTGAGGATGCCGCCGATGTAGTAGCGGGCGGTGTCCGAGAGGCCCGCGTAGCCCTGCTCGTCGTAGAAGAGGGGCACGCCGCCCTGCCACAGGGACTGGTGGACGTGCATGCCGGAGCCGTTGTCACCGAAGATCGGCTTGGGCATGAAGGTCGCGGTCTTGCCGTTGCGCCAGGCGACGTTCTTCACGATGTACTTGAAGAGCATCAGGTCGTCGGCGGCGGCGAGCAGCGTGTTGAACTTGTAGTTGATCTCCGCCTGGCCGGCGGTGCCGACCTCGTGGTGCTGGCGCTCGACCTGCAGGCCGGCCTTGTCCAGCTCCAGGGAGATCTCGGCGCGCAGGTCGGCGAAGTGGTCGACCGGCGGGGCCGGGAAGTAGCCGCCCTTGTAGCGGACCTTGTAGCCGCGGTTGTCCTCCAGCGCACCGGTGTTCCAGGCGCCCGCCTCGGAGTCGATGTGGTAGAAGGACTGGTTCGCGCTGGTCTCGAAGCGGACGCTGTCGAAGACGTAGAACTCGGCCTCGGGGCCGAAGTACGCGGTGTCCGCGATGCCGGTGGAGGCGAGGTAGGCCTCGGCCTTCTTGGCGATGTTGCGCGGGTCGCGGCTGTACTGCTCACCCGTGATCGGGTCGTGGATGAAGAAGTTGATGTTCAGCGTCTTGTCGCGGCGGAACGGGTCCATACGGGCCGTGGAGAGGTCCGCGCGCAGCGCCATGTCCGACTCGTGGATGGCCTGGAAGCCGCGGATCGAGGAGCCGTCGAAGGCCAGCTCCTCGTCGGGGTCGAACACCGAGGCAGGGATCGTGAAGTGCTGCATCACGCCCGGCAGGTCGCAGAAGCGGACGTCGACGAACTTGACGTCCTCATCCGAGATGAACTTCTTGGCCTCGTCGGCGTTCTGGAACATCCAAGTCCTCCTAGCCCGGCCGCTCGCGGTCGGGGATTGCTTCGGTGGCGCGTGTACCGCATGGACGCGCTGCCGCCGACCCTAGAGAGACGGGATTTCTCAAGGATGACCCATCTGTTTCGCCGAGGTTAACCGGTCTGGTGGCGGTCTTGTGGGGTACGCCGGGTAGCGGGCGCCGTTCCGGGCCCGCTCCGGGGCCCGGGAGCGGGGACCCGGGACCCGGGAAACGTATGCGGGCCCAGTACCGTGGACGGGTGGACAACAGGCAAGCAATCGGATCATGGCTCTCCGGGCCCCGCGCGGCCGCGGAGGACATGGGCATCGAATTCGGCCACCGGGGTGAGCGCCTCGGCCTGCCGGCGAGCGGGCCGGGCTCCGTCGCCCCGATCGGGCGGCGGTTCGGCGCCCTGGTCATCGACTGGGCGCTGTGCATGCTCATCGCCTACGCGTTCCTCGCCCAGGGGAACCAGCAGCGCGCCGGCAACTGGGCCCTGCTGATCTTCCTCGTGCTCAGCCTGCTCACCGTCGGCACGGTCGGCTGCACCCCCGGCAAGCGCCTCCTCGGGCTGCGCGTCATCTCCGAGGACGGCACGCGGCTGCCCCTGCCCCGGGTGCTGCTGCGCAGCGTGCTGCTCCTGCTCGTCATCCCCGCCGTCATCTGGGACCGCGACACGCGTGGTCTGCACGACCGGCTCGCCCGGGCCGTTCAAGTTCGGATCTGATCAAGTTCGGATCTGAAACGCATACGAATTCGGATCTGAAACACATACGAACGGGGGCGGCCGGAACCTTTCGGTTCCGGCCGCCCCCGTTCGTATGCGGTCGTATCTGTGCGGTCAGCGGCCCTTCGGCATCCGCATGCCCTTGCCCGGGATCGGGCCCTTCGGGATCGGCATGTTGCTCATGAGGTCGCCCAGCGCCCGGAGACGGTCGTTGACGGCCGTCACCTTCGCGCCCGGCAGCACGCGCGGCAGCTTGAGCAGGGTGGTGTGCAGCTTCTTCAGCGACACCTGGCCCTCGCCCTCGCCCACGACGATGTCGTGCACCGGCACGTCGCCGACGATGCGCGACATGCGCTTCTTCTCGGCGGCCAGCAGGGCCTTCACCCGGTTCGGGTTGCCCTCGCCGACCAGCACGATGCCCGCCTTGCCGACGGCCCGGTGGACGACGTCCTGGCTGCGGTTCATCGCGACCGCGGGCGTCGTCGTCCAGCCGCCGCGGCGGATGTTCTCCAGGACCGCTGCGGCGGCTCCCGGCTGGCCCTCCATCTGCCCGAAGGCAGCGCGCTCGGCGCGGCGTCCGAAGACGATCGCCATCGCGAGGAAGGCCAGCAGGAAGCCGAGGATGCCCAGGTAGACCGGGTGGTCGAGCCAGAAGCCGATGGCAAGGAGTACACCGAAGGTGACAATGCCCACAGCCGCGACGACAAGACCGACCTTCGAGTCGACCTTCTTGGTCATCTTGTAGGTCTGGGCGATCTGCTTCAGTCGCCCGGGGTTCTCGGATGTTTCCTTCCTCGCCATACGGCGCAGTTTACGTCGCCCGCGGGCCGGGGGCCGCCACGGCCTCCAGCACGTGCTGGGCCTCCCGCCGGTCCTTGGCGCGGCGGCGGTCCTCCAGCACGGCGGTCCACGCGTTGCGCCGTGCGGTGCGCTGGCCACCGCGCATCAGCAGCCGTTCCAGCGCGCGCAGGGCCCCGGTGACGGACGGGGGCCGTACGGAGAGCGTGGACGGCAGAGCGGAGGAGGCGCGTGTGGCGGTCGCCAAGACTGCGTTACCGGGCGCGGCCTGCATGTCGATGTCCCCTCGGGAGCGGAAGAATTCGGTTGCGTGGAGGGTGTCGCACTGCTGTGCGTGGTTCCATCGTCACCGAATGGTGTTACCAACGCATGACCTCTTGGTCAAACACCTATGAAACGTTGACGCGGCCCGTACCGTTCGCTTGCTTTCGCAAGGAACGGTACGGGCCGCGTCAGGGTCCGCTGCAGGGGCCGAACGGGTCGGCCGGCGGGCCGGGCGGGCCGGGCCGCCCGGGTCAGACCGCCTGGGTCGAGGCGGCCGCCTCGCGCTTCTCCGTGCTGTTGGTCGCGCTCCGCCTCGCTTCCGCTGCGGCCGGGTGCCCGCCCTCGTACCTCGGTCGGACCCCCGACCTACGCTTCAGCTCGGCTACGCCGCTCGATCGCCTGCTGGTGGAGGCGACCCGCCCGGTACGAGGAGCGGACGAGCGGGCCCGACATGACACCCGCGAAGCCGATCTCCTCGGCCTCCTCCTTGAGCTCCACGAACTCCTGCGGCTTCACCCAGCGCTCCACCGGGTGGTGGCGCACCGACGGGCGCAGGTACTGGGTGATCGTGATCAGATCGCAGCCCGCGTCGTGGAGGTCCTGGAGGGCCTCGCTGATCTCCTCGCGGGTCTCGCCCATGCCGAGGATCAGGTTGGACTTCGTCACCAGGCCGTAGTCGCGCGCGTCGGTGATGACCTTGAGCGAACGCTCGTAGCGGAAGCCCGGGCGGATGCGCTTGAAGATCCGCGGGACGGTCTCCACGTTGTGGGCGAAGACCTCGGGGCGGGACTCGAAGACCTGCTGGAGCAGCTCCGGCACCGCGTTGAAGTCGGGCGCGAGCAGCTCGACCTTGGTGTGGCCCGCCTCGCGGCCCGCGGTCTGCGCGTGGATCTGGCGCACGGTCTCGGCGTACAGCCAGGCGCCGCCGTCCTCGAGGTCGTCGCGGGCGACGCCGGTGATCGTGGCGTAGTTCAGGTCCATCGCGACCACGGACTCGCCCACGCGACGGGGCTCGTCGCGGTCGAGCGCCTGCGGCTTGCCGGTGTCGATCTGGCAGAAGTCACAGCGCCGGGTGCACTGGTCGCCGCCGATGAGGAACGTGGCCTCGCGGTCCTCCCAGCACTCGTAGATGTTGGGGCAGCCGGCTTCCTGGCACACCGTGTGCAGGCCCTCGCGCTTCACCAGGCCATGGAGCTCTTTGTACTCCGGGCCCATCTTCGCGCGGGTCTTGATCCACTCGGGCTTCCGCTCGATGGGGGTCTGGGCGTTCCGGACCTCCAAGCGCAGCATCTTGCGTCCGTCGGGTGCGACAGCGGACACGTCCGGCTCCCTATGACTTCGATTCCTCGGCGGACACCAGGGTACGCCCGTTATTTCCTGTGCTCTTCATTCTGCGCCCTGGGTAACCGATGGATCCCGGTGCGCATTCCCCGCCTCGCGGTCGGCTCGGCGGGTTCGGTTCCTCGGCGGGCTCGGTTCCGTTCAGCCCGCCGCGGCCGGTTCCACGGCCCGGGGGCTCGGGGCCTCCTCCGTCAGGACCTCCCGCAGGTGCTTCTCCACCAGCGGCACCACCTCGGCCACCGGTACCCGGCGGCCCAGCTCGTTCGACAGGGACGTCACGCCCGCGTCCCGGATGCCGCACGGGACGATCCGGTCGAACCAGGTGTTGTCGGGATCACAGTTGATCGCGAAGCCGTGCATCGTGACGCCCTTGGCGATCCGGATGCCGATCGCCGCCAGCTTGCGGTCCTCGCGGCGCTGGCCCGCGTTGGACGGGGCGTACTCCGGGCCGTTGAGGCGGGGGTCGAACTCCTCGTCCGTCAGCCGGGGGTCGAAGTCCAGGCTCAGGCCGCCGATGGCCGGGCGCCGCTCCACGGGGTCGCCCAGCACCCAGACGCCGCTGCGGCCCTCGACCCGGGTCGTCTCCAGGCCGAGCTCGGCGCAGGCGCGGATCAGGGCCTCCTCCAGGCGGCGGACGTGCGCGATGACGTCCACCGGGCGGGGCAGCTTGAGGATCGGGTAGCCGACGAGCTGACCGGGGCCATGCCAGGTGATCTTGCCGCCGCGGTCCACGTCGACGACCGGGGTGCCGTCCAGGGGGCGCTCGCTGTCCTCCGTGCGCCGTCCGGCCGTGTAGACCGCCGGGTGCTCCAGCAGCAGACAGGTGTCGGGGATCTCGTCCGCGAAGCGGGCCGCGTGGACCTCGCGCTGCTTCTGCCAGGCCTGCTGGTATTCGACCGCGTCCGCACCGAAGCCCAGATGGACAAAGCGCAGCTCACTCACGGCAGCTCCTCCTCGAACCGGTTCCGAACCCGTTCCGGCCCGGTCTGGTGGTCTTGAGGGCGGCCCGCCGCGTGCCGTCGCGCCTCGCACGCCCGTGCCCACTGTACGACCGCGACCGGCGGACCCCGCAGTCGGCCGGAGTCCGGACGATCTTCCCCCGGGCGGCCCCGGGGGGCTCGGGGGCCTCTTCCCGGGTATTCGGCCTGTCCTCACACGATCGGATGAATGCGGGGCGAAGGCGGCTTTCGGGGCGAGGAAGACCGCTAAGTTCACGCCGTTCCAGGAACAAAAGATCAGGGAGACCGGCAGGCTGATGACGGAACGACCCCCACAGCGCATCCCCAACCGTCAACTCGCCGCGCTCATCGCGGAGGCCGGCTTTTCCAATGCGGGCCTGGCCCGCCGTGTAGATCAGCTGGGGCTCGAACACGGCCTCGACCTGCGCTACGACAAAACGTCCGTCACGCGGTGGCTGCGCGGACAGCAGCCGCGCGGGACCACGCCCGCGCTGATCGCCGAGGTGTTCACCCGGCGGCTCGGGCGGCGGCTGTCCGCCCAGGACCTCGGGCTGGACGCGTGCGCGCCCGTGTACGCCGGGCTGGAGTTCGCCGCCTCGCCGGAGGAGGCCATCGACATCGTCAGCGGGCTCTGGCGCAAGGACTCCGGGAGCCACACCGAACTACGGAAGATCGCGTTCACCCCGGCCGGGCTCGTGGTGCCGAGCCGCGACTGGCTGATCGGGCGCGCGGATGAACGGGTGGCGCGCGGCATGAGCCCCGCGCCCTCCGGAGAGGGCGCGCGCCTGCCGCTCCAGGCGCGCGGCGGGCAGCTGCCGCGCCAGCGGGCCGCGGAGCGCGCTCCCGGGGGGCGGGTGTCCATGGGCGACATCGCGGCCCTGCGTTCGGTGGGCGAGCTCTTCCGCACGATCGACCACGCCTACGGGGGCGGGCACGCCCGGCAGGCGCTGGTGCGGTACCTCGAGCACGAGACCGAGCCCATGCTGCGGGGCACCTATGGGGAGACCACCGGGCGGCGGCTTTTCGCCGCTGCCGCCGATCTCACCCGGCTGGCCGGGTGGACCTCCTACGACATCGCCGCCCACGGGCTCGCGCAGCGGTACTACGTCCAGGCGCTGCGGCTCGCCCAGGCGGCCGGGGACCGGGCGTACGGGAGCTATGTGCTCGTGACCATGAGCCGGCAGGCCGTCTATCTCGGGCACGGGCGCGAGGCCGTGCAGCTGGCGCGGGTCGCTCAGCAGGGGGTCGGGTCCGGGGCGCCGCCCGTCGTGCAGTCGCTGCTGCACGCGGTGGAGGCGCGGGGGCACGGGGTGCTCGGCGAGGTACGGGCGTGCTCGGCCTCGCTGGCACGGGCGGAACGGGCCCTGGAGAGCTCGCGGACGGGCGACGACGTGCCGTACTGGGTGCGGTTCTTCGACGAGGCGCAGTTGGCGGACGAATTCGCGCACTGCCACCGCGATCTGCAGCAGTACCGCGCTGCCGCGCAGCACGCGGAGCGGTCGCTGCAGTTGCGGTCGCCCGCGTACGCGCGGTCGCGGCTGTTCTGCCGGGTGGTGCTGGCGTCGGCGCGGCTGGGGCTGGGCGAGCTGGAACAGGCGTGCGCGCTGGGGGTGGAGGCGGCGCAGGCGGCGGCGGAGATGCGGTCGGTGCGGGCGCTGGAGTACGTGCGGGACTTCGAGAGGCGGCTGGAGCCCTATCGGGACGCGGCGCCGGTGCGGGGGTACCGGGAGAAGGTGGCCGGGCTGGTCTGACCTGCTCGTCGGAGGTGGGGTGGGCGAACCCGCGCCGAAGGCGCGGGCACCCCCACCGGCGGGCAGCCGGGGACGGCTACGCCGCTCGTAGGGCGGGGGTGCCGTGGCCGGGGCGGATGCCCAGGTCGCGGAGGACCGCCTGGGCGGCGCGGCGCCCGGAGAAGAGGGCGCCCTGGACCGTGCTGGTGTCGCGGTGGTCGCCGCAGACGTAGAGCCCCGAGAGCAGCCGGACCTGGCGGCGGACGTCGTGGGGGGCCGGCATGGCCGGGACCGCGTCCGGGTCGTGGTGGGCGCCGACGAGGCGCCAGGACGACGTCGACGCGCCGTAGACGTGGGCCAGCTGCTCGCGGGCCAGCCGGTCCAGTTCGGCCGTAGGCCGCGCCGCCGACGGGCCCAGGACCGTCGAGGTGATCAGTGTGCGGCCCAGCGGCGCGCGGTCCGGGTCGACCTCGCTGGCGACCGTGGTGTGGGCCACCGGCCCCCGGCACGTCCCGGTGAGGATCAGCGAGGCGTCGCGCAGGGGCGGTTCGTCGGCCGTGTGGTGGAGGACCGTCACCGGGTGGAAATCGGGGAGCCGGAGGCCGGGGATCAGTTCGGCCGCCGCCCTCGCGCCCGTCGCCACGATGACGGAGCGGCAGGTGAACGTGCCGTGCCCGGCCGTGCCCACGGACGTCGTGCCGACGGAGACGGCCTCCACCCCCGTGCGGACCGTGCCGGGCGGGAGCTGGGCGGCCATCAGTTCGGGGATGACGCCGGAGCCCCCGGCGGGCAGGCAGAGCCGGCCGCGCGCGTAGCCGCGCAGCACCAGGTCGGCGCAGCGGCTGGACGTGGTGAGGTCCGGGTCGGAGAGCAGGGACGTCAGCAGGGGGCGCAGGAAGCCCTCCACCGTGCGGGTCGGCAGGCCCCGGGAGGTGAGGGTCGCCGACGTGGGACGGTCCGGCCGGGCCAGCATCCGGTCGATGGGCAGCGCGGCCAGGCGGGCCAGTGCCGCGCCGAGCCGCGCTTGATCGAGGCCGGCGCTCCGCGACGCGCGGGCCGCCGCGAAGGCGCGGGCGGTGGTGAAGGCGCGCTTGGCGCCGCGGAGTTCGCCGGTGCGGTGGTTGCGTCCGTCGGCGTGGACCAGCACCCCGGGGGTGAAGGGGCGCAGCTTGAGCGCCTCCAGGCCCGGGGTGCGGATCAGCTCGGGGAAGGAGGTGTTGAGCAGCTGGCCGGAGCGGTCCAGCAGGAACCCGTCGGCCTTGTCGGTCGTCATGCGGCCGCCGGTGCGGTGGGCCGTCTCCAGGACGGTGACCGTCACCCCCGCGGCGGTGAGCTGTTGAGCCGCGGAGAGGCCGGCCAGGCCGGCTCCCACGATGACGACGTCAGCGTGGTGTGCGGTGTGGCGTGCGCTGTCGAGCACGTGCCCTCCCGGGGTCGGTCCGCTCGCTGGGGGCCTGATGCCCCCAACGGGCGGCGGCAATGCGCGAGTTCGCCTCGACCGTAGAGAGAAATCCGGTCAATAACAGTCGCGCACGGGGCGAGCACGGTCGCACGGCGGTCGCACGGACGGGGTTCTTGAAGCTTGGAGCGGATGCGTCAGCTGTCGGTCAGCGCCGCGCGTACGGCGCTCTCGACGTCCGGGCAGGCGAAGCGGAAGCCGGAGCCCAGCAGCCGGGTGGGCAGGGCACGGCAGCTGGCCAGCACTTCCGTGGCCATCTCGCCCAGGGCAAGCCTGAGCGCCGGAGCGGGCGCGGGCAGCAGTGCCGGACGCTTCAGCGCGCGCCCCACCGCCTCGGTCACCTCCCGGTTGGTGGCCGGGTGGGGCGCCGTGAGGTTCACCGGGCCGGAGACGTCCGCGTCCAGGAGGTGACGCAGGGCCGCGACGTGGTCCCGCAGGGCGATGAAGCTCCAGTACTGGTGGCCGTCGCCGAGCCGGCCGCCGAGGCCCGCCCGGAACAGCGGGAACAACTTCGCCGCCGCCCCGCCGTGCCGGGAGAGGACGATCCCGGTGCGCAGCAGGACCGTCCGCACGCCCGCTTCCGTCGCCGTGCCCGCGGCGGCCTCCCAGTCCCGGCAGACCTCGGCGAGGAAACCGCTGCCGGGCGGGCTGTCCTCGTTCACCGGACGGTCGCCCGTGTCGCCGTAGAAGCCGATCGCGCTGCCCGAGAGGAACACGCGGGGCGGGGTGGCGAGGGAGGCCAGCGCCTCGGCGAGCGCCCCCGTGCCGTGCACCCTGCTGTCGCGGATCTCCTTCTTGTACGCGGCGGTCCAGCGGTGCGCCGCCACCCCGGCGCCCGCCAGGTGGACGACGGCCTCGCAGCCGGACAGTTTCGCGGGGTCGACAAACTGGCGGCCGGGGTCCCACTCGGCCTCCCCGGGGCCCCGGGGAGCGCGGCGCACGAGCCGCACCACCTCATGGCCGTCCTGTTCCAGCGAACGGGTCAGCGCCGAGCCGATGAGGCCGGTCGACCCGGTGATCGCGACGCGCATCGTCACTCCCGGAAGCGGTCCCAGAGGGCGGGGAAGCGTTCGGCCAGCACGGCTTCGTCCTCCAGGTCGAAGGGGGCGCCCACCGGTTCGGGGGGCTGGGGCGGCAGGCCCAGGTCCGGCGTCTCCGCGCCGGTCAGCTGCTCGTACGCCTCGTCCGCAGCGTAGCCGAGGCTCTCGCCGTCCCCGTCGACCTCGTCGTCGAAGTCGTCCAGGAGCTCCGCCAGGCTGTCCGGATCGTGCACCGCGCCCTCGAAGACCTCCCGGCCCTGGCCGATCAGCCAGCACCGGAAGTAGTCGAACACGTCGTCGCTCGCCCCGTCGAGGAGGACGGCGGCGGCCCCCCACAGGTCCCAGAGGTAGGCGCGGTTGTAGCGCGCCTCGAAGTGCCGGGCGAAGTCCAGCACGGCGTCCGGGTCGAGCTGCGTCAGTCTCTCGACCAGGAGGTCGGCCTGTTCCTCGGCGTCCCCGTCGGCGGCCTGACGAGTGCTGTCCATCAACTCCCAGAACTCGGTCTCGTCCATCACGGCTCCAGCATCGGTCCTGCCGGGGGGCCACGCACCCGGAGGGGCTCGGATGCGGCCGTGTTGTTATCGGGGAGTACCGGGGAGGGTGATGCCGCGATGCGATATGTCCTTCGGATACCCGACATAAGGTGTCCGGTTTCGGTGCGAACGTCATGTCCGTCGCACGGAACGAGTGAGAGGACATGTTGTCGTGACTGCAGCGGAGAGCGCCGTTCGTCCCCTTGACGGCAAGGTGGCGCTGGTCGCCGGGGCCACCCGGGGCGCGGGGCGGGCCATGGCCGTGGAGCTGGGGCGCGCCGGCGCCGTCGTCTACGCGACCGGGCGCACCACCCGCGAGCGGCGCAGCGAGGTGGGCCGGCCCGAGACCATCGAGGAGACGGCGGAGCTGGTGACGGCGGCGGGCGGCACGGGCATCGCCGTGCCGGTCGACCACCTGGAGCCGGAGCGGGTACGGGCGCTGGTCGAACGCATCGACAGGGACCACGGGCGGTTGGACGTGCTCGTCAACGACGTCTGGGGCGGGGACCACCTGCTCGAGTTCGACAAGAAGGTGTGGGAGGTCAAGCTGGAGGACGGCCTCCGCATGCTCCGCCTCTCCCTCGACGCCCACGCCATCACCAGCCACTTCGCCGTCCCGCTGCTGATCCGGCGGCCCGGGGGACTGCTCGTGGAGATCACCGATGGCACGGAGGAGTCCAACCGGGCCTACCGGGGCAATCTCTTCTTCGACCTCGCCAAGTACGGCCCGATCCGGATGGCCTTCGGGCTCGCCCAGGAACTGAAGGAGTACGGCGGCACGGCGCTCTGCCTGACGCCGGGCTTCTTGCGGTCGGAGGAGATGCTCGACTACTTCGGCGTCACGGAGGGGACGTGGCGGGACGCGATCGGGAAGGAGCCGCATTTCGCGATCGCGGAGTCGCCGGTGTTCATCGGCCGGGCGCTCGCGGCGGTGGCTTCCGACCCGGAACGGGCCCGTTGGAACGGGCGGTCCGTTTCGAGTGGGGAGCTGGCGAAGGTGTACGGGTTCACTGACGTGGACGGGTCGCGGCCGGATTGCGACGGGTACTTTCGGGATGTGGTCTTCGGGGGAGTGACCGCGTCCGCGGAGGACTACCGGTAGGGCACGGCTGGCTTCAGGGTGCCCCCGGTGGGGGTGCCCGCGCCTTCGGCGCGGGTTCTACCCCACCCGCCCGCCCGATTGCCCGGCATGGATCGTTCAGCCAGGGGGCTGGGGTGGCGTAAGGGCCCGTCCGCCCCACCCCGCCCCCTGCCTACAGATAAGCCGCCGCCATACGCGCCGCCGCCTCCGCGAAGCGGGCCCGTAGGGGAGGCGGCCCCAGCACCTCCACCTCCGGCCCCAGCGCCAGCAGCTGCGCGTACGCCACCTCCAAGGACTCCACCGAAAGCGTCACGGTGGCGGCGCCCCCCGCCAGCGCCTCCTCCGCCGCTCGCCGGTCCGTGACGTGTGGCAGCAGCCGCGCCCCCTCCGCCGTCAGCCGCACCTCCACCCGGTCGCGCAGGATCGAGCGCGCGAACTCCGCCGCCCGCTCCTCCCAGAAGGCCGGCAGGTCGAAGGACTCGGACCGCTGGAAGCGGGCCTCCCCGACCGCCACGGCCGTGAAGCGGTCCACCCGGTAGACCCGGAAGTCATCCTCGACACGCGCCGCCACGTACCAGACCCCCGCCTTGAGGACCAACCCATAAGGCTCCAGGTCCCGCTCCACCTCCTCCCCGTCCCGCCGCGCGTAGCGGGCCGTCACGCGGCGGTCGTCCCAGACGGCGTCGGCGACGGCGGGCAGCAGTTCGGGCGGGTCGCCGGAGCGCCACCAGGCGGGGGCGTCCAGATGAAAGCGCTGGGCCGCGCTCACCGGCGCGTCGCTGAGCTCGGGGACGAGCGCGGCGGCGACCTTGAGGCGCGCGGCGGACGCGGCGTCCGCCAGCCCCATGTCGCGCAGGGCGGCCGGCACGCCGGAGAGGAAGAGGGCCTCGGCCTCGGCCCGGCCCAGGCCGGTGAGCCGGGTGCGGTAGCCGCCGACGAGGCGGTAGCCCCCCGCCCGGCCGCGGTCCGCGTACACGGGCACCCCGGCCTCGGAGAGCGCGGTGACGTCCCGGGCGACCGTGCGCTCGGAGACCTCCAGCTCGCGCGCCAGTTCACCGCCGGTCATCGACGGGCGGGACTGAAGGAGCAGGACAAGCTTGATCAGACGGGCCGCACGCATGCGCCCATCATGCCGGGGCGCGACGACAGGAACCCGCGTGCCAGCCAGGGCAGCGGATTGAGCGCGCGAGGTCCTGTCGTCACCCCTGAGCCGTACCGCGACACAGGACAGGGCGGCGCGGTGCGACTCCAGCGGAGACGATACGCCTTTGATCGATGATCGATCAATCCCTCCCGGCCAAGTCCGGGCCAAGAAGATCAGATCTGCGGCGCGCAGCTCAGCACATGCCGCTTCAGCAGCTCCCCGATGCCCGGATCCCGCTCCCGGAACGCCCGGACGATCGCAGCGTGGTCCTCCGCGTGGGCCCGCGGCTCCGGGCTCAGCCAGCGGATCGACAGGGTCGTCCACACCTCGATGCCCAGGGACTCCCAGGTGTGGAGCAGCACGGAGTTCCCGGAGGCCCGGACGATCTCGCGGTGGAAGGCCACGGTGTGCCGCGCCTGGGCCTCGCTGTCGTGCGCGAGGTCGGCCGTCCGCAGGGCGGCCACCTCGGCCTCCAGCCCCGAGACGTCCTCGGCGAGGGCGCCGGCCGCGAGCTCGGCGGCCACCGCCTCCAGGCCGGCCCGGACGGGATAGCTCTCCTTGAGGTCGGCGGCCGTCAGATCCCGCACCCGTACCCCCTTGTTGGGCGCGGATTCGATCAGCCGCAGCGACTCCAGCTCCCGCAGCGCCTCGCGCACGGGAGTCTGGCTGACGAGCAGTTCGGCGGCGATCCGCCGCTCCACGATCCGCTCGCCCGGCTGCCAGCGGCCGCTGACGATCCCTTCGAGGATGTGCTCGCGGATCTGTTCGCGCAGCGAATGGACGACGGGGGGTGACATGGCTTGCTCCTCGGCGGTGGATCTGGGCCCATTATCCGGGCATGGCCGCTCATGCCGAAGGGCGCGGCCCCGGCTCGTACGGATACGAAGCCGGGGCCGCGCCCTTGGCACATGCAGCCGTGGGGGCTACCGGGATCAGAGACCGATCTCGGTCTCGAACTCGGCGGCCTCCAGGATCTGCTTGACCGCGGTCAGGTAGCGGGCGGCGTCGGCGCCGTCCACCAGACGGTGGTCGTAGGAGAGCGTCACGTACGTCATGTCGCGGACGCCGATGGTGGTGCCCTCCTCGGTCTCGATGACCACGGGGCGCTTGACCGTGGCACCGATGCCGAGGATCGCCACCTGGTTCGGCGGCACGATGACCGTGTCGAACAGCGCGCCGCGCGAGCCGGTGTTGCTGATCGTGAAGGTCGCGCCGGCCAGGTCGTCCGGGCTGATCTTGCTGGAGCGGACCTTGCCGGCCAGCTCGGCCGTCTTCTTCGCGATACCCGCGATGTTGAGGTCACCGGCACCCTTGATGACCGGGGTCATCAGGCCCTTCTCCGAGTCGACGGCGATGCCGACGTTCTCGGAGTCGAAGTAGGTGATGGTGTTCTCGTCCTCGTTGATCCGGGCGTTGATGACCGGGTGGGCCTTCAGCGCCTGGACGGCGGCCTTGACGAAGAACGGCATCGGGGAGAGCTTGACGCCCTCGCGGGCGGCGAAGCCGGCCTTGGCCTTCTCGCGCATCCGCATGATCTTGGTGATGTCCACCTCGATCACGGAGCTCAGCTGAGCCTGGCCGTGCAGCGCCTTCATCATGTTCTCGGCGATGACCTTGCGCATGCGCGGCATCTTGACCGTCTGACCGCGCAGCGGCGAGACCTCGAGGGCCGGGGCGGCCTTCGGGGCGGCAGCGGCGGGCGCGGCGGCCGGGGCCGGCGCGGCCTTGGCGGCCTCGGCGGCGGCGATGACGTCCTGCTTGCGGATGCGGCCACCGACGCCGGTGCCCGCGACGGAGCGCAGGTCGACGCCGGACTCGGCGGCGAGCTTGCGGACCAGCGGGGTGACGTAGGCGCCGTCCGTCGCCGGGGCGACAGCCGGAGCGGCCGGGGCGGCCGGAGCAACCGGCGCGGGGGCCGGAGCAGCGGCAGCCGGGGCGGCGGCCGGAGCCGGGGCGGCAGCAGCCGGAGCCGGAGCCGGGGCGGCCGGGGCAGCCGGAGCGGCAGCCGGGGCCGGAGCGGCGGCGGGAGCCGGAGCAGCGGCCGGGGCGGCGGCCGGAGCGGCCGGAGCGGCCGGAGCGGCAGCGGCGGCGGCACCAGCGGCGCCGATGACGGCGAGCTTGGCGCCGACCTCGGCGGTCTCGTCCTCGGCGACGAGGATCTCGAGCAGGACACCCGAGGTGGGGGCCGGGATCTCGGTGTCGACCTTGTCGGTCGAGACCTCGAGCAGCGGCTCGTCCTCGGTGACCTCCTCGCCGACCTCCTTCAGCCAGCGGGTGACGGTGCCCTCGGTGACCGACTCGCCCAGCGCGGGCAGGACGACGTCGGTACCGGCGGCAGCGGCGGCCGGAGCGGCGGCGGGGGCCTCGGCGGCCGGAGCCGGCGCGGCGGGGGCCTCGGCCACGGGGGCCGGGGCGGGCTCGGCGGCCGGGGCCGGAGCCTCGGCGGCGGCCGGAGCCGGGGCAGCGGCGGGGGCGCCGGTGCCATCGTCGATGACGGCCAGCTCGGAGCCGACCTCGACCGTCTCGTCCTCGGCCACCTTGATGGAGGCGAGGATGCCGGAAGCAGGGGCCGGGATCTCGGTGTCGACCTTGTCGGTGGAGACCTCGAGCAGCGGCTCGTCGGCCTCCACGCGCTCACCCTCGGCCTTCAGCCAACGGGTGACGGTGCCCTCGGTCACGCTCTCGCCGAGCGCCGGCAGGGTTACGGAAACCGCCATGATTGCGGTTGCTCCTTACGAGTAGTGCGGATGCTTGGTGCGCTCGGGACTCAGTCGTGCGAGTGCAGCGGCTTGCCGGCGAGAGCCAGGTGGGCCTCGCCCATGGCCTCGTTCTGCGTCGGGTGCGCGTGGATGAGCTGGGCGACCTCGGCGGGCAGCGCCTCCCAGTTGTAGATCAGCTGGGCTTCGCCCACCTGCTCACCCATGCGGTCGCCGACCATGTGGACGCCGACCACGGCACCGTCCCGCACCTGGACGAGCTTGATCTCGCCCGCGGTCTTCAGGATCTTGCTCTTGCCGTTGCCGGCGAGGTTGTACTTCAGGGTGACGACCTTGTCGGCGCCGTACAGCTCCTTGGCCTTCGCCTCGGTGATACCGACGGAAGCGACCTCGGGGTGGCAGTACGTGACGCGCGGCACGCCGTCGTAGTCGACCGGCACGGGGTTCTGCCCGGCCAGACGCTCCGCTACCAGGATGCCCTCGGCGAAGCCGACGTGCGCGAGCTGGAGGGTCGGGACGAGGTCACCGACGGCCGAGATGGTCGGCACGTTGGTGCGCATGTACTCGTCGACGAGGACGTAGCCGCGGTCCATGGCGACCCCGGCCTCCTCGTAGCCCAGGCCCTGGGAGACCGGGCCGCGGCCGACGGCGACGAGCAGCAGCTCGGCCTCGAAGGTCTTGCCGTTCTCCAGGGAGACCTTCACACCGTCGGCGGTGTACTCGACGCCGGAGAAGCGGGAGCCGAGCGCGAAGTTGATGCCGCGCTTGCGGAAGGCGCGCTCCAGCAGCTTGGAGCTGTTCTCGTCCTCGACCGGGACGAGGTGCGGCAGGGCCTCGACGATGGTGACGTCGGCGCCGAAGGACTTCCACGCGGAGGCGAACTCGACGCCGATGACGCCGCCGCCCAGCACGATCGCGGACTTCGGGACGCGGTCCAGGACCAGCGCGTGGTCCGAGGAGATGACGCGGTCGCCGTCGATGGTCAGGCCCGGCAGCGACTTCGGCGTGGAGCCGGTGGCCAGCAGGACGTGGCGGCCGGTGATGCGCTGGCCGTTGACGTCGACGGACGTGGGGGAGGACAGGCGGCCCTCACCGGTGATGTAGGTGACCTTGCGGGAGGCGACCAGGCCCTGCAGACCCTTGTACAGGCCCGAGATCACGTCGTCCTTGTACTTGTGGACGCCCGCGATGTCGATGCCCTCCAGGGAGGCCTTGACACCGAACTGCTCGGCCTCGCGGGCCTGGTCGGCGATCTCACCGGCGTGCAGCAGAGCCTTGGTGGGGATGCAGCCGCGGTGGAGGCAGGTGCCGCCCAGCTTGTCCTTCTCGATCAGGGCGACGTCGAGACCCAGCTGGGCTCCACGCAGGGCGGCGGCGTAACCACCGCTGCCGCCTCCGAGGATCACTAGGTCGAAAACGGTGCTGGCGTCGTTCGCCACGTCACGTCCTCCATGCATGGGTGCGCCGTCCGGTCGTCGGTGACCGGGCGGCGGCTGTCGTACGGCCGCTTTGCTTCGGCCCTGTGATGGGTGGGCCCTGTCCTGCCGGGACAACATCTTCGCACTTGTTGACGGAGGGCGGGACGCCGGGCCGGGCCTGAGTGACGACTGATGCGTCACCTTCGGGGGTTACCAGTGCGTAGAAATGTGAGTTTTCGCCCCGAGCGAACACGCGCCCGGGAGAAAACGCGAGCGCCGGGAGGAAACGCGACGCGGCCCCGGGTCATTCCCGGGGCCGCGTCGCCTCGGCCCCCGAGGGGGCCTCAGCCGAGGTCGCCGTCGGCGGTGCGCTCCGCCAGCCGGACCAGGGTGCGGACGGCCGAGCCGGTGCCGCCCTTCGGGGTGTAGCCGTAGGGGGCCTTCTCGTGGAACGCCGGGCCCGCGATGTCCAGGTGCGCCCAGGTGATGCCCTCGCCCACGAACTCCTGCAGGAACAGGCCGGCCACCAGGCCGCCGCCCATGCGCTCGCCCATGTTGGCCATGTCGGCCACCGAGGAGTCCATGGACTTGCGCAGTTCGGCGGGGAGCGGCATCGGCCACGCCTGCTCGCCGACCTCCTCGGCGATCTCGTGGATCGCGGCGCGGAAGGCGTCGTCGTTGGCCATGACACCGAAGGTCCGGTCGCCCAGGGCGAGGACCATGGCGCCGGTGAGGGTGGCGACGTCCACGATCGCGTCCGGGTTCTCCTCGGAGGCGCGGGTCAGGGCGTCGGCCAGCACCAGGCGGCCCTCGGCGTCGGTGTTCAGCACCTCGACGGTCTTGCCGCTGTACATCTTCAGCACATCGCCCGGACGGGTGGCGGTGCCGGACGGCATGTTCTCCGCGAGGGCCAGCCAGCCCGTCACGTTGACCTGAAGACCGAGCTTCGCGACGGCCACGACCGCGGCGAACACGGCGGCGGCGCCGCTCATGTCGCACTTCATGGTCTCGTTGTGGCCGGCCGGCTTCAGGGAGATGCCGCCCGAGTCGTAGGTGATGCCCTTGCCGACGAGGGCGAGGGTCTTCTCCGCCTTCGGGTGGGTGTAGGCGATGCGCACGAGGCGGGGCGGGTTGGCCGAGCCCTGGCCGACGCCCATGATGCCGCCGTAGCCGCCCTTGAGCAGCGCCTTCTCGTCCAGCACCTCGACCTTGAGACCGTGCTCCTTGGCGGCGGTCTGGGCCTCGGCCGCGAAGCTCTTGGGGAAGAGGTCGTTGGACGGGATGTTGATCAGGTCGCGGGCGCGGTTGACCTCGGCGGCCACGGCGGCGGCCCGCTCGACGGCGGCTTTGGACGCCTTGTCGCGGGGCTTGGCGCCCAGGATCGCGGCCTCGGCCAGCGGCGCGCTCTTGTCGTTCTTGGCGGCCTCCTTCTTGCCGTCCGTACCCCGGTACGACGTGAAGGAGTAAGCGCCCATGATCGCGCCCTCGCCGATGGCGGCGACGGACTCGGCGTCCTCGACGGGCAGGGCGAAGGCGGCCTTCTTGACGCCGGCCAGCGCACGGGCGGCGGTGCCGGCCGCGCGGCGCAGCGCCTCCTCGGCGAAGCCCTCGTCCTCGGCGGGCAGTTCGCCGAGGCCGACCGCCAGCACGACCGGGGCCTTCAGGCCGGACGGGGCGGGCAGCTTGGTGGCCTCGCCCTCGCCGCCGGAGGCGCCGAGGGTCTCCAGGACGGCGGCCAGCTTGCCGTCGAACGCCTGGTCCACGGCTTCGGCGCCGGGCGCGACGACGGGGCCCTTCGGGCCCTTCGCCACACCGACGACAACGGCGTCCGCGCGCAGCGTCGCCGCACTGGAAGTGCTGAGAGTCAGAGCAGTCACGGTGGTGGGTGTCCCTACTTCCGTTGAATTCTCGGCCGATAGTGGTGGGCCGGCCGCACCCAGTGATCGTATGTGCCGTGCACGGACCGTCCGGCCCCGGGCCGCCCGGCACGCGAGAGCGTATCCCCGGCGGTCACGCCGGGCCCAGGGCCATGACGACCAGGGCCGCCGTCGCGGCTGTTTCGGCGAGCGCCCCGAACACATCGCCGGTGACCCCGCCGAATCGTCGTCGGCAGTGCCGCAGCAGTGCTTCGGCCGAGGCCAGGGCGAGGAGGACGGCCAGGGCGCAGCGCGCCGCGTCGTACGGGCCGAGGAGCGCGCCGGCCCCGGCCGCGGCGGCGGTGACGGCGGCGGCGGCCGCCCAGGCGGCCGTCCGGGGGACGACGCCCGCCACGGCGGCGCCCAGGCCCTCCGGGCGGGCGGCCGGTACGCCCGCGCGGGAGGCGAGGGTGAGGGCGCAGCGGGCCGCGAGGGCCGCCGTGAGGGCGGCGAGGGCGCCGCGTGCGGGGTCGCTCTCGTAGGCCCGGGCGAGGGCGGCGGTCTGGCCGAGGAGGGCCAGCAGCAGGGTGATGACGCCGAACGGGCCGATGTCCGACTGCTTCATGATCCGCAGGGCGTCGGGGGCGGCTTTGCCGCTGCCCAGTCCGTCGGCGACGTCCGCGAGCCCGTCGAGGTGGAGGCCGCGGGTGAGCGCCGCCGGGACGGCGACGGCGGCGACGGCGGCGAGCAGCGGGCCGCCGCCGAGCCACAGGAGGGCCAGGCCCGTGGCGGCGGCGCAGCCGCCGACGGCCAGCCCGGCCAGGGGTGCCGCCAGCATGCCGCCGCGCGCGGCCGCGCGGTCCCAGCGGGTGAGGCGCACGGGGAGGGCGGTGAGGGTGCCGAAGGCGAAGCGCAGGGCGTCCCCGGTGGTGGCCCGGGCGGAGGTCGTGTCGGTCATCGCGGGCAGGGTATCCCGCACCCGACGGCAGTATTTTGCTGAAGGCGGGCGAAAATGCTGGTCACGGCGGGTGCGGGAGCGAGCGGAGAGTCCGATGGGTCACTGGCTGGCACGCAACATCGTCGAGCCGGGCAAGCTGCCGCTGTTGCTGGCGCTCGGGGCGTTCGTGCTGACGTTCCTGGTCACCCGCGTCATCACCCGGCTGATCCGGGCGGGGAAGGGCCCGTTCCGCAACATCCGGCCGGGCGGGCTGCACGTCCATCACGTGGTGCCCGGCGTGGTGCTGATGGTGGTCGGCGGGTTCGCGGCGGTCGCCGAGGGCCGGCACGGCTTCGGGGCGGCGCTCGCGGCGGTGCTCTTCGGCATGGGCGCGGGACTGGTGCTGGACGAGTTCGCGCTGATCCTCCACCTGGACGACGTGTACTGGACCGAGCAGGGCCGCAAGAGCGTGGAGATCGTGGTGCTGACGGCCGCGCTGGTGGCGCTGGTGCTCGCGGGTTTCTCCCCGTTCGGGGTGAACGAGCTGACGCCGGACGAGCTGCAGAACCGCACCATCGTGGTGACCAACACGCTGGTGAACTTCCTGCTGGCGCTGGTCTCGCTGGCCAAGGGCAAGCCCCGGCTGGCGCTCATCGGGGCGGTGGTGCCGCTGGTGGCGATCGTGGGCGCGGTGCGGCTGGCCCGGCCGGGCTCGCCCTGGGCCCGGCGCTTCTACCGGCGACGGCCCCGGGCCCGTCGCCGGGCCCGGGTGCGCGCCTACCGGCACGACGCGCGCTGGGCGGCCGTGCGCATCAGGATCCACGACCTCCTGGCGGGCGCGCCGGATCGCTGAGCGCGCTCCCGGCGTGGGCGCCGGGCCGCCGGTCGCGCTCGCGGTGGGCGTCCCGGCGGGGCTTGCGGCGGCGGCGCAGCTCGTCCACGGCGCACATCGCCAGGATCACCGTCATGGCGGCGATGTGTTCCTTGCCCGCGAGGTTGGGCTTGACGATCACCTCGCCCGCCATGGCCGCCACCACCAGGCCGCAGGTGAACCAGGCCCGGTAGCGCCAGGAGACGTAGATCGCGAGGCCCACGACGGCCGCCGAGGGGCCGGTGTCGATGACCTTGGCGGCCTCCGGCGGCAGCCCCAGCGGCGAGCCGGGGCCGAGGTCGACGCCCAGCCGGGCGTACATCGTGCCCGCGAGGGTGGCGGTGTAGGCCACGGCCAGGGTGCGCCACTTGCCCAGGCACGCCTCGGCCAGCCCGAAGACGATCAGGATCTGGGCCAGCGCCCCCCACACCGGGAGGTCCAGCGCGGGCACGAACAGCGACAGGGGAGTGCGCAGCAGTGCGATCCACCAGGGCAGCTGGGCCTGGACGGAGCCGAGCCGCTGGACGGGTTCGAAGCCCCAGGACTGGTTCTGGATCACCTGGAAGACCGCCGTGAGGGCGACGGCCGTGAGCGTCATGGGGACGGCCGCGAGCCGCTTACGGGTGAACGTCCCCCGTACGGCCGCGTACAGCGGGCCCCATTCGGTGCGCGCGGCGCGGAGCAGCGCCGCGCGGGTCATCGCCGGCTCTCCAGGTGTTTGCGATTGAGCCACTTGGGCAGGCCGGGCGCCTCCAGGAAGCCCTCGGCCCGGGCGGCGGCCACACCGATCCGCAGCAGGTCACTGCTCTTCTCGAACAGCATGAAACGAGGCTCCCAGATAGGCCGGTACTTCGCATTTGCTCGGTAGAGCGACTCGATCTGCCACCAGCGGGAGAAAAAGCTCAGCAGCGAGCGCCACATCCGCAGCACCGGGCCGGCGCCGAGCCGGGAGCCCCGTTCGAAGACGGACCGGAACATCGCGAAGTTCAGCGACACCTGGGTGACGCCCAGCTCCTTGGCCCGCTGGAGCAGCTCGATGACCATGAACTCCATCAGGCCGTTCTCGGAGTCCCGGTCACGGCGCATCAGGTCGAGCGAGAGGCCCTTGGGGCCCCAGGGCACGAAGCTCAGCACGGCGCGCAGCTCGCCCTCGCCGTCGTGGCACTCCAGCATCACGCAGCGCCCGTCGTCCGGGTCGCCCAGGCGGCCCAGCGCCATGGAGAAGCCGCGCTCGGTCGCGCCGTCGCGCCAGTCGTCGGCGCGGCGCAGCAGCGTGGCCATCTCCTCCTCGGGGATGTCCTCGTGGCGGCGGATGGTGACGGTGTATCCGGCGCGCTTGACGCGGTTGTACGCCTGGCGGACGGTGCGCATGGCCCGGCCCTCCAGGGTGAACTCGGCGGTGTCGACGATCGCCTCGTCGCCGAGTTCGAGGGCGTCCAGGCCGTGCCGGGCGTAGATCGTGCCGCCCTCCTCGCCGGCACCCATCACGGCGGGGATCCAGCCGTGTTCGCGGGCCTCGGCCAGCCAGGGCTCGATGGCCCCGGGCCAGGCCTCGGGGTCGCCGATGGGGTCGCCGGAGGCCAGCGACACCCCGCCGACGACGCGGTAGGTGACGGCGGCCTTGCCGGAGGGGGACCACACGACGCTCTTCTCGCGGCGCAGCGCGAAGTAGCCCAGCGAGTCGCGGTCGCCCCAGCGGCCGAGCAGCTCGCGCAGCCGGGACTCGTCCTCGGCGGTGAGCGGGTCGGTGGCGCGGCGGGAGCGGAAGGCCGCCCAGACCACCACGATCAGCAGGATCGTGCTCATCACGTTGATGGTGACGTCGACCCAGCCGGGCGTGGCGATGCCCGCGTAGCGGGAGTCGTCGGCGGCGATGGAGATCAGCCGCATCACGCCGTAGTGCCAGCGGTCCAGGAAGGTGGAGCGCTGCTCGTCCGTGGACTCGTTGGTGATCGTCACCAGCCCGGCCGCCAGCAGCGAGGTGACGAGCAGTCCGGCCGCCGCGACGGCGCTGGCGAGCTTGGGGTTGGAGCGGTCGCCCTTGGCGTAGAACTCCCGGCGGCCCACCAGCAGGGCGAGGGTGAACAGGGCGGTGACGATCAGGGAGAACCAGTTCAGCGGGTGCCGGCGGAACTCGGGGAAGAACATCGCGAACGCCAGTACCAGCAGGAGCAGCCCGGCCAGCACCAGGTTGAGGATCCACGCCGCCCGCTTGCGCCGGCGCATGGTGATCGCCATGAACAGCGACACCACCGCGGGGGAGAAGCCCGCCGTCAGCAGGTAGGGAGTGAAGAACTCGTCGACGTTGTGCCTGCGGATGTCGGCGCCGAAGGACACCCAGACCGCGCCGAGCAGATTGACGAACGTAACGGCACGCAGGTACCAGACGGCGAAGCCGGCGGCTCGCCGCCGCCGGACCGCGCCGCGGTCGCTGTGGACGCCCTCATCCGGAGTCAAGCGGACTTCTCCCATGAAAAGTGAGCATATGGGGCACCGTCTGCGGAGGAATTCCGTGCGCTCACCGTGATCCGCCGGCCCGTCACGGCCGGCGTCAGGAGCGCTCGGGAAGCTCCGCCGCCAGGGCCGCGGCCGCCTGCACCAATGGCAGGGCGAGCAGCGCCCCTGTCCCCTCGCCCACTGTGACGCCCTGGTCGAGGAGAGGGTTGAGTGCCATCCGTTCCAGCGCCTTCGTCTGCGCCGGGTCGCCGCTGCCCTGGCCCGCCAGCCACCAGTCCGGCGCCCGGAAGGCCACCCGCTGGCCCACCAGCGCGCACGCGGCCGAGACCACCCCGTCGAGGATCACCGGCGTCCGGCGCACCGCGCTCTGCAGCAGGAACCCGGTCATCGCGGCCAGGTCCGCGCCGCCCGTCGCGGCCAGCAGCGCCAGCTGGTCGCCCAGCACCGGGCGGGCCCGGCGCAGCGCGTCCCGGATGGCGGCGCACTTGCGCATCCAGGCCAGGTCGTCGATGCCGAAGCCGCCCCGGCCGGTGACCACGGACGCGTCCGTGCCGCACAGCGCCCCGATCAGGGTGCCCGCGGCCGTCGTGCCGCCCACGCTCAGATCGCCCAGGACGACGAGGTCGGTGCCGGAGTCGGCCTCCTTGTCGGCGAGCGCCATGCCCGTGCGGAACGCCCGCTCGGCCTCCTCGGCGCTCAGCGCGTCCTCGGTGTCGATCCGGCCCGAGCCGCGCCGCACCCGGTGCCGGGTGACCTCCTCGGGCAGCTCCGCCGGGTCGCAGTCCACCGCCATGTCGATCACGCGCAGGCCCACGCCGTAGCGGCGGGCCAGGATCGCGACGGTGCTCGTGCCGTCGAGGGTCGTCCGGACGAGCTCGGCCGCCCCGCCCTTCGGCCCGCCCGACACGCCCAGGGACGCCACCCCGTGGTCGCCCGCGAACAGCAGCGCCTTGGGCCGCTCCACCGGCTTCACCGGCACCGTGCCCTGGGCGGCGGCGAGCCACTCGCCCAGCTCGTCCAGCCGCCCCAGCGCGCCGGGCCCGGGGCCCAGGCGCGCCCGCCGCGCCTCCGCGTCGCGCCGGGCGGCGGAGTCGGGGCGCTCGATCAGCGTGGCGAAGTCATCCAGATTCAGACCGCTCATCCGCGACACACTACCGTTCCTGTGCAAGTTGGCCAGTGCCGTCCAACTTGCCCTATTCCAGGCGTCGCTGGCCGGTGCCCGGACGGGCCCGCCGACGCCGCCCCCGCCGCAGGTCAGCCCGCCCCCGGCCGCACCAGCCCCGACTCGTACGCGACGACCACCAGCTGCGCCCGGTCGCGCGTGCCGAGCTTGGCCATCGCCCGGTTGACGTGGGTCTTGACCGTCAGGGGGCTGACCGACAGCCGCCCCCCGATCTCCTCGTTGGACAGCCCTCCGGCCACGTGCGTCAGCACCTCCCGCTCGCGCCCGGTCAGCGCCGCCAGCCGCTCGGCGTGCTCCGCCGGGGGCCCGGCGGGGCTCCCGCCCTGCGCCAGGAACGTCGCGATCAGCCCCTTCGTCGCCGCGGGGGACAGCAGGGCCTCGCCCGCCGCCGCGATCCTGATCGCCGCGAGCAGCTCGTCGGGCTCCGCGCCCTTGCCGAGGAACCCGGACGCGCCCGCGCGCAGCGACTCCACCACGTACTCGTCGACCTCGAACGTCGTCAGCATCACCACCCGCACGGCCGCCAGCGCCGGGTCGGAGCAGATCTCCCGGGTCGCCGCCAGCCCGTCCGTGCCCGGCATCCGGATGTCCATCAGGACCACGTCGGGCGTGTGGGCGCGGGCGAGCTCCACCGCCCGGGCGCCGTCCGCCGCCTCGCCCACCACCCGCATGCCCGGCTCGGAGTCCACCAGCACCCGGAACGCGCTGCGCAGCAACGCCTGGTCGTCGGCCAGGAGAACGGTGATCGGATCGCTCATGCGCCCACCCTAGGGGCGGGCGCGCCGGGGCCCGGCAGGGGCAGCACCGCGCACACCCGGAAGCCCGGCGTCCCCGGGCCGCGCGGGCCCGCCGAGCAGCTCCCGCCGAGCGCGACGGCCCGTTCCCGCATGCCCAGCAGCCCGTGCCCGCCCGCCTCCTCCGTGCCGCCCGCCTCCGCCGCGCCGCTCGCCGGGGGCGCCGCGGCCTCGGGGCGCTTCCCGCCGTCGTCCACCACCGTCAGCTCCAGGGCGTAACGGCCGCGGCGCAGCGTGACCTCGGCCCGCGCGCCGGGGCCCGCGTGCTTGTGGACATTGGTCAGCGCCTCCTGGAGCACCCGATAGGCCGTCAGATCGACGGCCCCGGGCAGCGCCCCCACGGCGGCCGCGGCCGCCTCCGCGCCCACGGCGCGGCCGGGCGCGCCGGGCGGTGCCGGGACGGCGGCGACGTCGACGGACAGGCCCACCCGGGCGAAGCCCTCGACGAGCCGGCCGAGGTCGCCGAGGCCCGGCGCCGGCTCGGTGGGGGCCGCCGGGTCGCCGTACTGCCGCAGCAGGCCGACGGTCGCCCGGAGCTCGGCGAGCGCCGAGCGGCCGGCCTCCCGGACGTGCGCGAGCGCCTCCTTGGCCTGCTCAGGGCGGCTGTCCATGATGTGCGAGGCCACGCCCGCCTGGACGTTGACGAGCGCGATGTGATGGGCGACGACGTCATGGAGCTCACGGGCGATGCGCAGCCGCTCCTCGGCCACCCGGCGGCGGGCCTCCTCCTCGCGGGTGCGCTCCGCCCGCACGGCCCGTTCCTCGATGGCCGCGACGAAGGCCCGGCGGCTGCGGACGGCGTCCCCCGCCGCGCCGGCCAGCCCGGTCCAGGCCATGAGGCCGAAGTTCTCCTGCGCGTACCAGGGCGGGGCGCCCAGGAGCATCACCACGCCGGTGAGCGCGGTGACGGTCGTGACGACCGTCCGCAGCGCGGCGGGCCGCTCGCTGCGGACGGCCACCGTGTAGAGCGCGACCGCGGCGCTCATGGCGATCTGGGTGCGCGGGGGCCCGTCGCCCCGGGTGAGCACGACGGCCACGACCGTCAGCGCGCACGTCACCGCGAGGACCGTACGGGGTGCCCGGCGGCGTACCGCCAGCGCGCCGCAGGCGGCGGCGGACAGCAGCAGGAAGACGGCGCCCGGCGGATGCCGCTCGGCGCGCGGCGCCAGGAACGCGCCCACGACGACGAGGCATAAGACGAGGCCGGCGAGGAGGGTGTCGGCGGCGAGCGGATGGCCGCTCAGCCAGCGGCGCGGACGGGCCAGGCCCGTGGCGGCGAGGGAGTTCATCGCGATCCCATCGGGGGCCGTCGCGGAGGATGCGGAAAGGGGCACGGAGACCGGCCGCGCCCCCGTCCCCGGAGGGAACGAGGGCGCGGAGGCGTGCCGGAGTGCCGTGGAGGCGCGCCGCCCGTGGCGGGGGCGGCGGACTCAGCCGGGGATCAGGCCGTCGTCGCTGAGCATGTCCCGGACCTCGGCGAGCGAGGCGTCGGGCGCGGGCAGGATCAGCTCGGAGGGCTCCAGCGCGTCGTCGGGCAGCGGGGTGCCCAGCCGGCGCACGGCGTCGAGCAGCGCTCCCAGCGTGCGGCGGAAGCCCTCCTCGTCGCCGCCCTCCATCTCCGCGAGCAGCTCGTCGTCCAGGCTGTTGAGCTCGGCGAAGTGGCTGTCGGCCAGTTCCACCTGGCCCTCCCCCATGATCCGTACGATCATGACGGTCTCCCTTGCTCGGTCGGCTCCCGTTTTAGTGGGGGGTGGCTCAGCTCTTGTCGAAGCGCGGCCGGTCCTGGGGCTGGGCCTGCCGCTCCTGCCCCGGCGCCCCGCCCTCGATGGCCGGCTTGGCGGCCGTACCGCCGGCCAGCTCGGCCTTCATCCGCTGAAGCTCGATCTCCACATCGGAACCGCCCGAGAGCCGGTCCAGCTCGGCGGTGATGTCGTCCTTGGCCATGCCCGTGGGGTCGTCGAGCGCGCCGGAGGCCAGCAGCTCGTCGATGGCGCCCGCGCGGGCCTGCATCTGCGCGGTCTTGTCCTCGGCCCGCTGGATGGCCATGCCGACGTCGCCCATCTCCTCGGAGATGCCGGAGAACGCCTCGCCGATCCGCGTCTGGGCCTGGGCGGCCGTGTACGTCGCCTTGATGGTCTCCTTCTTCGTCCGGAAGGCGTCCACCTTGGCCTGGAGGCGCTGGGAGGCGAGCGTGAGCTTCTCCTCCTCGCCCTGGAGTGTCTGGTGCTGCGTCTCCAGATCGCTGACCTGCTGCTGCAGCGCGGCACGACGGGTCAGCGCCTCGCGCGCCAGATCCTCCCGGCCGAGCGCCAGGGCCTTGCGGCCCTGCTCCTCCAGCTTGCCGGACTGGTTCTGGAGCTGGTTGAGCTGGAGCTCCAGACGCTTGCGGGACGTGGCCACGTCGGCCACCCCGCGTCGCACCTTCTGCAGCAGCTCGAGCTGCTTCTGGTACGAGTAGTCGAGGGTCTCGCGCGGATCCTCGGCCCGGTCCAGGGCCTTGTTGGCCTTCGCGCGGAAGATCATCCCCATCCGCTTCATGACACCGCTCATGGGCCTCGCGCGCCCCCTTCTGACCGACCTTGGCTCGGGCTTAGGCTCCGGCACATCTTTCAGAACCCACAGTACGGGCCCCACTTCCATTACCGCACCGTCCGGGCCCGGATGCGCTCCTCCTCCAGGACGATCAGGAAGCCGCCGCCTCACGCGCAAGGAGGAGTGGAAACCCCGGGGGAGGGGAGGCGCGCGCGCCGGGGCGCACGCCGGTCGTTGCCGGATCGTGCCCGCCCGGACCGCGATCGGGCACGGAAAGCCCGTACCCTTGGGTTCCGTGTTCCGAAGCCGTTCGAAAGCGCAGGCCGCGACCCCCGAGGTGACCGCGGACCAGCCCAAGAAGCCCCGTGACCCGCAGGCGCCCAAGGGCCGCCCCACTCCCAAGCGCAGTGAGGCCAACTCCCAGCGCCGCACCCTGGCCGCCACCCCGGCCAACCGCAAGGAGGCCACCAAGCGCGCCCGCGAGGCCCGCCGCGCGGACATGGCCAAGCAGCGCGAGGCCCTGGCCAGCGGCGACGAGCGCTATCTGCCCGCCCGTGACAAGGGCCCGGTGCGCTCCTACGTCCGCGACTTCGTCGACGCGCGCTACTCGGTCGCCGAGTTCTTCCTGCCGCTGGCCGTGCTCATCCTCGTGCTGAGCATGATCAACCGCGGTGCCTTCCAGGCGTACGTGCTGCTCGCGTGGCTGGTGGTGATCGTCCTGATCGTCATCAACTCCGCGATCACCGGCATCACCCTCAAGCGTGCCCTCAAGCAGCGCTTCCCCGACGAGAACCTGCGCGGAGCCGTCCCCTACGGCCTCATGCGCACCCTGCAGATGCGCCGGCTGCGCCTGCCCAAGCCGAAGGTCAAGCGCGGGGAGAAGCGCTGAGCGCCTTCGGGCCCGGGGGGTTGCGGAACACCGTTCGTCAGGAACTGGTCGCCCGCCAGATCGACGAGCAGATAGCCGCCCGGTTCCCGGTGGGCCGGCGGCTGCGCGTCCTCGACGTCGGCCTCGGCCAGGGCACCCAGGCGCTGCGCCTGGCCCGTGCCGGCCACGAGGTCACCGGCCTGGAATCGGATCCCGAGATGATCGCCGGGGTCCGCGCCGCGCTGGCGGGCGAGCCCGAGGGCATCCGGGAGCGGGTGCGGCTGATAGAGGGCGACGGCCGCGACACGGGCGCCCACTTCCTGCCGGGCGCCTTCGACGTGGTGCTCTGCCACGGCGTCCTGATGTACGTACCGGAGCCGGACCCGCTGCTCGCGGCGCTGGCCCGGGTGCTCGCCCCGGGCGGGCTGCTCTCCCTGCTCGTCCGCAACGCGGACGCGCTGGCGATGCGGCCGGGCCTGTCCGGTGACTTCGCCACCGCGCTGCGGGCGTTCGACTCGCCCGCGTACACCGACCGCCTGGGCCTGGAGGTCCGCGCGGACCGCCGGGAGACGCTGACGGCGACGCTGGCCGGCATCGGCGCGCCGCTGCGGGCCTGGTACGGGGTGCGGGTGTTCTCCGACCTGGCGGCGACGGCTCCCGCGGACCTCGACCAGCTGCTGGCCGCGGAGGAACGCGCGGGCCGCACGGACCCCTACCGGGCGGTGGCCGCGCTGCTGCACCTGTGCGGGGTACGGGGCGGCTGACCGGGGCTCCCTCCCGGACCCTTGTCCTCAAACGCCGGACGGGCTGCGTTGCAGCCCGTCCGGCGTTCGTCAGCTGTCCGCCGCCTCGTGGAGACTCATCGGCGCGGCATAGATCTCCGTGTCGTCCTCGAACAGACGGACCTGGTCCACGCCGCCGTCCAGCAGGGCGCGCCACTCCTCGCCGATCCAGGACTCCGCGTCCCCCTGCGTCGTGAACTCCTCCGGCTCCACCGACGGCTCCGTCTCCGTCCCGTCGGCCTTCTCGAACCGCCACGTCCACGCCATGTCCGCCTCCTGGGCGATCGGGAACCTCTGCGGTCGCAGCCTAACGGTCACCGGTGACGCCTAGTAGTGATGGATCGCGCCGGGCTCGCCGACGCGAGACGATCAGGGGGTGGAACTGACTCTCCTCGGCACCGGGGCCCCCGAGGGCCTGCCGCGCCCCGACTGTCCGTGTGCCGCCTGCGCCTGCGCCGTGGGCGACGAGGCGCGGGCCGCGACGTCCCTGCTCGTCGACGGCGCGCTGCTGCTCGACCTCACCCCCGGCCCCGCCTTCGCCGCCGCCCGTGCCGGGCGGTCGATCGCCGGGGTGCGCCAGGTGCTGCTCTCCCACCCGCACGACGGGCCCGCCGTGGAGTTCCCGGCCGGGCTGCCCGCGCCGGTGCGGGTGCCGGACGGGCGCGAGCTGTCGGTGATCAGCGGGCACCGGGTCCGGGCGATGGCGCTGGACGCGCCGGGCACGGGGTACGAGGTGACGGCGCCGGACGGCGAGCGGCTGCTCTACCTGCCGCCGGGCGCCGCGCCGGCCGGGCTCTCGCAGGCCCCCCGGCCCGGCCCGTACGGGATGGTGCTGCTCGACGTGCTCGGGCGGCCCGACGCGCTGGCCCGGCTGCGGGAGACGGGGGCGGCGGGCCCGACGACCGACGTCATCGGCGTCCACCTGGACCACGACGTGCCGCCCGGCCGGGAGCTCCACCGCAGGCTGGCGGCGGCGGGGGCGCGCACGGTCCCGGACGGCACCTCGCTCGTCGTCGGCGACTACCACGCCGTACCGGACCTGCCCCGGCGGACGCTCGTCGTGGGCGGCGCCCGGTCGGGGAAGTCCGTGGAGGCCGAGCGGCGGCTGGAGTCCTTCCCCGAGGTCCTCTACGTGGCCACGAGCGGCACCCGCGAGGGCGACCAGGACTGGGCGGCGCGCGTCGCCCACCACCGCGAGCGCCGGCCGGGCTCCTGGCGCACGGCCGAGACCTGCGACCTCGTGCCGCTGCTGGCCGCCGACGGCCCCCCGATGCTGATCGACTGCCTGGCGCTGTGGCTGACCGACGCGATGGACTCCGTCGGCGCCTGGGACGACGCCACGTGGGCGAACGGCGGCGAGGAGGCCCTGGCCGGGCGGACGGCGGCGCTGGTCGCCGCGATACGGGCGACCCGGCGGACGGTGGTGCTCGTCAGCAACGAGGTGGGCTCCGGCGTGGTGCCCGCGACGGCGTCGGGGCGGCGCTTCCGCGACGAGCTGGGCCGGCTCAACGCGGCGGTCGGCGACGAGTGCGAGCACGTGCTGCTGGTGGTGGCGGGGCAGGCGCTGCCCCTGCGGTGACGGGCGACGGCACGACGAAGGCCCCGCACCGGGAGAGTGCGGGGCCTTCGTCCGTCGGAATCCGTGCCGGTTACGGCAGCGCGAGCATCCGCTCCAGCGCCAGCTTGGAGTAGCGCGCGACCTCGGGGTCGACCTGGATGCGGTTGACGACCTTGCCCTCGGCGAGGGACTCCAGGGCCCACACCAGGTGCGGCAGGTCGATCCGGTTCATGGTCGAGCAGAAGCAGACCGTCTTGTCGAGGAAGACGATCTCCTTGTCCTCGCTGGCGAAACGGTTCGCCAGGCGGCGGACCAGGTTCAGCTCGGTGCCGATGGCCCACTTGGAGCCCGCCGGGGCGGCCTCCAGCGTGTTGATGATGTATTCCGTCGAGCCCACGTAGTCGGCGGCGGCCACGACCTCGTGCTTGCACTCGGGGTGCACCAGGACGTTGACGCCCGGGATGCGCTCGCGCACGTCGTTGACGGAGTCCAGCGAGAAGCGGCCGTGCACCGAGCAGTGCCCGCGCCACAGGATCATCTTCGCGGCGCGCAGCTCCTCGGCGGTCAGGCCGCCGTTCGGGCGGTGCGGGTTGTAGACGACGCAGTCCTCCAGCGACATGCCCATGTCGCGGACGGCCGTGTTGCGGCCCAGGTGCTGGTCGGGCAGGAAGAGGACCTTCTCGCCCTGCTCGAAGGCCCAGGTCAGGGCGCGCTGGGCGTTGGAGGAGGTGCAGATGAGGCCGCCGTGCTCGCCGGTGAAGGCCTTGATGTCGGCGGAGGAGTTCATGTACGAGACCGGGACGGTCACCTCGGCGATGCCGGCCTCCGTCAGCACGTCCCAGCACTCGGCGACCTGCTCGGCGGTGGCCATGTCGGCCATCGAGCAGCCCGCGGCCAGGTCCGGCAGGACGACCTGCTGGGCGTCGGACGTCAGGATGTCCGCGGACTCGGCCATGAAGTGGACGCCGCAGAAGACGATGTACTCGGCGTCGGGCCGGGCGGCCGCGTCGCGCGCGAGCTTGAAGGAGTCGCCGGTGACGTCCGCGAACTCGATGACCTCGTCGCGCTGGTAGTGGTGGCCGAGGACGAAGACCTTGTCCCCGAGCTTCGCCTTGGCCGCGCGGGCGCGCTCCACCAGGTCCGGGTCGGACGGCGCCGGCAGATCGCCGGGGCACTCCACGCCGCGCTCGCTCCGCGGGTCGGACTCGCGTCCGAGCAGCAGGAGGGCGAGGGGGGTGGGCTGGACATCCAAGGGCTGGGCGGTGGTCACGACACGCACCCTTTCTGTTCTGCGGACGGCTCTGCGGACGGTGCGCACGGGTCCTTCCCGCCGAACCTTGTCGTCAATATGACGCTATCTATCATAACCGCTTCACGTCACTTTGACGATGGCCATCGCGTCGATGTGACGCATTCCCGTTCGGCCGACCGGTGTGCGAGCATGAAAGGCGGACATCACAGTCCACGCCCGGAATGAATCCGGGACCTCGGCGGTTGCTGGCGAGAGCAAGCAGTCCGCACCCGTACCGAACGACCCGGGAGTGAAGCAGATGTCCGTTCAGGACGAGAAGACCACGGTGAGCGACGGCATTCTCCTGTCCGACGCCGCTGCCGCGAAGGTCAAGACCCTGCTGGAGCAGGAGGGCCGCGACGACCTCGCCCTGCGCGTCGCCGTTCAGCCGGGCGGCTGCTCCGGTCTCCGTTACCAGCTCTTCTTCGACGAGCGCTCGCTCGACGGTGACGTCGTCAAGGACTTCGACGGCGTGAAGGTCGTCACCGACCGCATGAGCGCCCCGTACCTGGGCGGCGCCTCCATCGACTTCGTCGACACCATCGAGAAGCAGGGCTTCACGATCGACAACCCCAACGCCACCGGCTCCTGCGCCTGCGGCGACTCCTTCAGCTAAAGCAGACGCGAAGGGCGGCACCCCCCACCGGGGGTGCCGCCCTTCGCCGTACCCGCGCGTACCGCGCTACTTCTGCTGCTGCTCCCGCACGGTCTCGCCGGACCCCAGGTCCACGACCTTGCGGTCGTCCAGCGGCCGGTCCAGCGACACCGTCGTGTCGAAGTGCTTGAGCATCATCACGCAGTACCGGCCCGGCTCCTTCTCCGTGCCCGTGACCTTCACCGTCACCGCCGCCCCGGACTCCTCCTTCGACGCCGCGTAGTCGCTGCACACCCCGCCCCAGAAGTGCAGGACCAGCTTCCGGCCGCCGTCCGTCGCGGTGTACGACTCCACGCGCACCACCCCGGACTTCGCCGGCCCGGACCCCGGCGTCGTGCCCGGCGAGCCCGGCGGGGGAGCGCTCTGCCGGGCGATGAACCTCGGGTCCACGGCCGGCTGGGCGATCGTGACCGTGTCGCCCTTGCCGCCGCCCGGCAGATCCGCCGTGAACAGCCACGAGGGCACCAGCGCCGGCCGCCCGCCCACGGACTGCGCGGACAGCCCCGGCACCGCGCCGCGCACGGTGACCGTCGCGGGCCCGTCCGGCTTCCCGCCCGGCTTCCCCTCGCAGGGCGCCGCCGCGTCGTCCTTGTACGGCACCGGCGTCGCGCAGCCGCCGACGGCCGGAGTGCCCGGCGCCGGGACCTTGTTGAGCTCGGCCAGCGCCCTGTCCGCGCTCAGCAGCGGATAGCTCGCGCCCTTCGCCGGGACCAGCAACCGTCCGCTGCCGCCGACCAGTTGCGCGTCCGACCCCACCCGCAGACTGGTCTGCCAGCCGTAGGTGGGCAGGGAGTCCACCACCGGGTCGGCGGTGACGATCCGCACGGCCCCGTACGTCTTGCGGGCGTCCGTCCGCGCGCCCTCCAGGCCCAGGGCCTTGAGCACGGGCGCGGCCACGCTCTTCGCCTTGTCCTCCGGCACGGGCTGCGAAGCGGCCGGGTCCGGGGGGAGGGACGGGACGCCGTCGCGGAAGGACGGGCAGCCCGGGGAGTCCGTGCCCTTCTTGGGGCCGGCGCCCGGCGGGTGCTCGCAGTGCGCCCCGCCCGGCACGCCGTAGCGCGAGTACGCCCAGTCGCCCGGGCCCTTCCGGCCCACCTGGAGCGTGGGGCCCGCCGCGTCGGGGGAACCGCCGACCGTCCAGGTGTCCTGGACCAGCCGGGGCGTACCCGAAACCCCGAGGGCCTTGGCGAGCGCCGCCACCTGCTCGGCGGTCACCTCGCGGTCGGCGACGCGCACGGCGCCGGTCCGCGGCCCGTCGGGCAGTTCGCCCTCCGCCCGGTAGCGCACCCCGTGGGGGTCCGGCTCGCCGACCGCGATGCCCTGGGACGGGCCGCCGGAGCCGCTCGTACGGCCGTAGCCGTCCAGCGTGAGCGGTGGGGGAGTGCCTCCGGTGTCGGCCGCCCGGGGTGGGGTGCCGCCGGCACCGCCCGTCGCCGTCGCCGCCCAGTACGCGCCTCCGCCGCCCGCCAGCAGCACGGCCGCCGCCACCGACGCCACCGCCAGCGGCGAGTGCCTGCGCCGCCGCTTCTCGGGGCCGCCGCCCGGACCGCCGCCCTCGGTGCTCACCACATCGCTCCTTCGCTCCGCTCAAAGTGATGTACAACCACCTCCCCCGGGAGGGGGACGGCGCTTGGACGGAGCGCAGGAGCGAGCGGTTCCACCGGGCGGTGACACCGGGTGGGCCCGGGTGGCCGGCTCAGTCGCCGTACTCGGACATTCCGTCCAGCAGCCGGGCCGAGCGGGCGGGCACCGAGACCCCGTGGATGAGCGAGATCGGCGTCCTCCCCACCCGCCGCGTCTCCCGGGAGGCGGGGGGAACGGTCCAGTCGCGTGCCATCCGTGCGCAGTCCTCGCGCAGTCCGGCCAGGGACTCCGGGTCGGGTGCGGAGACGTGCGGAGTGACGTCCTTCACAGTCTTCGGCATATCCGCACCGTACGCACGGGAGAGCCCGCGATGAAAGACCTACTATTAGGTAGATTTACGTACCGAGTGGCGAGAAGCGGACCTGGTCATCCGGCCGGAACCCGGTAGCGTGGTGTGGCTCTGCTTGAGAGCCGTCGTTCGTCTCATCCACAGTTACCGCCCCCCAGGGAGCAGACCCGTCGTGCGTATCGCTGTCACCGGCTCCATCGCCACCGACCACCTGATGACCTTCCCCGGCCGCTTCGCCGATCAGCTCGTGGCGGACCAGCTGCACACGGTCTCCCTCTCCTTCCTCGTCGACGAGCTCGACGTCCGGCGCGGTGGCGTGGGCCCGAACATCTGCTTCGGCATGGGCCTGCTCGGTCTCAAGCCGGTCCTGGTGGGCGCCGCCGGTGCCGACTTCGCGGACTACCGCGCCTGGCTCGACCGCCACGGCGTCGACACCGCCTCCGTGCACATCTCCGAGGTCCTCCACACCGCCCGCTTCGTGTGCACCACGGACACCGACCACAACCAGATCGCGTCCTTCTACACCGGCGCGATGAGCGAGGCCCGGCAGATCGAGCTCCAGCCCGTCGCCGACCGCGTCGGCGGCCTGGACCTGGTCCTGATCGGCGCGGACGACCCCGAGGCGATGCTGCGCCACACCGAGGAGTGCCGCGCCCGCGCCATCCCCTTCGCGGCCGACCCCTCCCAGCAGCTCGCCCGCCTCGACGGCGACGACATCCGGGTGCTGATCGACGGCGCGGCGTACCTCTTCACCAACGAGTACGAGAAGGCGCTCATCGAGTCCAAGACGGGCTGGACGGGCGAGGAGATCCTGGCCAAGGTCGGCACCCGCGTCACCACGCTGGGCGCCCAGGGCGTGCGCATCGAGCGCCTCGGCGAGCCGGTGATCGAGGTCGGCCCCGCCCAGGAGGAGGCCAAGGTCGACCCGACCGGCGTGGGCGACGCCTTCCGCGCGGGCTTCCTCGCGGGCGTCACCTGGGAGCTGTCGCTGGAGCGCGCGGCCCAGCTGGGCTGCATGCTCGCGACGCTCGTCATCGAGACGCTGGGCACGCAGGAGTACGAGCTGCGGCGCGGCCACTTCATGGAGCGGTTCGCGAAGGCGTACGGCCACGAGGCGGCCGCCGAAGTCCAGGCCCACCTGGCCTGACCCTTCAGCCCGCCCGTTTGCCCGGCATCGACGTTGCCGGGCAAACGGGCGGGCGGTGGGCGAAACGTCAGGCGCGGCGCCGCACCCGATACGCGACCCCGCGCTCGGCCGGTCGCTCCCCGAGATACTCCTGCGAGCGCATCTCGCACCACGCGGGGATGTCGAGCCGCGCGGCCTCGTCGTCGGACAGGACGGTGACGAGCCCACCCACCGGCACGTCCCCGATGACCTTCGCCAGCTCGATCACCGGAATCGGACACCGCTTCCCGAGCGAGTCGAGGACGACCTCCTCCTCGCTCCCGGCGGAGGCGGGCGCGCCCCCCGTCGGGGCGCCCAACCGCTCCCGTACCTCCCGGACGGCACCGGGAAGCACCCGGAGGAACTCCTCCACGTCCTCCGAAGACGCCCCCCGAGGCAGCGAAACCCGCACGTTCCCCTCCGACAGCACCCCCATCGCCCGCAGCACATGGCTCGGCTCCAGCGTGCTGGAGGTGCACGAAGACCCCGACGAGACCGAGAAACCCTCCCGGTCCAGCGCGTGCAGCAACGTTTCCCCGTCCACGTAGAGGCAGGAGAACGTCACCAGGTGCGGCAGCCGCCGTACCGGGTCGCCGACGACCTCCACGTCCGGGACGAGCTCGGGCACCCGGGCGCGGATCCGGTCGACCAGCGCCCGCAGCCGTGCGGCCTCCTCCGCCGCCTCCGCGCGCACGGCCCGCAGGGAGGCCGCGGCGGCGACGACCGCCGGGAGGTCGGGGAAGCCCGGGGCGCGGCCGGACTCCCGTTCGTCCACCGGTCCGCGCGCCGCGAACCGCACGCCCTTGCGCACGGCCAGCAGGCCCACCCCCGCCGGGCCGCCCCACTTGTGGGCGCTGGCGGTCAGCAGCGACCAGCCGGGGGCCACCGGGCCCCAGCCGAGCGACTGCGCCGCGTCCACCAGCAGCGGCACCCCCGCCTCCCGGCACGCCTCGGCCACCTCGGCGACGGGCTGTTCGGTGCCCACCTCGTGGTTGGCGGACTGGAGGGCCGCGAGCGCGGTGTCCGGGCGCAGGGCCGCCGCGTAGCCGGCGGGGTCGACGCGGCCGGCGCGGTCCACGGGGACCCGGGTGACGCTGCCGCCCTCCGCCTCCAGCGCGTCGCCCGAATGGAGGACGGCGGAGTGCTCCACGGCCGACACCACCAGATGGCGGCCGGCCCGGCGGCGTCCGGCGAGCGCGCCGGCGATGCCGTCGTGCAGGGCGCGGGTACCCGAAGGAGTGAATGCGAGCTCGTCGGGCCGGCAGCCGACGGCCTCGGCCGCGGCCTCGCGCGCGGCGTCCAGCAGCAGCCGGGCGCGGCGGCCCTCGCGGTAGAGGCGGGCGGGGTCGGCCCAGCCCTCGTCGAGGGCGGCGAGCAGCGCCTGGCGGGCGACCGGGTGGAGGGGGGCGGCGGAAGCGGCGTCGAAGTAGGGCACAGATGAACGCTAACTCCGGGCGGGGGCAGGGTGCGGAGGCGTTCCCGCCCGCCCGTCGCCGGGGTCGTCGCCGAAGCCGCCGACAGGGCTCTGGGCTGCGCGGATGCCTCTGTCTGACGGTCCTCCAGATGGCCTCCGGAGCCCTTGATTCCACCCCTTCGGGGACCGGATCGGCGCGTTGGGCACCCTCCCCGCGCGACCCCAAATAGCGTCCAGTAGGGTTTGGTCCGCATAAACATCCAAACCCCTGCCCGCAGCGGGCCGGCGACCGACCAGCGAGACGGCCGCAGCCGGCCGCACGGGCGAGACTCTCGGGAAGGCGCTACGTGAGTCCCAACGGCTCCGACCGCTCGTCGCGGCGCCCGGTGCGGCGGAAGCTGCTGCAGGCGCTGGCCGCGGGCGCTGTCCTGGCGACCGCCACCGGTTGCACATCGAAGGACTTCCCCCGCCTCGGCATGCCAACGCCCGTCACGGAAGAGGCACCGCGGATCCTCTCCCTCTGGCAGGGCTCCTGGGCCGCGGCTCTCGCGGTCGGTGTCCTGGTGTGGGGCCTGATTATCTGGAGCGTCATCTTCCACCGGCGCAGCCGCTCGAAGGTGGAGATTCCCACGCAGACCCGGTACAACATGCCCATCGAGGCGCTGTACACCGTGGTCCCCATCATCATCGTCTCGGTGCTCTTCTACTTCACCGCGCGTGACGAGAACAAGCTCCTGACGAACCCTGACAAGCCGCAGCACGTCGTGAACGTGGTCGGCTTCCAGTGGAGCTGGGCGTTCAACTACATCGAGAACGTCGACGGCAACACGGCCACCCCGGCGCAGCCGCTCCGTGAGAACAAGGAGCTCAACGCCATTCCCGACCGGTTCCTGAAGAAGGCGCCGCAGGGAGCGGAGGGTGTCTACGAGGTCGGCGTCCCCGGCGACCGCAACCCGCAGACCGGCAACCCGGGTCCGACCCTGTGGCTGCCCAAGGGTGAGACGGTCGAGTTCGTCCTCACTTCGCGGGACGTCATCCACTCCTTCTGGGTGGTGCCGTTCCTGATGAAGCAGGACGTCATCCCGGGCCACACCAACAGCTTCACGGTGACCCCCAACAAGGAGGGCACCTTCCTGGGCAAGTGCGCCGAGCTCTGCGGCCAGGACCACTCCCGGATGCTCTTCAACGTCAAGGTCGTCTCTCCCGAGCGGTACAAGGCGCACCTGAAGGAGCTGGCGGCCAAGGGCCAGACCGGTTACCAGCCGGCGGGCATCGCGCAGACGGATCACGCGAAGAACGCGGAGACCAAGAACAAGTGAGCATCCTCAACGAACCCCAGGGTGCCGCCGCCGCAACAGCCACGGCAGCACCGCCCGTACGCCAGAAGCAGCCCGGCAGTCAGGTGATCAAGTGGCTCACCACCACTGACCACAAGACCATCGGCACGATGTATCTGGTCACGTCGTTCGCGTTCTTCTGCATCGGCGGCCTGATGGCGCTCCTCATGCGCGCCGAGCTGGCCCGTCCGGGCACGCAGATCATGTCGAACGAGCAGTTCAACCAGGCGTTCACGATGCACGGCACGATCATGCTGCTGATGTTCGCGACGCCGCTGTTCGCCGGATTCGCGAACTGGATCATGCCGCTGCAGATCGGCGCGCCCGACGTGGCGTTCCCGCGGCTGAACATGTTCGCCTACTGGCTGTACCTGTTCGGCTCGCTGATCGCGGTGGGCGGCTTCCTCACCCCGCAGGGTGCGGCCGACTTCGGCTGGTTCGCCTACTCCCCGCTGTCGGACGCGGTCCGTTCGCCGGGTGTCGGCGCCGACATGTGGATCATGGGTCTGGCCTTCTCGGGCTTCGGCACGATCCTCGGTTCGGTCAACTTCATCACCACGATCATCTGCATGCGCGCGCCCGGCATGACGATGTTCCGCATGCCGATCTTCACCTGGAACGTGCTGCTGACCGGTGTGCTGGTCCTGCTCGCCTTCCCGGTGCTGGCCGCCGCGCTGTTCGCCCTGGAGGCGGACCGTAAATTCGGGGCCCAGGTATTCAGTGCGGAAAACGGTGGAGCACTGCTCTGGCAGCACCTCTTCTGGTTCTTCGGACACCCCGAGGTGTACATCATCGCGCTGCCGTTCTTCGGCATCATTTCCGAGGTCATTCCGGTGTTCTCCCGGAAGCCGATGTTCGGTTACTGGGGCCTGATCGCGGCGACGATTTCCATCGCCGGTCTTTCCGTGACCGTGTGGGCGCACCACATGTATGTCACCGGTGGCGTGCTCCTGCCGTTCTTCTCCTTCATGACGTTCCTCATCGCGGTCCCGACCGGTGTGAAGTTCTTCAACTGGATCGGCACCATGTGGAAGGGCTCGCTGTCCTTCGAGACCCCGATGCTGTGGGCCGTCGGCTTCCTGATCACCTTCACCTTCGGTGGTCTGACCGGCGTCATCCTGGCCTCGCCGCCGATGGACTTCCACGTCTCGGACTCGTACTTCGTCGTCGCGCACTTCCACTACGTCATCTTCGGCACCGTGGTCTTCGCGATGTTCTCCGGCTTCCACTTCTGGTGGCCGAAGTTCACCGGCAAGATGCTGGACGAGCGCCTGGGCAAGATCACCTTCTGGACGCTGTTCGTGGGCTTCCACGGCACGTTCCTGGTGCAGCACTGGCTGGGTGCCGAGGGCATGCCGCGTCGTTACGCGGACTACCTCGCCTCCGACGGCTTCACCACGCTGAACACCATCTCGACCATCAGCTCCTTCCTGCTGGGCCTGTCGATCCTGCCGTTCTTCTACAACGTCTGGAAGACCGCCAAGTACGGCAAGAAGGTCGAGGTCGACGACCCGTGGGGTTACGGCCGCTCGCTGGAGTGGGCGACCTCCTGCCCGCCGCCGCGGCACAACTTCCTCACGCTGCCGCGCATCCGCTCCGAATCCCCCGCGTTCGACCTCCACCACCCGGAGATCGCGGCCCTGGAGCTCGAAGAGAACCTCGCGGGCGAGAAGGCCCTCGCGGGTGGCAAGGAGGCCGGCAAGTGAAGATCCAGGGCAAGATGTTCATCTGGCTCTCCGTCTTCATCCTCGCCATGGCGATCGTCTATGGCGTGTGGTCGAAGGAGACGGTCGGCACGACCGCGCTCTTCATGTCCTTCGGCCTGTGCATCATGGTCGGCTACTACCTGGCGTTCACCGCGCGCCGGGTGGACGCGGGTGCCCAGGACAACAAGGAGGCGGACGTCGCCGACGACGCCGGCGAGCTGGGCTTCTTCGCCCCGCACAGCTGGCAGCCGCTCTCCCTGGCGGTCGGTGGCGCCCTCGCCTTCATGAGCATCTGCTTCGGCTGGTGGCTCATGTACTTCTCGGCCCCGATCATCCTGATCGGCCTCTTCGGCTGGGTGTTCGAGTTCTACCGCGGCGAGAACCAGAACCAGTAGGTTCCACGCATCACGCGACGGGCCCCGCGCACCTCACGGTGCGCGGGGCCCGTCGCGTCGTTCACCCGTGTGCGTCGTTCACCCGTGTGCACTCGCACCGGAAGCCGCGCGCGTCGATCCTTCCTACGGTGTGACCATGAGTCAGTCACCCCGACACGGCACGGTGCCCTTCTGGACCCTGCTGCTGTCCTCCGTGGCCCTGGTGGTGGTCACCGCGTGCGGCGGCTCGTCGAACCCGCTGGCCGACGAGCCCTACGACGCCACGGACGTCGGCCTGGCCGGCGGCGCCGGGGACGGCCAGAAGGCGGATCCCGGCAGGCCCGTCGAGGTGACCGCCGAGGGCGGCGACCGCATCACGGACGTGACGGTCACGGACGCCTCCGGCCGGCGCGTCAAGGGCGACCTGGACGCCGACGGGTCCCGCTGGCGCAGCACCGGCGCCCTGTCCGCCGGGGTGCGCTACACCGTGCGCGTCAGCACGGAGGACGAGGACGGCGCCCAGGGGCGCCGGACGATGGATTTCGAGACCAGCCGGGCCAACCGGGTGCTCCGGGTCGCGTTCGGCCCGCAGAGCGGCACCTACGGCGTCGGGCAGCCCATCACCGCCGAGCTCAGCGAGCCCGTCCAGGACCCGGCCGCCCGCGCCGTCGTCGAACGCACCCTCAAGGTGGAGTCCGAACCCGCCGTCCAGGGCTCCTGGTACTGGGTGGACAACAAGACCCTCCACTACCGCCCGCAGGAGTACTGGCCCGCCCACGCCACCATCGACGTGCGCGCCACCCTGGAGGGCATCAAGGTCGGCAGCGGCCTCTACGGCGGCCCCGTCAAGGGCGTACGGATCACCACCGGCGACCGGGTGGAGGCCGTCACCGACGCCAGCGCCCACTACATGACCGTCCTCAAGAACGGCCAGGAGCTCCGCTCCATCCCCGTGACCACCGGCAAGCCCGGCTACGCCACCCGCAACGGGGTCAAGGTCGTCCTGGGCCAGGAAGCCTTCGTACGGATGCGCGGCACCAGCATCGGCATCTCCGAGGGCAGTTCGGACGCCTACGACCTGCCCGTCTACTGGGCCACCCGGGTCACGTGGAGCGGCGAATACGTCCACGCCGCCCCCTGGTCCGAGGGCTCGCAGGGGGCGGACAACGTCAGCCACGGCTGCACGGGCATGAGCACCGCCAACGCCAAGTGGTTCTTCGACAACGTGCGCGTCGGCGACATCGTCAAGGTCGTGGGCAGCGCCGGGGCCACCATGACGCCCTTCGACAACGGCTTCGGCGACTGGAACATGCCCTGGAAGCAGTGGCGCGAGGGCAGCGCCCTGACCGCCGGGAAACGCGAGGGCACCGGCCCGGCCGACACGGCCCGGCTGCGCCCCCGCCTCTAGCGCGGCGCGCCCGCGCCCGTCAGGCGTCCACCGCCTGCCGCTGCCTCAGCAGCCCCGCCAGCGCCCCCGCGAGGGCCACCGGGTCCACCGGATGGGTGACAGCCGCGTCGGCCCTGCTCCAGGTCGCCAGCCAGGCGTCCTGCGGGCGGCCGATGAGCAGCAGCACGGGCGGGCAGCGGAACACCTCGTCCTTCAGCTGCCTGCACACCCCCATGCCGCCCGCGGGCGCCGTCTCGCCGTCCAGGACGCACACGTCCACCCGGTGTTCCTTCAGGGTCCGCAGGACCGCCGGCAGGGTCGCGCACTCCAGATAGCGCACCTCCGGCACGTCGGCGGCCGGCCGCCGGCCCGCGGCCAGCCGCACCTGCTCCCGCTTGCTCGCGTCGTCGCTGTAGACCAGCACCGTGGCGGTCGTCCGCATCGTTCCTCCATGCTCGTGGGCAGGCAGGGCTGTTGTGCGCGGATGCTACTCCGCGAAGACCGCCCGGCAGGAGGGGCCGACGGCGCCCGCGAGGCGCCCGAAGTGCCGCTTCCTCCCTTTGGGGGACCGCCCCAATGGGCCATACGAGCTGGCCATACGGTCTTGACACACCGAACGGCACCCCCCGGGGTGAGCGCGAGATAAGCGACCGACATAATGTCGGTCGTGGCGACAGCAACAGCAACAGATACCGGGCACGCGCACCCGTCGGTCAATCGACCGAACCTCACCAGCGTCGGAACCATCATCTGGCTGAGTTCCGAGCTGATGTTCTTCGCGGCCCTCTTCGCGATGTACTTCACCCTGCGATCGGTGACAGGCCCCGACCACTGGAAGGAAATGGCGTCCGCGCTGAACCTTCCGTTCTCGGCCACCAACACCACGATCCTGGTGCTCTCCTCCCTCACCTGCCAGCTCGGCGTCTTCGCCGCCGAGCGCGGTGACGTGAAGAAGCTGCGCATGTGGTTCGTGATCACCTTCGTGATGGGTGCCATCTTCATCGGCGGCCAGGTCTACGAGTACACCGCCCTGGTCAAGGAAGAGGGCCTCTCCCTCTCCTCGGACCCGTACGGCTCGGTCTTCTACCTGACGACCGGCTTCCACGGCCTGCACGTGACGGGCGGTCTCATCGCCTTCCTGCTGGTCCTGGGCAGGACGTACGCGGCCAAGAGGTTCACCCACCACCAGGCGACGGCGGCCATCGTCGTGTCCTACTACTGGCACTTCGTCGACGTGGTGTGGATCGGCCTCTTCGCCACGATCTACTTGATCAAGTAATCGGTCCCGTCCCGCACCGGACCAACAGTCCAGATCGACGCAGAAGATCCTGACACCGGGGTAATCCGTGAAAAAGCTCTCCGCACGACGACGCCATCCGCTGGCGGCGGTCGTCGTCCTACTCTTCGCGCTGGCGGTAACTGGGGGGCTGTACGCCGCGTTCGCGCCGGCCGACACGGCCAAGGCCGATGACAGCGCCCAGTCCCTCGCCATCGAGGAGGGCAAGAAGCTCTACTCCGTGGGCTGCGCAAGCTGCCACGGCACCGGCGGTCAGGGCACCACCGACGGGCCGAGCCTGGTCGGCGTGGGCGCCGCCGCCGTCGACTTCCAGGTCGCCACCGGCCGTATGCCGCTCCAGCAGCAGGGCGCCCAGGCGCCCCGCAAGAAGGCGATCTACTCCCAGGCCGAGATCGACCAGCTGGCCGCGTACATCGCCTCCCTCGGCGCGGGCCCCGCCCAGCCGACCAAGAGCCAGTACAGCCCGGAGGGCGCCGACATCGCGAAGGGCGGCGAGCTCTTCCGCACGAACTGCGCCCAGTGCCACAACTTCACCGGCAAGGGCGGCGCGCTCTCCAACGGCAAGTACGCCCCGTCGCTCGAGGGCGTCAACCCGAAGCACATCTACGAGGCCATGCAGACGGGCCCGCAGAACATGCCTTCCTTCCCCGACACCACGATGTCGGAGAAGAACAAGAAGGACATCATCGCGTACCTCGACACGGTCAACAGCGACAAGACCAAGAGCCCGGGCGGTCTCGAGCTGGGCGGGCTCGGCCCGGTCAGCGAGGGTCTGTTCGCGTGGATCTTCGGTCTCGGCGCCCTGATCGCCGTCGCCATCTGGGTCGCGGCCCACACCGCTAAGGCCAAGAAGTCATGAGTAGCCAAGACATTCCTGAAGAGACCCTGCCCGCCGCGCAGGGCGACGCGCACGGTGCCGTAGCCACCGCCGACGACCCGTTCGCCGACCCGGGGCTGCCGCCGCACGAGCACCGCAAGCAGGACATCGACGAGCGGGCCGCCCAGCGCTCCGAGCGCGTGGTCGCGTTCCTGTTCACGCTGTCCATGCTGGCCACGGTCGGCTTCATCGCCGCCTACGTGTCCCTCCCGGTCGACAAGAGCATCTACGTCTTCCCGATCGGTCACATCAGCGCCCTGAACTTCGCGCTGGGCCTGACCCTCGGCGTGGCGCTGTTCTGCATCGGCGCGGGCGCGGTCCACTGGGCCCGCACCCTGATGTCCGACGTCGAGCACGCCGACGAGCGGCACCCGATCGAGGCCTCCCCGGAGGTCAAGGCCAAGGTGCTGGCCGACTTCAAGGCGGGCGCCGAGGAGTCGACCTTCGGCCGCCGCAAGCTGCTGCGCAACACCATGTTCGGCGCGCTGGCCCTGGTGCCGCTCTCCGGTGTGATGCTGCTCCGCGACCTCGGTCCGCTGCCCGGCACCAAGCTGCGCAAGACCGCCTGGTCCGAGGGCAAGATGCTCATCAACCAGAACACGCTGCAGCCGCTGCGCCCGGAGGACGTCCAGGTCGGCTCCCTCACCTTCGCCATGCCCGAGGGCATGTCCGAGGAGGACCACGACTTCCAGAAGGAGATCGCCAAGGCCGCCCTGATGATCGTCCGGCTCCGCCCGGAGAACATCAAGGACAAGAAGTCCCTGGACTGGTCCGCCGACGGCATCGTCGCGTACTCCAAGATCTGCACCCACGTCGGCTGCCCGATCAGCCTCTACGAGCAGCAGACGCACCACGTGCTGTGCCCGTGCCACCAGTCGACCTTCGACCTCTCCGACGGCGGTCGAGTGATCTTCGGCCCGGCCGGCCACGCCCTTCCGCAGCTGCGGATCAAGGTCAATGACAAGGGCTACCTTGAGGCCATGGGCGACTTCTCCGAGCCCGTCGGTCCTGCGTACTGGGAGCGCGGATGAGTACTGCCACCACTGACAACCGCCGCAAGGCACCCGCGGGCGAGCGGGTGGCCGACTGGGCCGACGGCCGACTGGGCATCTACAGCCTGGCCAAGGTCAACATGCGGAAGATCTTCCCGGACCACTGGTCCTTCATGCTGGGTGAGGTCTGCCTCTACAGCTTCATGATCATCATCCTCACGGGTGTGTATCTGACGCTGTTCTTCCACCCCAGCATGAACGAGGTCGTCTACCACGGCTCGTACGTCCCCATGCAGGGCATGCGGATGTCCGAGGCGTTCAAGTCGACCATGGACATCAGCTTCGACGTCCGCGGTGGTCTGCTCATCCGGCAGATCCACCACTGGGCGGCGCTCATCTTCGTCGCGGCCATGCTCGTGCACATGATGCGCGTCTTCTTCACCGGCGCGTTCCGCAAGCCGCGTGAGGTCAACTGGGTCTTCGGCTTCCTGCTGCTGGTCCTCGGCATGTTCACCGGTTTCACCGGTTACTCGCTGCCGGACGACCTGCTCTCGGGCACCGGTGTCCGGTTCATGGAGGGAGCGATCCTCTCCATCCCGATCGTCGGCACCTACGTCTCGATGTTCCTGTTCGGGGGCGAGTTCCCCGGCTCGGACTTCGTGCCGCGGTTCTTCTCGATCCACGTCCTGCTGCTGCCGGGCGTCATGCTCGGCCTGCTGGTGGCGCACCTGATCCTGGTCTTCTACCACAAGCACACCCAGTTCCCCGGCCCCGGCCGGACGAACAACAACGTGGTCGGCATGCCGCTGCTGCCGGTCTACATGGCCAAGGCCGGAGGCTTCTTCTTCCTGGTCTTCGGTGTGATCGCGGCCATCGCCGGCCTCGCGTCGATCAACCCGATCTGGGCCATGGGCCCGTACCGCCCGGACCAGGTGTCCACCGGCGCCCAGCCCGACTGGTACATGGGCTTCTCCGAGGGCCTCATCCGTGTGATGCCGGGCTGGGAGATCAACCTGTGGGGCCACACGCTCGTCCTGGGCGTGTTCATCCCGCTGATGATCTTCCCGCTGGTGCTGGCCGCCATCGCCGTCTACCCGTTCATCGAGTCCTGGGTCACCGGCGACAAGCGTGAGCACCACCTGCTGGACCGCCCGCGCAACGCCCCGACGCGCACCGCGTTCGGCGTCGCCTGGCTGACCTGGTACCTGGTGCTGCTGGTCGGTGGTGGAAACGACCTGTGGGCCACCCACTTCCACCTGTCGATCAACGCCATCACCTGGTTCGTCCGGATCGGCTTCTTCGTCGGCCCGGTCCTCGCCTTCATCGCCACGCGCCGGATCTGCATGGGTCTCCAGCGCCGCGACAAGGAGAAGGTGCTGCACGGCCGCGAGTCGGGCATCATCAAGCGCCTGCCGCACGGTGAGTTCGTCGAGGTCCACGAGCCGATCTCGCAGGAGCAGATGCACACCCTCACGGCGCACGAGCAGCCCAGGCCGCTCGAGCTGGAGCCGGAGGTCGACGAGAACGGCGTGGCCCGGAAGATCGGCGCCGGCCAGAAGCTCCGTGTGAAGCTCTCGAAGGGCTTCTACGGCGAGGGGACCCACATCCCCAAGGCCACCGCGGAGGAGTACCGGGAGATCACGAGCGGCCACGGCCACCACTGATCCCCGCAGCTGATCACTGATCGCCACGGCAAGAGCCCCGTCCAGTACTGGACGGGGCTCTTCGCCGTTCCCGGACGTGGATAGGCTGGACCGCGTAACGGGGCCCCCGACGGCCCCGACCAGGGACCGACCACCAGGAGTGTGGACCATGAACGTGACCCCCGCAGGCGGCGAGCGCTCGGTGGCCCACACCTGGCCGGGCCTCCTGGACGCCCTGCTGAGCGGAGTGGACCTCGGCGCCGACGACACGGCCTGGGCCATGGACCGGATCATGCGCGGGGAGGCCACCGACGCCCAGATCGCGGGCTTCGCCGTCGCCCTGCGGGCCAAGGGCGAGACGGTCGCCGAGATCTCCGGCCTGGTCCGGGCGATGTACCGGCACGCCAATCTCATCGAGGTGCCCGGCCCCAGTGTCGACATCGTGGGCACCGGCGGCGACGGCGCCAAGACCGTCAACATCTCCACCATGTCCTCGATCGTCGTCGCGGGCGCCGGGGCGAAGGTCGTCAAGCACGGCAACCGCGCCGCGTCCTCCGCGAGCGGCGCCTCGGACGTCCTGGAGAAGCTCGGGGTGAATCTGGAGCTGACCCCGCGCCGGGTGGTGGAGGTGGCCGAGGAGGCCGGCATCACCTTCTGCTTCGCGGTGAAGTTCCACCCCGCCCTGCGCTATGTGGCCCCCGCCCGCCGTGAGCTGGGCATCCGCACGACCTTCAACGTCCTGGGCCCGCTGACCAACCCCGCGCGGGTCAAGGCCCAGGCGACCGGCGTCGCGGACGCCCGGATGGCACCGATCCTGGCCGGGGTGCTGGCCGAACGCGGCTCGTCCGCACTGGTCTTCCGCGGCGACGACGGGCTCGACGAGCTCACCACGACGGCCACCTCGCGGGTGTGGATCGTGGGGGACGGCCAGGTGCGGGAGGAGTCGTTCGACCCCCGGGACGTGGGCGTCGACCTGGTGCCCATCGAGGCGCTGCGGGGCGCCGACGCCTCGTACAACGCCGATGTGGCCCGCCGGCTGTTCGCTGGGGAGACCGGCCCGGTCCGGGACGCGGTGCTGCTCAACTCCGCCGCCGCGCTGGCCGCCCTGACGCCGACGGACGCGCCGCTCACGGAGCGGATCCGGGCCGGGATGGCGCTGGCGGCCGAGTCCATCGACTCGGGCGCGGCCCGGCGGGTGCTGGAGAAGTGGGTGGAGGCCAGCAACCGCTGACTCTCCCCGCACAGGGCGCGGTCCGCATCGCGGACCGCGCCCTTGCGCATTCAAGATCCTGTGGCATGATGCTGCGCAGGTCACGAGTGACAGCGTTTCGGCCCCGGCTTGCTGTCCGGCAACCCTCCTTCCGTGGCGGGGTGCCCCGGGTGATGACCAGGCCGCAGGCAGACGCCTGTGGCAAGCGCGGATCCCTCGCCAGGGATCCTGGTTGTCGAGGGAGACCCTTCCGTGTTGCAGCGAATGCGATAGGGCCTACGGCCCCGTTTCCGGTAATCCCGCGTACGCCCTCGTGCGGCGTGCGCGTGCTGTCCTCCATCACCCCTGCCGGGAGAATTCGCCATGTCCGCATGCCCTGTTGCCCCTGTTGTCACTACCGCCGAGCCGCTGCCCGTTCTCGGTCACGACGTCCGCGCACCGCTCGTCACCGGGGGCGAGGTGACGTACGCGGCGCTCGACTACGCCGCCAGCGCACCGGCGTTGCGGCGGGTGTGGGACGACGTCGCCGCCTACGCGCCGTACTACGGCAGCGTCCACCGGGGCGCCGGGTACCTCTCACAGCTGTCGACCGACCTGTTCGAGGGATGCCGGGCCACCGTCGCCGGCTTCCTCGGCTGCCGCGAGGGCGACCAGGTGGTCTTCACCCGTTCCACCACGGACTCGCTCAACCTGCTGGCGTCCGTACTGCCCGCCGGCTGCCGGGTGTTCGTCTTCGAGACCGAGCACCACGCGGCCCTGCTGCCCTGGCGGGACGCCGAGGTCACCTACCTCGACGCCCCGCGTTCGCCGGGGGAGGCCGTCGAGACGCTGGAGCGGGCGCTCGCCGATCGAGAGCCCTACGGCCCGGCGCTGGTCTGCGTGACCGGCGCGTCCAATGTGACCGGCGAGCTGTGGCCGGTACGGGAGCTGGCGGCGGCCGCGCACGCGCACGGCGCGCGCATCGTGCTGGACGCCGCCCAGTTGGCTCCGCACCACCCCGTAGACGTCGCCGGGTGGGACGTCGACTGGGTCGCCTTCTCCGGGCACAAGCTGTACGCGCCGTTCGGCGCCGGCGTCCTCGCCGGGCGGGCCGACTGGCTGCGGGAGGCCGAGCCGTATCTGGCGGGCGGCGGCGCCAGCCGCAGGGTGGCACGCGACGCCGAGGGCGGCGTCGAGGTCGAGTGGCACGACACCGTGGCCCGGCACGAGGCCGGTTCGCCCAACGTCATCGGGGCCTACGCCATCGCCGCCGCCTGCAAGGCGCTCCAGGAGACCGGCTTCGACCGGCTGGTGGAGCGCGAACGGGAGCTGATCGCGCGGGTGCGGGGCGGGCTGGCGGACGTCCCGGGGGTGCGGGTGCTGTCGCTGTTCGGCGCGGACGCCCCGCGTGTGGGCGTCCTGTCCTTCGTCGTGGACGGCTGGAACAGCTCCCACTTCGCGGCGGCGCTCTCCGCGGAGTATGGGATCGGGGTGCGGGATGGGCTTTTCTGCGCGCATCCGCTCGTCCGCGTCCTGCTGGACGGCGATCAGGGGGTGTCCGGCGAGTGCGGGCCGTCCGACGGGCGGTCGCTGAATGCCATTCGGGTGAGCTTCGGGGCCGGTACGCCCGATGAGCACGTCGAGCGGTTCGTGCGGGCCGTACGGGAGCTTGTCACCGAGGGGGCTCGGTGGGAGTACCGCACCGAGGGTGGGCGGTGCGTTGCGGCTCAGCCGCGGGCCGGTTTGGGCTGAGCGCGCCCACGCGGCGGCAGCCGCATATCGACGCTGCGCCGCGCCCCTGCGGGGCCCGGCTAGTTGTCGAGGCCGATCGCGAAGGCCGCTTCCAGGTCGTGCTGGGAGTACGTGCGGAACGCGATGTGGGTCTCCGTCGAGGCCACGCCCGGGACCTTGCTGATGCGGCCCGGGATGAGGTCCGCGAGGTCGTCGTGCCGGGCCACGCGGACCATCGCGATCAGATCGGCCCCACCGGTGACCGAGTAGACCTCGCTCACGCCCTCGATGGCGGCGATGTTCTCGGCGATCTCGGGAATCCGGTCCACGTCGGTCTTGATGAGCACGATCGAAGTGATCACGTCGGTTTGTCTCCTTCGGTGGACCTGGCTGCGCCCTTCACTCTAGCCGCAGGTGTGCGAAGGCCCCAGGCGTAGCCGAATCCGAGTGCGAATCCCACGACGTGGGCCAGATAGGCGACCCCGGGGCGCCCGGCGTCCGTCCCCGTCGCCAGCCACTGGAGTGCGAACCAGAACAGCAGTACGGCCCAGGCGGGGAAGCGCAGCGGCAGGAAGAACAGGAACGGGAAGAGGCTGGTGACCCGCGCCCTGGGGAAGAGATAGAGGAACGCGCCGAGCACCCCGGAGATGGCTCCCGACGCGCCCACGAGCGTGCGTTCGGAGTGGGCGTGCACGGCGGCGTAGCCGAAGAGGGCGAGATAGCCGGTGAGGAGGTAGCAGCAGAGGAACGCGGCACGGCCCAGGTGGGCCTCGGTCATGGCGCCGAAGACGTAGAGGAAGAGCATGTTGCCCAGCAGATGCAGCCAGTTCCCGTGCACGAAGAGCGCGGTGAGCGGGGTGCACAGAGCCCAGGGCGAGCCGTGGATCAGCTCCTGCGGCACGACCCCCCAGTGCGCGAAGTAGTCGGTCTGGGCGGCCAGCAGTCCGGGTCCGGTGCCGTAGACCGGATTCAGGCCGGAGACGGGGCCGATCAGGAAGACCGCGCCGCAGACGGCCAGGATCGTCCAGGTCACCCAGGGGGTGTCCGGGTGGCCCGGGCGCCCTGCCGTTTCGATCATGGCCAGATCATGGCGTACCGGGCGCAACCCGTGCAGAGCGCCTCGCCGGGCCGTCCGTGCGGGCCGCACGCCCCGCGTCCGGCGACCGGCAGGCCGTAGGGTTACGGGGAGCACCCCGCGGACCACAGACGAGGACGGACGACACGATGGGCGTTGTTCCCCAGCCGACAGCCGGGAACCGGTGGCGCTGCACCCTGTGCGGCAACCTCACGCGTTTCGACGTCACGCGGACGACCAAAGCCGTGGAGTTCGTGCACCTCGACCTGGCGGGGGAGCCCGCGGTGGAGGAGCGCGAGATCGTCAGTGAGACGATCGAGTCCGTGCGTTGCCGCTGGTGCAACGCCGTCGACCAGATCGAGCTGGTGGCCCGGCCGGGCGCCGATGCCTGACGAACGGGAGCGATAAGCGGTGGTGGAGCACACGGACGGCGTGGAGGCGGCCGGTGACGCCGGCGGGGCCGACGACGGCGTCAGCGAGGTGCTCGACCGCCCCCTGCCCGAAGGCATCCGGCGGCGGGTCATCGGGCTCGTCGCGGAGGCGTTCGGCGGACTGACGGTCGCGGAACTGCCCGCCCAGTTGCGGCAGTACGCCCGGTTCACCCCGTCCCGCCGGGCCAAGTTCGCGGGGAACGCCATGGCCGCGGCCGTGGAGAGCGACTCGGCCTTCCGGCAGCGGATCTCCGCGCGGCTGCGGGAGACCGGTTCCGAGCTGGCGGAGGCCCTGGAGGCCGGTTCGCCGCCGGCGGCCGCCGATCCGGAGGACGTGGCCGCCATGGCGTTCGTGCTGCGGCCGGCCGGCTGGGTCAAGCTGGTCACGGCGGCGGGCGAGGAGGCGGCCCGGGCGAGCGCCGAACGGGCCGACGAGGAGGCCCGGCACGAGCTGACGCGGCTGCGCGAGGAGCTGGCGGCGGCACGGGCGGAGGCGAAGGCCGAGGCCGACCGGGTCCGTGCCGAGCTGGAGACCGTCCGGCGGGACGCCGAGTCGTTGCACCGCAAGCTGCGCAGCGCGCAGAGCGATGTGCGGCGCGGCGAGGCGGCGCTGCGCAAGGCCCAGGGCGAGCTGGAGGCGTTGCGCGCCGAGGCCGCCGCCGAGAAGGCGGCGGCGCAGGGCGAGGCGCGCCGGGCCAAGGCCCGGCTCGCGGAGGCCGAGGCGGCCCTGGAGGCGAGCCGCCGGGCGACGCGCGAGGGCCGCAGCGTGGAGGACGTCCGGCTGCGGCTGCTGCTGGACACCGTGCTGGACGCGGCGCAGGGGCTGCGCCGCGAGCTGGCGCTGCCGCCGGTCTCGGTGCCGCCGGCGGACACGGTGGACGCGGTGCGGCCGGGCACGATGACGCCCCGGGACATCGCGACGCGGGCGCTGTCGGAGACCGATCCGGCACTGCTGGACCAGTTGCTGGCGCTGCCTCAGACGCATCTGCTCGTCGACGGCTACAACGTCACCAAGACCGGCTATCCGACGATGCCGCTGGACAAGCAGCGGCTGCGGCTGCTGGGCGGGCTGGCGATGCTGGCCGCGCAGAGCGGCGCCGAGGTCACGTGCGTCTTCGACGGCGCGGAGCTGGCCGCCCCGGTGCTGCTGGCGCCGCCGCGCGGGGTGCGGGTGCTGTTCAGCAAGCCGGGTGTGACGGCGGACGAGCTGATCCGTCAGCTCGTGCGGGCCGAGCCGCCGGGCCGGCCGGTCGTCGTGGTCTCCACGGACCGCGAGGTGGCGGACGGGGTGGCCAAGGCGGGGGCGCGGCCCGTGGCATCGGCCTTGTTGCTCAAGCGACTTGCCCGCACCTGACCGTCCGCGCAGCTGACCGTCAAGCGGTCATTACCGACTGTGTCAGGTTGGTAAAGGATGTACCGCTGACAAAGATTTTTCGCAAGAAAATTTGAACGGTGGCGACGGTGGTCACTAGGGTCATGCCTCGAACCTTCATTCGCGGAATCACCCGTTCGGGGTGTGCGGTGAAGGTCCCGCCGCGCCCCAGGACTTCGCGCGGCGGGCGGCCCAGAGTAGAAGGAGCTCGTCTCCGTGGCGTCCCACCGTCGTCCCAAGAAGCCGAGCCGCACTCGGGCCACCGTGCTGACCGCGACCGCGGCCATGGCCGTCGCCCTCTCGGCGCAGGCCGCGCACGCCGACACCAAGCTGTCGAAGTCCGAGGCCAAGGACCAGGTCGACAAGCTCTACGAAGAGGCCGAGCAGGCCACCGAGAAGTACAACGGGGCCAAGGAGCAGCACGACAAGCTGGAGAAGCAGGTCAGTGAGCTCCAGGACAAGGTCGCGCGCGGCCAGGACGAGTTCAACCGGATGCGCGGCGCCCTCGGCCTGATAGCCACCTCGCAGTACCGCACCGGCTCGATCGACCCCACGCTCCAGCTGCTGCTCACCTCGGACCCCGACACCTACCTGGACCGGGCCTCCAGGCTCAGCCAGCTGAGCGCCAAGCAGGCCGACACGCTCCGGCTGATGGCCGCCAAGCAGCGGACCCTCAAGCAGGAGCGCGCGGCCGCCTCCTCCAAGCTCGCGGACCTGGAGTCCACCCGCAAGGCCGTGGAGCAGCACAAGGACGAGGTCCAGGGCAAGCTGGCCGACGCCCAGAAGGTGCTCAACCAGTTCTCCGAGAAGGAGCGCGCGGAGATCACCGGCGGGGACCAGAAGGGCGCCTCCGGAAGCAAGGCCGACAGCGGCAAGAGCGGTGGCGACAGCGGCCGCGCCAGCCGCTCCGACAGCCGCCCCAACATCCCCGCGGGCTCCGGCCACGCCGCCGCCGCTCTGGCCTACGCGCAGAGCCAGGAGGGCAAGCCCTACGAGTACGGCGCGACCGGAATGTCCACCTGGGACTGCTCCGGCCTCACCCAGTGGGCCTACGGCCAGGCCGGCGTCTCCCTCCCGCGCATCTCCCAGGACCAGGCCAACGCCGGCACCCGGATCTACGACCAGAGCCAGCTCAAGCCCGGCGACCTGGTCATCTTCTACGGCGACCAGCACCACGTCGGCCTCTACGCGGGCAACGGCCAGGTCTTCCACGCCCCCCGCACCGGCGCCTACGTGCGCTACGAGGCGATGAGCAACATGCCCTTCCAGTTCGGCGTGCGCGTCGGCTGATCGGGTTAACACCTCTGCTGAACCTCTGCCGTTCATCACTTCCGCCGCGCCATGCCGCCCTTTCGGGCGAATCGCGACTACGGCAAGTGACACCGCGCCCCGCCGATGACCTGCGTCTGTCGGCGGGGCGCCGTTTTTGCCGCCCGCGAGGTCTTTGAACCCGGGGTGAGCGCGCCGCTACTGTCTGGCGCGCGGTGCCCGGCCGTCGTCCGCCCGTCGACCGGGCGGCAGGGTCCGCACACAGTGGAAGGGAGTGCGGCACCCCGTGGCGTCCCATCGCCGTTCGCAGTCCGGTCTCACCCAGAGTGTCCGGGTCACCGTCCTGTCCGCCGCCATGGCCACCGCCGCGGCCGCCTTCTCGGCGGCCCCCGCGCTCGCCCGGCCCGGTGACCCCGCCGACGACTCCAAGACCTCGGGGACGGTGAAGGCGCGGCTCGACCAGCTCTACGAGCAGGCCGAGCAGGCCACGGAGAAGTTCAACGCGGCGGGGGAGCGCGCCGACGCCCTGCGCGAGCGCGTGGAACAGGTCGCCGACCGCGTCGCGCGCGGCCAGGAGAAGGTCAACCGGATGCGCGACGCCCTCGGCCTGATCGCCACCGCCCAGTACCGCCACGGCGCCGTCGACCCCGCCATCGAGCTCATCCTCTCCTCGGACCCCGACGGCTACCTCGACAAGGCCGCCACCCTCGACCGCGTCACGGGCCGTCAGGCCGGGCAGCTGCGCGCCCTGCTGGCCGCCCAGCGCACCCTGCGCCAGGAGCGCCAGGAGGCCGCCCGCACCCTCGCCGAGCTGGAGGACAGCCGCCGGGCGGTCGAGCAGCACAAACGGGAGGTCGAGGACAAGCTCGCCTCCGCCCGCCGGCTGCTCAACTCCCTGCCGGACGCCGCCCGCGAGGAGTACGCCCGCGCCTCGCGCTCCGAGGAGCGCTCGGGCGGCCCGCTGCGGGCCGCCGCGGCCGCTCTGCCCTCCTTCGGCGACGTCTCCGCGGCCGTCGGCTCCGGCCGGGGCCTCGCCGCGGCCATGGCCGTCCGGCAGGCCGTCGGCTCGCCCTACGCCTGGGGCGCCACCGGGCCGGGCGCCTTCGACTGCTCCGGGCTGATGCAGTGGGCGTACGGCCGGGCCGGAGTGGGCCTGCCGCGCACCTCGCAGGCGCAGCGCAACGCCGGGCGGCACGTCTCGCTCTCCGAGGCCCGCCCCGGCGACCTGGTGATCTACCGCGACGACGCCAGCCACGTGGGGATGTACGTGGGCAATGGCCAGGTCGTCCACGCCCCCTACCCGGGGGCGCGGGTGCGCTACGACCGGGCCGACATGATGCCCATCTCGTCCGTCACCCGTCCCTGACGGCGGCCGCCCGCACGGTGCGTACGATGCGGGGGTGACGGACGGTGACGGCAGCGGCAATACGGGGATCGGGCGGCGGGCGGTGTGCGCGCTGGGCGTCGCCGGGCTGCTCGGGCTCTCCGGCTGTGGGCCCGCCGCGACGCCCGAGCCGGACGAGGCGTCCGTGCGGCGGCTGCTCGACCGGTGGGCGGCGGCGGTGCGGCAGCGGGACGAGGCCGCCTACCTGGCCGTCATCGACCCCGCCGCCGACGGCTACCGCGCCGAGCGCCGCATGGTCCTCGCCAACCTCGCCGCCGTGCCGCTGGCCTCCTGGGAGTACCGGCTGGTGCGGCTCGCGCGCGGCGCCGTCGCCGAGGCCGAGCTGCGCTACCGGCTCGCCGGCCACGACGCGGCCCCCGTCACCGCCCCGCTCCGGCTGACGCTCACGCGGCGGGACGGCCGCTGGTACGTGGCCGGGCAGGAGGCCCGGCACCCGGCGGGGCAGCTGTGGGAGCAGGGCCGGGTCACGGCCGTCCGGGGCGGGCACAGCCTCGTCCTGGGCGTGGGCCAGGACGAGTCCCTGCTGCGCGCGGTGGCCGGCCTCGCGGACGCGGCGGTACCGGCGGTGGACGCGGCGTGGGGCGGGCGCTGGGCCCGCCACGTCGTGGTCGAGGTGCCCGCTTCGCTGGAGCGGATGGGCGCCCTCTTGGAGACGCCGGCCGCGAACTACCGGGGCATGGCGGCCGTGGCCACGGGTGACCGGGTCGTCGTCAATCCCGAGGCGTACGGGGAGCTCGCCGACTTCGGGCGGCGGATCGTGTTCACGCACGAGACGACGCACGTCGCGACGCGGGCGGTGACGACGGCGGCCACGCCGAAGTGGCTCTCCGAGGGCTTCGCCGACTGGGCCGCGTACCGGGGCACGGACCGCACGGCCCGGCAGGCCGCGCCCGAGCTGGCCGCGTCCGTCGACGCGGGCGACCTGCCGTCGGGGCTTCCCGCCGCCGACGACTTCGCCTTCACGGGCGGGGCGGGGCGCTTGGCACGCGCCTACGAGGGCGGCTGGCTGGCCTGCCGCCTGATCGCGGAGGGGTGGGGGGAGGGGACGCTCAGGGCGTTCTACCGGGAGGGGAGGGATGGGTTCCGGGGAGTGCTCGGGATCAGTCCCGAGGACTTCACGACGAGGTGGCGGTCGTACGTGGCGGGGGCCTTTTGACGGTCGGCCCGCGTTGTGGGCAGGCGTTCCGCGGGGCTGGGGGCACCTCCCAGCGGTAGCTGGGGGAGGGTGGGCACAACGCGACCACCGGCCCGCACCCGGCCACGGCCTACCCCGGCACCAGCGCCGACTCCCGTTCGGCCGGAGGATCCGGCTCCCCCTGCGGCAGGTGGCCCTCGGTAACCGTCTCGCGCCACAGCCGCGAACACGCCACCACCGTCGCCGCCACCAGCAACCCGTTGCGCAACGTCAGCGTCGCCACCCCCAACTTGTCGCTCGCGACCACGTGCGAGAACCAGATGGGAAACTCCAGCTGCGTCAGCGGCGCGGCCATCAGCACCAGCAGGATCGGCAGCCGCTGCCGCGGCGTCCCCATCGTGACGCAGACCGCCGCCAGGCCGATCAGCCAGATCATGTACTGGGGGCTGATCACCCGGCTCGTCGTGGTGAAGAGCAGCACCGCCGCGAACGCCGCGTCGTACGGCGTCGTCGGCGTGAAGCGGCGGGCCCGCAGCCGCCACAGCAGCAGCCAGCCGAACGCCAGCACGCTCAGCCCCAGCGCCAGCGCGCTCACCGCGTGGACGTGCCGGCCGAGGAATTCCACCGAGCCGTAGTTGAGGCGCGCCTTGCCGTGCCAGCCGATGTGCCGGGCCAGGTGGAAGACCAGCGACCCCAGGGACTCCACCTCGGTGCCCCGGTCGCGTTGGAAGGTCAGGAACGCCAGCGCCCCCGGCATCGCGGCCGTGAAGAACATGCCCAGCACCCCCGCCGTCACCAGCGCCGCGCTCCAGACGGACCGGGTGGCGCGCCCGCGCGGGGTGCCGATGACCAGCAGGACCGGCCAGATCTTGAGCAGCGCGCCGAAGCCCGTCAGGGCCCCCGCCAGCCGGGTGCGGCGGCCCACCGTCAGCAGCGCGGCGACGGCGACGGCGGTGACCATCACGTCGTAGCGGGCGTAGACGATCGGCCCGAGCAGCGGGACGCCCGTCACCCACACCCAGACGCCCAGCGGTCCGCGCCGGCCGTCGCGCGCCGCGTACAGCAGCATCCCCATGACGGCCGCGTCGGCCGCGAGGCAGAGGACGAAGAACGCCGGCGCGTAGTTGAGGAACGGCAGCAGCCCGGGGGCGAGCACGGCCAGCGCGGCGGCCGGCGGGTACTGCCAGGTCACGTCGTCGTACGGGAAGATGCCGCTGCGCAGGACGCCGTACCAGCCCTGGTAGATCACCTCGATGTCGACGGACACGTCCGAGCCGGGCATGTCCCACACCCGGAACACGCACATCATCAGAACGGCCCGGGTGACGGCCCACACCCCGATCGAGAGCCGCAGACCAGTGCCCGCCACCATCACTTCACCTCATCCCGCCGTAGGCATGTGGTAACTGAGAGGAATCATGCCGGTCGAGGGGGCCCACGCGCGCGGCGACGCGGCGCGGTTGACGCCTGTTCGAACCCGGTACTGTCGGCGGCGATGGACAAGACCCTGATCGTCACGAACGACTTCCCGCCCCGCCCCGGCGGCATCCAGGCATTCCTCCACAACATGGCGTTGCGTCTGGACCCGGCGAGCATCGTCGTCTACGCCTCCACCTGGAAGCGGAGCGAGGAGGGCCGCGAGGCCACCGCGCGCTTCGACGCCGAGCAGCCCTTCCCGGTGGTCCGCGACCGGACGACCATGCTGCTGCCCACGCCCCGGGTGACCCGGCGCGCGGCCGAGCTGCTGCGGGAGCACGGCTGTACGTCGGTGTGGTTCGGGGCGGCCGCGCCGCTGGGGCTGATGGCGCCCGCGCTGCGGCGGGCCGGGGCCCGGCGGCTGGTGGCCACCACCCACGGTCACGAGGCGGCGTGGGCCCAGTTGCCGGGCTCGCGGCAACTGCTGCGCAGGATCGGCGAAGGCGTCGACACGATCACCTATCTGGGGGAGTACACGCGGTCCCGGATCGCCTCCGCGCTGACGGACGAGGCGGCGGCCCGCATGACGCAACTGCCGCCCGGCGTGGACGAGAAGACCTTCCACCCGGCATCCGGCGGCGCCGAGGCCCGGGCGCGGCTCGGGCTCGCGGACCGGCCGGTCGTGGTGTGCGTCTCCCGGCTCGTCCCCCGCAAGGGCCAGGACACCCTGATCGAGGCCATGCCCCGGATCCTCGCGGCCGTGCCCGACGCGGTGCTGCTGATGGTCGGCGGCGGCCCCTACGCGGACGACCTGCGCGAGCTCGCCGACAGGACCGGTGTCGCCCACGCGGTCCGCTTCACCGGGCCCGTCCCCTGGGAGGAGCTGCCCGCCCACTACGGCGCCGGAGACGTCTTCGCGATGCCCTGCCGGACGCGCCGGGGCGGCCTGGACGTCGAGGGGCTCGGCATCGTCTACCTGGAGGCGTCCGCGACGGGCCTGCCGGTGGTCGGCGGCGACTCGGGAGGCGCCCCGGACGCGGTGCTGGAGGGGGAGACGGGCTATGTCGTGCGCGGCGGCTCCGCCGAGGAGGCGGCCGACCGGATCGTCACCCTGCTGAACGACCCGGAGCTGCGCCGCCGCATGGGCGAACGCGGCCGGGCGTGGGTGGAGGAGCGCTGGCGCTGGGATCTGCTGGCGGAGCGCCTGAAGGAACTCCTCTGACAATGGGTAAGGGGCTCGCGCCATGGCGCGAGCCCCTTACCCATTGTCAGCCGGGTCACCCGTGGTAGATCGCCTCGATCTCGTCCGCGAAGTCCTTCGCGACGACGTTCCGCTTGAGCTTCAGCGACGGCGTCACATGGCCGGACGCCTCCGTGAACTGCGCGGGCAGGATGCGGAACTTGCGCACCGACTCGGCCTTGGAGACCGCCGCGTTGCCGTCGTCCACCGCCTTCTGCACGTCCGCGAGCAGCTCCGGGTCGTCGGCCAGCTCGGCGGCCGTGAGCCCGGCGGGCTTGCCGTGCTGCTCCAGCCAGCGCGGCAGGAAGTCCTCGTCCAGGGTGACCAGCGCGCCCACGAACGGGCGGCCGTCGCCGACGACCATGCACTCGGCGATCAGCGCGTGCGCCCGGATGCGGTCCTCGATCACGGCGGGGGCGACGTTCTTGCCGCCGGCGGTGACGATGATCTCCTTCTTGCGGCCGGTGATGCGCAGGAAGCCGTCCTCGTCGAGGGTGCCGAGGTCGCCGGTGTGGAACCAGCCGTCGGAGAGCGCCTCGGCCGTGGCCGCCTCGTTGTTCCAGTAGCCGGTGAACAGGTGCTCGCCGTGCAGGAGCACCTCGCCGTCGTCGGCGATCCGCACCACGGAGCCCGGCAGGGGCTGGCCGACCGTGCCGATCCTCGGCTTGTCCCACGGGTTGAAGGCGGTGGCGGCGCACGACTCCGTCAGGCCGTAGCCCTCCAGCACCGTGAAGCCGATGCCCCGGTAGAAGTGGCCCAGCCGTTCGCCCAGCGGGGCGCCGCCGGAGATCGCGTGGGTGGCGCGGCCGCCGAGGACCGCGCGCAGCTTGCCGTAGACCAGCTTGTCGAAGATCTTGTGCTTGAGCCGCAGGCCGAAGGAGGGGCCCGCCGCGGTGTCCAGCGCCCGGCTGTAGGCGATGGCCGTCTCGGCGGCCCTGTCGAAGACCTTGCCCTTGCCGTCGGCCTGGGCCTTGGCCCGGGCGCCGTTGTAGACCTTCTCGAAGACGCGCGGTACGCCGAGGACCAGCGTGGGGCGGAAGCCCTGGAGGTCGTCGGTGAGATTGCGGATGTCGCTGACCATGCCCAGCCGGATCGGGGCCATCACCGAGGCGATCTCGACCAGGCGGCCGAAGACGTGGGCGGCGGGCAGGAACAGCAGCACGGACGACTCGCCCACGTTGAACAGCGGCTTGAGCCGCTCGACGACGTTGCCGCACTCCGCGAAGAAGCTGCGGTGGGTGAGCACACAGCCCTTGGGACGGCCCGTGGTGCCGGAGGTGTAGACGATGGTCGCGGGCGAGTCCGCGGTCGCCAGCGCGCTGCGCTCGTCCACCGCCTCGTCCGTCAGCGCCTCGCCCGCGGCCCGCAGCCGGTCCAGGGCGCCGCGCTCGATCTGCCAGATGTTGGCGAGGTCCGGCAGCCGGTCGCGCACGGACTCGACCGCCGCCTCGTGCGCCGGCGTCTCCACCAGGCAGGCCACGGCGCCGGAGTCGCCGAGGATCCACTGGATCTGCTCGGGGGAGCTCGTCTCGTAGACCGGCACGGTCACCGCGCCCGCGCTCCAGATGGCGAAGTCCAGCAGCGCCCACTCGTAGCGGGTGCGCGACAGCAGGCCGATCCGGTCGCCCGGCTCGATCCCCGCGGCCATCAGTCCCTTGGCGACGGCCCGCACCTCGGCCAGGAAGCCCTCGGCGGTGACGTCCTCCCAGCGGTCGTCGACCTTGCGCCCTATGACGGCCACCTCGGGGTGGAGTGCGGCGTTCCGGCGGATGAGATCCGTCAGGTTGCCGTCGGCGGGGACCTCGTACAGGGCCGGAAGGCTGAACTCGCGCAAGACTGCTGCTCCTCGTCGGGCGCCGGCGCCGCCGCGTCTTCGAGGGGCGCTGCGTCGGCTGCGGTCCATTGATCAGGCAGGGGGATGCTGGACAGCGTGGACTGCCCGGACGTTACCCACCAGTACGGATTTCGAACAGAGGGTCGTGCCCAGATGTTCCATGCGTCACATGCCACGGGACCGCTCCCCGCACCCTAGCCCCTAGGCCAGGTGACCGGGAAGTAACCGCAGGTCGGGACCCTTCCGGAGGCCCCGCCGCAACACCTAGGGTGATCCGTATGCGAGTCCATGTGGTCAGCGACGTGCACGGCAACGCCGAGGGGCTGGCGCGCGCGGGAGACGGCGCCGACGCCCTCGTCTGTCTCGGCGACCTGGTCCTCTTCCTCGACTACGCCGACCACTCGCGCGGCATCTTCCCCGAGCTGTTCGGCGTCGAGGCCGCCGACCGGATCGTCGAGCTGCGCACCGCCCGCCGCTTCGAGGAGGCCCGCACCCTCTCCCGGGCGCTGTGGGAGGGCATCGACCGCGAGCGGGCCGTCGAGGAAGCGGTGCGCAAGCAGTACGCCGAGCTCTTCGCCGCCTTCCCCACCCCCACCTACGCCACCTACGGCAATGTGGACATCCCCAGCCTCTGGCCGGAATTCGCCCGCCCCGGCACCACCGTCCTCGACGGCGAGCGCGTCGAGATCGGCGGCCTCGTCTTCGGCTTCGTCGGCGGCGGCCTCCGTTCCCCCATGCGCACCCCCTACGAGATCGACGACGAGGTCTACGCCGCCAAGCTCGCCGCCCTCGGCGAGGTCGACGTGCTCTGCTCCCACATCCCGCCCGACGTCCCCGAGCTCTGCTACGACACCGTCGCCCGCCGCTTCGAACGCGGCAGCGCGGCCCTGCTGGAGACCATCCGCGCCACCCGCCCCAGATACGCGCTCTTCGGCCATGTCCACCAGCCGCTGGCGCGCAGAATGCGCATCGGGGCGACCGAATGCGTCAACGTCGGCCACTTCGCCTCCACCGCGACACCCTGGGTGCTGGAGTGGTGACTCGCGGCGGGAGGTAGCCTTCACCGGCAGACCTTTCAGCTGACCATTCACCAGGGCGCGCACCGGTACGGAGGAGCCACACAGATGGCCGAACACACCAGCTCGAGCATCACGATCGAGGCGACGCCGGACGAGGTCATGGCGGTCATCGCCGACTTCGGCCGTTACTCGGAGTGGACGGGCGAGGTCAAGCAGGCCGAGGTGCTCGAGACGGACGAGCAGGGCCGCGCCAGCAAGGTGCGCCTGGTCCTGGACGCCGGCGCCATCAAGGACGACCACACCCTCAACTACAGCTGGCCCTCGCCCGGCGTCGTCGAGTGGTCCCTGGACAAGTCCCAGATGCTGCGCCAGCTCGACGGCTCGTACAGCCTGGAGCCCGAGGCGGGCGGCAAGCACACCAAGGTGACGTACACCCTCACCGTCGATGTGAAGATCCCGATGCTCGGCATGATCAAGCGCAAGGCGGAGAAGGTCATCATCGACCGCGCCCTCGACGGCCTGAAGACCCGCGTCGAGAGCGGCGCCGCGTCCTGACGCCCTGACCTCCACGCATTACTCCGCCCGGAAGGCTCTCCTTGCGCACGGTCCTCGTCACCGGTCCCGGCGGCGCGGGCCGCACCACCGTCGCGGCGGCCACCGCGCTGGCCGCCGCCCGCGCGGGACGCCGGACACTGCTGCTCACCAGCGACCGCGGCCCCGCCCCGGACGCCGTCCTCGGCACCGCCCTCCCCACCGGGGGCGCCGACGACGGCCGGGGCGGACCGTGGGCGCCGCCCGTGGCCGCCGCCCCCGGACTGTGGGCCGCGCGCGTGGCCCCGGCCGCCCACTTCCGCGCCCTGGCCGGCGAGCTCCAGGAACGCGGCGCCGCCGTCTTCGACCTCCTGGGCGCCACCCCCCTCGACCCCGAGGAGCTCACCGAACTCCCCGGCGCCGAACCCCTGGCCCTCCTCGCCGCCCTCCGGGCCGCCCACAACGAGCCGGACCGCTGGGACCTGCTCGTCGTCGACATGCCGCCCCTGCTGCAGACCGTGGCCCTGCTGGGCCTCCCCGAGCAGCTCGGCCGCTATCTGCGCCGCCTCCTGCCCCCCGAGCGCCAGGCCGCCCGCGCGCTGCGCCCCATGCTCGCCCAGCTCGCCGGCGTGCCCATGCCCGCCCAGCGGCTCTACGAGACCGCCGAACGCTTCCAGCGGGAGCTGGCCGCCGTCCGCGACGTCCTGGAGGCGCCCGGCACGACCGTACGGCTCGTCGCCGAACCCGGCCCGCAGGCCCTCGCCGCCCTCCGCACCGCCCGCGCCGGGCTCGCCCTCCAGGGCTGCCGGATCGATTCGCTCGTGGCGAACCGGCTGCTGCCCGAGGACTCCACCGACCCCTGGCTGGCCGCCCTCGCCGCCGAGCGGCGCGGCGCCCATAAGACGCTGTGCGACGAGTTCCTCGCCGACGGCGTCACCGTCCGCGAACTGCCCCACCTCGGCCGCGCCCCCCAGGGCCTCGCGGACCTGGAGCTCCTCGCCGCCCGCGCCACCCTGCCCGCCGCGGACCGGCCGCCCGCCGAACCCTGGGCCGTCGAGGACCGCCTCGCCGCCGACGGCATGCTGATCTGGCGTATCCCGCTGCCCGGCGCCACCCGCGAGGGCCTCGGCCTCGTCCGCCGGGGCGACGAACTCGTCGTCTCCGCCGGTCCGTTCCGCCGCGTCCTCACCCTGCCCTCCGCGCTGCGCCGCTGCGGCGTCGCGGGGGCCGGGCTGCACGACGGCGAGCTGTGCGTGCGTTTCGTCCCCGACCCCGGCCTGTGGCCCCGGACACCCTGACCGGGACGCCCGGAACGGCCCGGCGTCGGTCGGGTAACGTCGAAGGAAAATCCAGCCAGCGGGAGTCCGTCATGAGCGAAGCCACCGAGCGCCCCGGCCCCGGCCAGGCGCCCGACCCCGACGCCTGGGAGCGGGCCTGCGCCGAGGACCTCGCCGCCGAGAACACCCGCCGCGCGGCCGGCGGACCGGGCGAGCAGCCCGGCAGCGCCGCCGAGGAACTGCGCAGACTCGTCGAGGCCGTGGCCGGCAAGGTCACCGACCGGCTGCCGCTCGCGGGCGCGGCCGCGCAGGGAGCCGTGCGCGAGATCGTCGAGACGGCCAAGGCGGCCGCCCTGCCCGTCATCGAGCGCAACCCCCAGGTCTTCGACCACCTGGCCGCCGCCGGCTCCGAACTGCTGGCCGCCTACCGCGCCGCCGTGACGGGACAGGAGGCGCGCTGGACCCGCGACGAACCGGCGCACGAGCCCCCCGCGCCCCGCGCGGGAGAGGCCGAGCCGCGCGAGGGCGAGGCGAGGAACGGGGGGAGCGAGCGCATCGACCTCGACTGATCCCGCCCTCCGGTACGGTTACTCCTGGCGGGGTTCGAGCGAAAAACCGAGGTACACATGGGACTCACCATCGGCGTCGACATCGGCGGCACGAAGATCGCGGCCGGCGTGGTCGACGAAGAGGGCTCGATCCTCGCGACGTGCAAAGTGCCGACCCCGGACACCCCCGAGGGCGTGATCGACGCGATCGCCGACGCGGTCCGCACGGTCAGCGAGGGCTTCGAGGTCGAGGCCGTCGGCATCGGCGCCGCCGGCTACGTGGACGACAAGCGGGCCACGGTCCTCTTCGCCCCGAACATCAACTGGCGGCACGAGGCGCTCAAGGACAAGGTCGAGCAGCGCGTCGGCCTCCCCGTCGTCGTCGAGAACGACGCCAACGCCGCCGCCTGGGGCGAGTACCGCTTCGGCGCCGGCCAGGGCCACGACGACGTCATCTGCATCACCCTCGGCACCGGCCTCGGCGGCGGCATCATCATCGGCAACAAGCTCCGCCGCGGCCGCTTCGGCGTGGCCGCCGAGTTCGGCCACATCCGCGTGGTGCCGGACGGGCTGCTCTGCGGCTGCGGCAGCCAGGGCTGCTGGGAGCAGTACGCGTCGGGCCGCGCGCTCGTCCGCTACGCCAAGCAGCGCGCCCAGGCCACCCCGGAGAACGCGGAGATCCTGCTGGGCCTCGGCGACGGCACCGTCGAGGGCATCGAGGGCAAGCACATCAGCGACGCCGCCCGCCAGGGCGACCCGGTCGCCATCGACTCCTTCCGCGAGCTCGCCCGCTGGGCCGGCGCGGGCCTGGCCGACCTGGCCTCGCTCTTCGACCCCTCGGCGTTCATCGTCGGCGGCGGCGTCTCCGACGAGGGCGACCTCGTCCTCGACCCGATCCGCAAGTCCTTCCGCCGCTGGCTCGTCGGCGGACAGTGGCGCCCCCACGCACAGGTGCTCGCCGCCCAGTTGGGCGGCAAGGCCGGCCTGGTGGGAGCGGCCGACCTGGCCCGTCAGGGCTGAACCTGGGACGAGTTCCTTGAGCGGAGGGGCGATGCTCGCGGACCTGCCGGAATCCTCGACCGAAGCGGACGGGTCCGTGGTCCGCGTGCTCTCCTACAACATCCGCTCCATGCGTGACGACGTCGCGGCGCTGTCCCGGGTCATCCGGGCCTGTGCGCCCGACGTCGTCTGCGTTCAGGAGGCGCCGCGCTTCTTCCGCTGGCGCAAGGCGGCCGCCCGCCTCGCCCGGGAGTCGGAGCTGGTGTACGTCACCGGTGGCGGCACCGCCTCGGGACCGATGATCCTCGCCTCGCTGCGCGCCCATGTGGAGCACGCGGAGGACGTGCTGCTGCCCCGGCGCCGCGGGCTCCACCAACGGGGGCTGGCCACGGCCGTCCTGCGCTTCGGCCGGGCCCGGCTGGGCGTCGTCAGCTGCCACTTGAGCATCGACGCGGACGAGCGGTACGCGCAGGGACGGCTGTTGCTGGAGCGGGTACGGGGGCTGGAGGTGCCGCACGCCGTCGTGGCGGGCGACCTCAACGACCGGCCCGACGGGCGGACGTTCGGCCTGCTGGCGGGGGAACTCCAGGACGGATGGGCCGTCAAGCCGTGGGGGCGCGAGCACACGACGCGGCTCGGGGACCCGCTCCAGCGGATCGACGCGGTCTTCGCGACCGGGGGCGTCGAGGTGCTGGGGTGCGGGGTGCCGATGGGGTTGGCGGGGGTGAGCGAGGCGGATCTGCGATCCGCCACGGATCACCTGCCGGTGCTGGCGGCTCTGCGGGTGCCGACCGCTCCCTGATCGGCTAAACCACCGCTCCGCGGCCCGGGTCGTCATCGTCCTCGTCGCCGTCCTTCATGCGCAGGACGAGCGTGGCGAAGCCGCCCAGGAAGCCGCCCACGCCCAGCGTCGTCACCCACCAGGTCAGCTCCTGGCGCAGCAGCACCATGACGAGCAGCAGCAAGGGGCCGCCGAGGACCGCGAGCCAGGCGAAGCGGGAGGTGACGTCGCCCGTGGGCAGGGGCGGGGGCTCCGGCGGGACGAAGTGGCCCTCGTCCGCCGCCGGGGCGCCGGCGCCGGTGTCGGTGGGACCGGACTCCGGCTCCGGCATGGTCCAGTCGCGCGGGCCGATGCCCGGGGCGAAGACGACGGAGCCGCCCGGCCGCTCGGGCGCGGCCGGCGGGGGCTTCTCCTCGGGGGCCGACTCCGGCCGGGCCGGCTCCGGCGCGGCGTCCTTCGCCTCGTCCAGGTCGCCGGTCGCGGGCCAGCGGCCCTTCTCCGGGTCGGGCTGCTCGCCGTAGGCGGCGACGAGCTCGGCCCAGGCGCGGTCCTCGTCCAGGGGGTCGCGGCTGTCGTCGCGGTCGCGGTTCGCGTCGGGCTCAGCCATGGGACGCCGCCGCGGGGGAGCCGGCGAGCCGGCTGATGAACGCGTGGGTCTCCTCGAAGATCGTCTCCGCGTCGTGGTCCAGGGTGGCCACGTGGTAGCTCTTCTCCAGCAGCCGCTCGGTGACGTCCAGGGAGGAGACCCGGGACAGGATGCGCGCGGAGTCGGCCGGCGGCACCACATGGTCCTGGGGGCTGCGCATCAGCAGCAAGGGCTGCGTGACCTGCGGCAGTTCGGTGTCGAGCTTCCGCAGGAAGCCGCGGAAGGAGTGCGCCGCGTGGAGCGGCACCCGGTCGTAGCCGGTCTCCTCGATGCCCGGCTTGGCTATGTCGCTGGCGATGCCCTTGGTCGTCGGCACGAGGTGGCGCATCACCGGCAGGGTCCGGGCGGCCAGGCCGTGCACCTTGTTGGCGGGGTTGACCAGGACGACGCCGGAGACGGCCGCCCCGTGGCGGGCCGCGAGGCGCAGCGTCAGGGCGCCGCCCATGGACAGCCCGCAGACGAAGACCCGGGAGCACCGCTCCCGCAGCCTCCACAGCTCACGGTCGACCTCCGCGTACCAGTCCTGCCAGCCGGTGATCGCCATGTCCTGCCAGCGGGTGCCGTGCCCGGGCAGCAGGGGAAGCGAGACCGTCAGGCCCCGCTCCGCGAGATAATTGGCCCAGGGCCTTACGGACTGCGGGGAACCGGTGAAGCCGTGACACACGAGGACGCCGACCTCTCCGCCGTCATGGCGGAACGGCTCGGCTCCGGGGAGGAGCGGCACCGGGATCTCCGATCAAGGGAACGAGACAACGGACAACGAGAGGGTCTGGCCCTCAGCCTACGCGGAGCGCCGCACGGCGGGTAGGCAGGTTAAGGTCTCCTCGTCACACACAGGAGGTTCTCGGTTGTTCTACGGCGCAATGAAGCTGTCCATCGGCGGGTCGCTGAAGCTTGCCTTCCGGCCGTGGGTGGAGGGCTTGGAGAACATCCCGGCCGAGGGGCCCGCGATCCTCGCGAGCAACCACCTGTCGTTCTCGGACTCCTTCTTCCTTCCCGCGGTACTGGATCGCAAGATCACGTTCATCGCCAAGCAGGAATACTTCACCTCCCCCGGGGTCAAGGGGAAGCTGACGGCGGCGTTCTTCAAGGGCGTCGGCCAGCTCCCGGTCGACCGTTCCGGTGCCCGTGGTGCCGGTGAGGCCGCGATCAAGAGCGGTATCGAGGTGCTGGAGCGCGGTGAGCTCTTCGGTATCTACCCGGAGGGCACCCGTTCCCCGGACGGCCGTCTCTACCGCGGCAAGCCGGGCGGGCTCGCCCGGGTGGCGCTGGCCACCGGCGCGCCCGTGATCCCGGTCGCCATGATCGACACGGAGAAGGTGCAGCCGCCCGGGAAGGTCCTGCCGAAGATGATCCGGCCGGGCATCCGGATCGGAAAGCCGCTGGACTTCAGCCGTTACCACGGCATGGACGGCGACCGCTTCATCCTCCGCTCGGTGACCGACGAGGTCATGTACGAGATCATGAAGCTCTCCGGCCAGGAGTACGTCGACATCTACGCGACCGCCGCCAAGCGGCAGATCGCGGAGGAGGCGAAGAAGAAGGCCGAGGAGGAGAAGGCGGCCAAGGCCGCCGGCCTCGACAAGGCCGACTCGACGGAGAAGGCGGAGAAGACGGAGGACAAGCCCGAGGCGTAGCCGCCCGGGCCTCGGGGGGTCACGTCACATGACACAGCGCACCGGCACCGGGCGCCCGCGTGCCGTGCGGATGTCGGTGGAGCTGCCGCTGTGGCGTGCCCTCACCGGCTACCGCATTCTGACGCTCGGCTACGCGCTGGCCCTGTTCTGCGTCAACTACCACGAGTACGCCCACCCGCTCGGCGCGGCGCTCTACATGGGCGTACTCACCCTGTGGATGCTGCTGACCTGGAACAAGGTCTCGGCCCCCGAACGCTGCACCAGGTCCTTCCTGATCGCCGATCTGAGCATCGCGCTCGGCGGAGTCCTGCTCAGCGCCGTCGTCGACTCCGCCCAGCGCGTCGACGGAGGCGCGGCCACCCTCCCGTCCATCTGGACGGGCGGCGCGGTACTGGGCCTGGCCATCAAGGGCGGCTGGCGCTGGGCGGCCGTCGGCTCCACGCTGGTCGCCGTCGCCAATCTCGTCGAGCGCGGCCACCCGGCCCGGGACACCGTCCACAACGTGCTCCTGGTCTGGGTCTCCAGCATCGCCATCGGCTACATCGTCGAGGTCGCCCGCGCCAGTGAGCGCACCCTCGCCCGCGCCCTCCAGATCGAGGCCGCCACCCGGGAGCGCGAGCGCCTCGCCCGCGACATCCACGACAGCGTCCTCCAGGTCCTCGCCATGGTGCAGCGCCGGGGCGCGGCCCTCGGCGGCGAGGCGGCCGAGCTGGGCCGGCTGGCCGGCGAGCAGGAGATCGCCCTGCGCACCCTGGTCGCGGGCGGCCTGGTGCCCCGGAGCCGCTCGGAGGCGGACCTCGGCCTCGTCGAGGACGCCGGGCAGCCCGCCGGCGCCGCCGAGCCCGCCCCGCCCGCCGGCCCCTGCGACCTGCGGGCACTGCTCGCCCCACGGGCGGGCGCCGCCGTCACCTTCTCCGGGCCCGGCACGCCCGTGCTGCTGGAAGCGGCCGCGGCGGCGGAGCTCGCGGCCGCCGTCGGTGCCGCCCTGGACAATGTCACCCAGCACGCCGGAACGGCCGCACGGGCCTGGATCCTGCTGGAGGACGAACCGGACGAGGTGATCGTCACCGTGCGGGACGACGGCCCGGGCATCCCCGAGGGACGGCTGGCGGCCGCCGAACGGGAGGGACGCATGGGCGTCGCCCTGTCCATCCGCGGCCGGCTGCGGGACCTCGGCGGCACCGCCGAGCTGCTCTCGGTGCCCGGGCAGGGCACCGAGGTCGAGATGAGAGTCCCACGGGGGAGCGAGAAGAGATGACGACGGAGACGACGGAGCCGACGGAGACGGGTGTGACGGAGGCGGACGCGGTGAAGGTCATGGTGGTCGACGACCACCCCATGTGGCGCGACGCCGTCGCCCGCGACCTGGCCGCCGCCGGGTACGACGTGGTGGCCACCGCCGGCGACGGCCCCCAGGCCGTGCGCCGGGCCCAGGCCGCCCTCCCCGACGTCCTGGTCCTCGACCTCAACCTGCCCGGCCTGCCCGGCGCGGCCGTCTGCAAGCAGCTCGTCGCCGACCGGCCCGAGCTGCGCGTCCTGGTGCTCTCCGCGAGCGGCGAGCACGCCGACGTCCTGGAGGCCGTCAAGTCCGGCGCCACCGGCTACCTCCTGAAGTCCGCCGGCGCGGAGGAGCTGCTGGACGCCGTCCGCCGCACGGCCGTCGGCGACCCCGTCTTCACCCCCGGCCTGGCCGGGCTGGTCCTCGGCGAGTACCGCAGGCTGGCCGCCGACCCCGCCCCCGCCGCCCCCGACGAGCCCGGGGCGCCCCGGCTCACCGACCGCGAGACGGAGGTCCTCCGCCTCGTCGCCAAGGGACTGTCGTACAAGCAGATCGCCGAACGGCTGGTTATTTCCCACCGGACGGTGCAGAACCATGTGCAGAACACCTTGGGCAAGCTCCAGCTGCACAACCGCGTGGAGCTCGTCCGCTACGCGATAGAGCGAGGTCTCGACGACGCCTGACCGCGCGTTCCCGGCCGGGCGGCCCTTCGAGGCCCCCGGCGAACGGAAAGGTGTGTCATGCGGATCGGAGTGCTCACCGGCGGCGGCGACTGCCCCGGCCTCAACGCGGTCATCCGCGCGATCGTCCGCAAGGGCGTCCAGGACCACGGTCACGACTTCATCGGCTTCAAGGACGGCTGGCGCGGCCCCCTCCACGGCTCCGTCGTCCCCCTCGGCATCCCGGCGGTCCGCGGCATCCTGCCGCGCGGGGGCACGATCCTCGGATCCTCCCGGACCAACCCCTTCAAGGAACCCGACGGCGTCCGCCGCATCACGGAGAACCTCGCCGAGCACGAGGTGGACGCCCTGATCGCCATCGGCGGCGAGGACACCCTCGGCGTCGCGGCGCGGATCGGCACCGAGTACGGCGTCCGCTGCGTGGGCGTGCCCAAGACCATCGACAACGACCTCTCCGCCACGGACTACACCTTCGGCTTCGACACCGCCGTCAACATCGCCACCGAGGCCATCGACCGCCTCCACACCACCGCCGAGTCCCACATGCGGGTCCTCGTGGTCGAGGTCATGGGCCGGCACGCGGGCTGGATCGCGCTCCACTCCGGCCTGGCGGGCGGCGCCAACGTCATCCTCGTCCCCGAGGTGCGCTTCGACGTCGACGAGGTCTGCGGCTGGGTCACCTCCCGCTTCCGGGCCAGCTACGCGCCGATCGTCGTCGTCGCGGAGGGGGCCATGCCGCAGGACGGCGATCTGGTCCTCAAGAACGCCGCCACGCCCCTGGACTCCTTCGGGCACGTCCGGCTCTCAGGGGTGGGGGAGTGGCTGGCGAAGGAGATCGAGTCCCGCACGGGGAAGGAGGCACGGACGACCGTGCTGGGGCACGTGCAGCGTGGGGGGACGCCGAGCGCGTTCGACCGGTGGCTCGCCACGCGGTTCGGGCTGCACGCGATCGACGCCGTGCGGGACGGGGATTTCGGGACGATGGTCGCGCTTCGGGGCGCGGATATCGTCCGCGTTCCGTTGGCCGATGCGACGGCACGCCTGAAGACCGTGCCGGTCGCGCTTTACGAGGAGGCCAAGACGTTTTTCGGCTGACCCACCGTGGGGTTTCCGCGCCTTCGGCGCGGTCCTCCCCCACCCGCCCGCCCGATTGCCCCGGAACGCCGGGCGGGCGGGTGGGCGGAACCGCCGCGTCAGCGGCGGCTACACCAGGACGGCGGTCAGTAGCTCCGCCACGATCGCCGAGCCGTTCAGCGTCAGGACGGACTCCGGGTGGAATTGCACCCCCGCGAAGCCGGGCCCCCGCAGCGCGTGGACATCCCCCGTGCGGGGGTCCCCGCACAGCTCGACGCCGTCGGCCCCCGCGCCCCGCGCGGTGAACGTGTTGTAGAACCCCACCGTCTCCTCCCGCCCGAAGAAGTCGATCCGCTCCTGCGCCCCCTGGAACGGCACGTCCTTCCGGACGATCTCCAGCCCCAGCTCCGCCGCGATCAGCTCGTGCCCCAGGCACACGCCCAGCAGCCCGTGCCGGTGCCCCCGCAGCAGTTCCCCCGCCAGCCCGCGCAGCGTCCGCATCTTCGGGTCGGCCGCGTCCGAGGGGTTGCCCGGGCCGGGCCCCAGCACCACCGGGCCCTCGTGGCCCAGCGCCGCGTCCCGCAGCCCGGGCTCGTCGTAGCGCCGCACCGACACCGTCAGTCCCGAGGTGCGCAGAAGATGGGCGAGCATCGCCGTGAAGGTGTCCTCGCCGTCGACGACCAGAGCGTGCCCGCTCAGCGCGGGAGCGGAGTCGGCCCGGTGCATGCGCAGCCAGAAAGGCGCCAGGTCGGCTCGGCGCGCGTCCAGCGCGCTCCGTACCCGGGGGTCGTCGGCGAGCCGGACGTCCGGGGCCGTCGCCGGGCGTACCGGTCCTCGGCGCACGCCCAGGGCCGTCAGGACGCCCGCCGCCTTGGCGTGGGTCTCGGCGACCTCGCCGTGCGGGTCGGAGCGGCGCACCAGCGTCGCGCCGACGCCGACCCGGAGCCGGCCGTGGCGGTCGATGTCGGCGGTGCGGATGAGGATGGGCGAGTCCAGCGTCTGGGCGCCGCCCGCGTCCCGGCCGATCAGGGCGAGGGCGCCCGCGTAGTAGCCCCGGCCGTGGGGTTCGTGGCGCTCGATGACGCGGCAGGCGTTCTGCACGGGCGAGCCGGTGACGGTCGCGGCGAACATCGTCTCGCGCAGCACGTCGCGCACGTCCAGCGAGGAGCGGCCGCGCAGCTCGTACTCGGTGTGGGCGAGGTGAGCCATCTCGCGCAGCCGGGGGCCGACGACGACACCGCCCATGTCGCCGACGGTGCACATCATCTTCAGCTCCTCGTCGACGACCATCGAGAGCTCCTCCACCTCCTTGCGGTCGTGGAGGAAGCCGAGCAGGTCGTCGGCGGACGGGCCCCCGGCGGGATAGCGGTAGGTGCCGCTGATCGGGTTCATCACGACCGTGCCGCCCGCCATCCGCACGTGCACCTCGGGGCTGGCGCCCACCAGCGTGCGCTCGCCGGTGTGCACGACGTACGTCCAGTACGCCCCGCGCTCGCGGATGAGCAGCCGGCGGAAGAGGGCCAGCGCGTCGGCGGCCTGGAAGCCGTGGATCTCGCCCTCGAAGGTGCGGCGGATGACGAAGTTGGCGCCCTCGCCGGTGCCGATCTCGTCCTCGACGACGCGCCGGACGATCTCGGCGTACTCCTCGTCTGCCACGTCGAAGGCCCCGCCCTCCACCCGCACCTCGTGTGCGGGGAGCGCGCCGAGGACCTCGTCCAGCGGCAGCTCGTGGGCCGCCTCCGGCCGCAGGACCAGCAGGGGGGTGCCGTCGTCGCGGACGTCGAAGCCGCGCTCGCGGATCTGGCGGAAGGGCACGAGCGCCAGCGCGTCGTGCACGGGCGCGCCGCCGGCGGGCGCTCCTGCCGGGAGCGGGATGCCGGTCAGGTGCTCCACCTCGGCGACCGGGCCGGTGAGCAGTTCGACGACGCCCTCGGGGTGCCCGGGGGCGCGGCGGTGGAGCAGGGCGAAGGGCGGGTGGCCGGCGGCGGTGAGCCGGGCGAGGAGGGCGGCGGTACGGGACGCGGCACGGGACATTGGGCGGGTTCCTTCCTGGTGGGGGAGGAACGGCCCTTGTCCGGCGCCTTCAGACGCCGAAGGCCGCCCCTCGGGGCGGCCTTCGCGAGAGCGCTGGTGGGTACGCGCGTCAGTGGGCCGCCGAAGGAGCGGTCCACCACCAGAGCTGGTTGGAGAGCACGTACATGGGCGGCACAGTACCGGACGACCGGCGGGGATGTCGCCGGTTTTCGGGGATTCCGTCTCAGTCCGTGTCTCAGAGTCCGGTCCGGCCCTTGGGTCGCCGTCGCGACCCCGTAATGTTGAGGGCGTGACCGTGAACGCTGAAATCCACGCCGGTGGCAACACCTGGCGCTCCCTGCCCGCGGCGCAGCAGCCTGACTGGCCGGACCAAGAGGCTCTGCGCGATGTGATCGCCGAGCTCGAGTCCTATCCGCCCCTCGTCTTCGCGGGCGAGTGCGACCAGCTGCGCCAGCGTCTGGGAGCCGTCGCCCGTGGAGAGGCGTTCCTGCTGCAGGGCGGCGACTGCGCCGAGGCCTTCGACGCCGTCGGCGCCGACCAGATCCGCAACAAGCTCAAGACGCTCCTGCAGATGGGCGCGGTGCTCACGTACGCCGGTTCGGTGCCGGTCGTCAAGGTCGGCCGCATCGCCGGCCAGTACAGCAAGCCGCGTTCGAAGCCGACCGAGACCCGCGACGGCGTGACCCTGCCGACCTACCGCGGCGACTCCGTCAACGGCTTCGCCTTCACCGCCGAGGCCCGTACGCCGGACCCGCAGCGGCTGAAGCGGATGTACCAGGCCTCGGCCTCCACGCTGAACCTGGTGCGCGCCTTCACCACCGGTGGCTACGCCGACCTGCGCCAGGTCCACGCCTGGAACCAGGACTTCGTGAAGTCCTCGCCCTCCGGCCAGCGCTACGAGCAGCTGGCCCGGGAGATCGACCGCGCGCTGAACTTCATGAACGCCTGCGGGGTGGACCCGGAGGAGTTCAAGACCGTCGAGTTCTACGCCTCGCACGAGGCGCTGGTGCTGGACTACGAGTCCGCACTGACCCGTGTGGACTCGCGGACCGGGCAGCTGTACGACGTCTCGGGCCACATGGTCTGGATCGGTGAGCGCACCCGGCAGCTGGACGGGGCGCACATCGAGTTCGCCTCGAAGATCCGCAACCCGATCGGGGTGAAGCTCGGGCCGACGTCGACGCCCGAGGAGGCGCTCACCCTCATCGAGCGGCTCGACCCCGAGCGCGAGCCGGGCCGGCTGACGTTCATCACCCGGATGGGCGCGGACAAGGTCCGCGAGAAGCTCCCCACCCTGGTGGAGAAGGTCACCGCCTCCGGCGCCCAGGTGGCCTGGATCTGCGACCCGATGCACGGCAACACCTTCGAGGCGGCCTCGGGCCACAAGACCCGCCGCTTCGACGACGTGCTGGACGAGGTCAAGGGCTTCTTCGAGGTCCACAAGGCCCTCGGCACCCACCCGGGCGGCATCCACGTCGAGCTCACCGGTGACGACGTCACCGAGTGCGTGGGCGGCGGCGACGAGATCTTCGTCGACGACCTCCACCAGCGCTACGAGACGGCGTGCGACCCCCGCCTCAACCGCAGCCAGTCCCTGGACCTGGCGTTCCTCGTCGCCGAGATGTACCGCGACCAGTAGGAAAGATCTGTAGCGAGACGCCGTGGGGCGCGGATCGACGTGATCCGCGCCCCACGGCGTTGTCTTTCGGCCACCCGGACGGGTAAGGTAAGGGTTACCTTATTGATCAATAAGGTATTGGGCCCTTCTCGTTCCCCGGCAAGGCGGTGACCGCGTGTACGTCTGCTCGTGCTTCGGCATCACGGAGCAGCAGGTGCGCGAGCACGCGGACAAGGGGGCGTGCACGCCCCGCAAGATAGCCTCCGCCTGCAAGGCCGGCACCGACTGCGGCGGCTGTGTGCGCCGCATCCAGGCCCTCCTCGGCCGGGGCGCGTGCCCCCGCCGGGAGCTGGCCGACCAGGGGGGCGCCGACGTGCTGGGCGCCGACACGGCGCTCGTACCGGCCTCCGCGCCGGTCGCCGCCTAGCCGGCGCTGCCCGGCCCGCGCCGCCGGCCTAGTCGCTGCCGCCGTTCTCCTGCTCGATGAACTGGGCGATGTACAGCGGCTCACCGAGTTTCTCGATCAGCTCCAGCTGGGTGTCGAGATAATCGATGTGATCCTCCTCGTCCGCGAGGATCGACTCGAAGATATTGGCCGAGGTGATGTCGCCCTTGGCCCGCATGACCTCCACCCCGCGCCGCAGCCGGTCGATGGCCTCGACCTCGACCTGGCGGTCGGCCTGGAACATCTCGGTGATCGTCTGGCCGATCCGGACGTGGAAGAGCCGCTGATAGTTGGGCAGCGCCTCCAGGAAGATGATCCGGTCGGTCAGGGTCTCCGCGTGCCGCATCTCGTCGAAGGACTCGGCACGGGTATGCGAGGCGATCTTGGTCCAGCCGTGGTGTTCCTGGAGTTTGGCGTGCAGGAAGTACTGGTTGATGGCCGTCAGCTCGGCCGTCAGCTGTTCATTGAGGAACTCGATGACCTCGGGGTCTCCCTGCATCGCAGAGGCTCCTTCCCAGCAGGTGTCCAGCAGTTTGCGCGCATCCTCGCACCGCCCGGGGGAGCCGTCCAGTAAGTGCACACTTAGTGGGAGTTGCCCGGATATGGAGTGACGGGGCCCGCCGTGGGGCGTCCCCCGGTCATCAGCACCCCCACGGGTCTGACACCATTGAGCCATGGGGCTCTCGAAAAATACCGAAAGCCGCAAAGGGGAACATCTTCAGCTGCCTCCGGGGCAGCGGCTCCAGCGCGGATGGCCGGTGACGCACTACGGCCCGGTACCGAAGTTCAAGCCGGACCGCTGGGAGTTCCGTGTCTTCGGCTCGACCGCCGACGGCGACAAGCGCTGCTGGACGCACGACGAATTCTCCGCGCTGCCGTACACGACGGTGGTGGCGGACCTCCACTGCGTCACGAAGTACAGCATGCTCGACGCCGAGTGGGGTGGGGTTTCGGCCCGGACGATCCTCGAACTGGCGCCGCCCGCGCCCGAGGTCACGCATGTGATGGTGTGGGCCGAGTACGGCTACAGCTCGAATCTGAGGCTGTCCGACTTCATGGCGGAACAGACCATTTTCGCCACCCACAAGGACGGTGAACTCCTCACCGCCGAGCACGGCTTCCCCGCCCGGCTGGTCGTCCCGCACCTCTACGCCTGGAAGGGCCCCAAGTGGGTGCGCGGCGTGGAGTACATGACCACCGACCGGCGGGGCTTCTGGGAGGAGCGGGGCTACCACAACGTCGGCGACCCCTGGCGCGAGCAGCGCTACTCCTACCAGGAGCTGCCCGGCGAGGGCCCGGAGCTCTGAGGCGCCGCCGGGTCTCTCAGACCGGCTCGCGCAGCGCCTTCAGGCGGGCCACGTCGGCGGCGTGGCCCTCCTTGCCGCCGGGCGTCTCGATCGTCAGCGGCACGCCCGCCGTCTCCGGGTGGAGGAACAGCTCGGCGAAGGGCTCGGCGCCGATGTGGCCGGAACCGATGTTCTCGTGGCGGTCCTTGTGGGCGCCGACGACGTCCTTCGAATCATTGGCGTGAATCAGCCCCAGCCGCCCCGGGCCGGTCACGGCGACCAGCTCGTCGAGCGTCCGCTTCATCCCGCCGGGCTCCGCGAGGTCGTGCCCGGCCGCGAAGAGGTGGCAGGTGTCGAGGCAGACGCCCAGCTTCGGATGGTGCTCCAGCGCCTCGAAGTACGGGCCGAGGTCCTCGACCAGGGAGCAGAGCGAGGAACCCTGCCCGGCCGTGGGCTCCAGCAGCAGCCGGGGGTCGTCGTCGTGGGTGAGCTCCGCCAGCAGCGGCAGCAGCCGCTCGTGGACCTGCGCCAGCGCCTGCCCGCGCGGCCGCCCGCCGGTCGCCGAGCCGGTGTGGACGACGACGCCGAGCGCGCCGATCTCCCGGCCCCGGCGCAGTGAGTGCCGCAGCGAGTCCACGGACTTCTCGACGGTGGCCTCGGTGTGCGAGCCGAAATTGATCAGATAGGGGGCGTGGACGTAGGCCGGTACGCCCTCGGCGGCGCAGGCCGCCCGGAACTCCTCGTCCTGCCGGGGGTCGCCGGGCGGGGTCGCCCAGCCGCGCGGGTTGGCGACGAAGACCTGGACGGCCTCGGCGGCCAGCTCCCGCGCGTAGGCCAGGCCGACCCTGGCGAGCCCGCCGGCGACGGGGACATGACCGCCGACGGGATTGCGCGCCGGGCCGGGCAGGAGGTCGTGGGTATCGCTCATGACGCTCAGAAACCGCTCTTCAGCTTGATGACGATGGTGTCGCCCTTGGCCGCCTGCGAGCCGCCCCGCACGGACTGGCTGTCGACGGAGTCCTGCGGGAAGAAGAACGGCCGGTCGACCTTCACCTGGAAGCCCGCGGCGGTCAGGATCTGCTTGGCGACGGCCTCGCTCTTCCCGGTGACGTCCGGGACCGTGACCATCTCCCTGCCCTTGGAGATCGTGAGGGTGACGGTGTCGCCCTGGGCGGCCTTCTCGCCCTGGCCCGGGGACTGCTGGGCCACCGCGCCCTGCGGCTTGTCGGAGTACACCTGCGCGTCCGCGACCTTGACGTCGAAACCGGCGTCCCGCAGCGTGGCGGTGGCGTCCGCCTGCGGCATGCCCGTCACGTTCGGCACGGGGATCTGCTTGCCCTTGCTGACGACGACGGCCACGGCAGTGTCGGGCCGCAGCTCGGTGCCCGGCCTGGGGTCGGTGGACAGGACCGCGTCCTTGGGGGTCTCGTCGCTGAACTGCCGGGTGACGTCCCCGACCGTCAGGCCCTGGCCCTGGATCTTCTTCTTCGCCTCGTCGAGGGACAGCCCGGCGACATTGGGCACCTCGGCCTTCTGCGGGCCGCGCGAGACGGTGATGGTGACCTTGCCGGTGTTGCGGATGCGCTCGCCCGGCTTGGGGTCGGTGGCGATGACGTGGCCGCGCTCGACGGTGTCGCTGAACGCCTGCTGCGTCTTCACGCCGAGCCCGGCCTTGTCCAGCTCGGCCGTCGCCTTGTCCTGCGTCATGTCCAGGACCGCCGGCACGGAAGTGAACTGGCCGGAGTTGATGTACCAGACGCCGGTGCCCGCCAGCACGGCCAGCAACGCGGCCGCGACCGCGAGGACCCAGCGCCGGGACAGCCCCGCCAGCGGCCCCCGGCGCGGGCCGGGAGCGGGCGGGTGGGCGTGCCCGTGCCCGTGCGCGTGTTCGGGGGTCGGCGGTGGGGGCGGCGGCGTCGCCGGGAGCTCCAGCCGGGTGGTGCGGTTGAGCGCGTCCTCCTGGGCGGGCAGTGGCGCGGCCGGGCGGGGGATCACGCTCGTACGGTCCTCGGAACCGGCCGGGGCGGGGGTCGCCGCCCTCGGCGGGACCAGGTCCAGCTGCTCGTCGGACAGGGCCGCGCGCGCCTGGCGGAGCTGCCCCAGCAGGCCGGCCGCGTCGGCCGGGCGCAGCCGCGGGTCCCGGGCCGTGGCCGAGGCCACCAGGGCGTCCAGCTCCGGCGCGAGCCCCGGGACGGCGGCCGACGGGGCCGGCACGTCCTCGTGGAGGTGCTGGTAGAGGACCTGCGCGGGCGTGCCGCCGCTGTGCGGCTTGGCGCCGGTCAGCATCTCGTACAGGACGACGCCGCACGCGTAGACGTCCGCGCGGGGATCGGCCGTGCCCTGCTCGATCTGCTCGGGTGCGAGGTACGACACCGTGCCCAGGACGGCACCGGTGCTGCTCGTGGTGTTGGTGTCCACCGTGCGGACGAGCCCGAAGTCGGCGACCTTGACCCGGCCGTCGTCGCCGATGAGCACGTTCTCCGGCTTCATGTCCCGGTGCACCAGCCCCGCGAGGTGGGCGGCGCCCAGGGCGGCCAGCACCGGCTCGGCGATGTCGAGCGCGGCACGCGGGCCCAGGGCGCCGCGCTCGCGCAGGATGTCGCGGAGGGTGCAGCCCGCGACGTACTCCATCGCCAGATAGACGTACGCGCCGTCCGTGCCTTGGTCGAAGACGCTCACCACGTTGGGGTGGTCGAGCCGGGCGACGGATTTGGCCTCGCGGATGAAGCGCTCCACGAAGGCGGCGTCCGCGGCGAGCGAGGGGTGCATCACCTTCAGGGCGAGCACCCGGTCGAGCCGGGTGTCCAGGGCGCGGTAGACGGTGGCCATGCCGCCCACGGCGACTCGCGCCTCGACGCGGTAGCGGCCGTCGAGCAGCTGGTCGACAAGGGGGTCGGGCAGGGTCGTATCCACGGCACACGAGTCTACGAGTCGTTGCGACTGCGGCGGGCCGGGGCCGGATCCCGGGGGGCGGGCCGCGTTTCCGGGTGCGGCCCGGTGGCCCGGTTTGTGCCCACCTGTTCCGCCCTGCGGAACGCCTGCCCACAAACCGGGGGGTCCTAGGGGGCGCAGCCCCCTAGGAAACGGTGAAAGGGCGGGACCGGGGCCGGCTCGCCGCAGGCGCACCCGCGTCACGCGAACGCGGGCCGCTCCGGGTCCAGCATCGCCAAGCCCTCCGCAGGAGACGACGCCTCCGCGAAGTGCCGCCGCGGGATGCGCCCCGCGCGGTGGGCCAGCCGGCCCGCCTCGACCGCGTGCCGCATCGCCTCCGCCATGAGCACCGGCTCCTGCGCCCGCGTCACCGCCGACGCCAGCATCACCGCCGCGCACCCCAGCTCCATGGCCAGCGCCGCGTCCGACGCGGTGCCCGCGCCCGCGTCGAGGATCACCGGGACGGTGGCGCGCTCGGTGATCAGCTGGAAGTTGTGGGGGTTGCGGATGCCCAGGCCCGAGCCGATGGGCGCGCCCAGCGGCATGATCGCCGCGCAGCCGACGTCCTCCAGCTTCCGGGCCAGGACGGGGTCGTCGTTGGTGTACGGCAGCACGGTGAAGCCGTCGTCGACGAGGATCTCCGCCGCGTCCAGGAGCTCGATCGGGTCGGGCAGCAGGGTGCGCTCGTCGGCGATCACCTCCAGCTTGACCCAGTCCGTGCCGAGCGCCTCCCGGGCCAGCCGGGCGGTGAGGACCGCCTCGCCCGCCGTGAAGCAGCCCGCCGTGTTCGGCAGCACCCGGATGCCGTGCTTCTCCAGGACGGAGAGCACGGACCCCCGTACCGTCGCGTCCAGCCGCCGCATGGCGACCGTCGTCAGCTCCGTGCCGGAGGCGATGAGGGCGCGTTCCAGGACGTCCAGGCTGGGGGCACCACCCGTGCCCATGATCAGCCGGGAGGTGAACGGGGTGTCCGCGATGGTGAGCAGATCGTCCGCCATCTGTACTGATCAGCCTCCCTGCACCGCGGTGAGCACCTCGACGCGGTCGCCCTCGCCGAGGGCGGTCGCCGGCCACTGGCCCCGGGGGACCACGGCCTCGTTGACGGCGGCGGCGACCCCGCCGCGCGCCGTGGTGAGCGTCGCCACGAGCCCGTCGAGCGTCGTCCCCGCCGGGACGGCGCGCCGCTCGCCGTTGACGCTGATGATGTGCGTGGTCATGCGGGCTGCTCCTGGAGTACGGGGGTGGTGAAGCGTCGGGGGGAGAACGGGCGGGCCTCCTCGGGCAGCCGGCCGGTGGTCAGCACCTCGGCCATCACGTCCCCGGTGACGGGGGTGAGGAGCACGCCGTTGCGGTGGTGGCCGGTGGCCGCGTACAGGCCCGGCAGGGCGGTCGGGCCCAGCAGCGGGGCGTTGTCGGGCGAGCCGGGGCGCAGCCCGGCGAGGGTCTCCACGAGCGGCAGCTCGGTGATGCCGGGCACCAGCTCGTGGGCGTCACGCAGCAACTCGTAGACGCCCCCGGCCGTCACGGTCGTGTCCCAGCCCAGTTCCTCGGTCGTCGCCCCGACGACCAGCTCGCCGTTCTCGCGCGGCACGAGGTAGACGTGCCCGCCGCGCACCACGGCCCGGACGGTCCGGGAGAGGAACGGCCCGTTCACGGCCGTGTACGACCCGGGCACGCTCAGCCGCAGGACCTGGCCCTTGACCGGGCGCACCGGCGGTACGACGTCCTCGGGCAGGCCCGCCAGCCGGCCGCTGAGGCTTCCGGCGGCCAGGACGGTCCGGCCGGCGGCCAGCCGGGTGCCGTCGGCGAGCAGCGCTCCCGTGGCCCGGTCGCCGGTCAGCAGCAGCCGTACCGCCTCCGAGCGGTGGAAAGCGACCCCCTCGCGCTCGCAGGCCACGAGCAGCGCCCGGGCGAGCCGCCGGGGGTCGGTCTGGTGGTCGCCGAGGGCGTGGAGCCCGCCGCGCACGCCCGGCGCGAGCATCGGCTCCAGCCGGCGGCACTCGCGCCCGGTCAGCCATTGCGACTCCAGGCCGCAGCGCTGCTGGAGGGCGTGGAGCTCCCGCAGATGGGCCCGGTCGTCGGCGTCCAGGGCGACCGCGAGCGTCCCGCAGGCGCGGTAGCCGGTGTCCTGGCCGCTGGCCTCCTCCAGCTCGGCCGTGAAGGCGGGGTAGCGCCGGGCGGAGGCCAGGTTGAGGGCGAGGAGGGTCTCCTCGCCGTAGTGGAGCTCGGTGACGGCGGCCAGCATCCCGGCGGCCACCCGGGCCGCGCCCCCGCCGGGCGCGGGGTCGGCCACGGCCACGCGCAGCCCCCGCTGGGCCGCGCGCCAGGCCGTGACCAGGCCGATCAGACCACCGCCGACCACCAGGACGTCGGGTGTCCGCGGGCCGGGGCCGAGATGGCGCGGGCGCGTGGGACGCGCCCTGGTTCGATGTGCCGGTGTTCGATCCCCAGGGGTTCGATGCGCGTGCATGGGCGTCCAGCCCCTCCCTTCGCCGGCATGACCCGGATCAGGTTCGTACGGTCGGAGGCCGTCCAGCCTCCCTCTCAGCCCGGTCCGCCCGGGCTCCCGCGAGTGCTTGCAGCTTGCCACCCTAGTACGGCCCGAGGACCGCCCGGAAGGGCGGCCGGGCCCGGCCGGCGGCCCGTACGGCCCACCGCGTCGCGACGCCGCCGTCATGACGTTGTGTCAGAGGTCTCCTCACGCGGTGCTCCGGCCTACCGGGGCGTCGGGCCTACAGTTGATCGTGTGAGCGAGGAGACGAACACCAGCAGTGACCGGCGCGTCGTGATCGTCGGCGCGGGCATGGCCGGGGTGCAGACCGCCATCGCCCTGCGCGAACAGGGCTGGCAGGGCGCGATCACCCTCCTGGGCGCCGAGCCCCACCAGCCCTACGACCGGCCGCCCCTGTCCAAGTCCGTGCTGCTCGGCAAGGCCGAGGGCTCCGCCTTCGCCGTGGACTTCGGCTCGCTCGGCATCGACCTGCGGCTCGGCCTCACGGCCACCGGTCTGCGCGCCGCCGAGCACGTCCTGGACACCGACGCGGGACCCCTCGGCTACGACGTCCTGGTCGTCGCCACCGGCGCCGAGCCCATCGGCCTGCCCGGCGCCGGGGACCTGCCCGGCGTCCACGTCCTGCGCACCGTCGACGACGCCGAGCGGCTGCGCCCCGTCCTCACCCGGCAGCAGGACATCGTCGCCGTCGGGGCGGGCTGGATCGGCGCCGAGTTCGCCACCGCCGCCCGCGAGGCGGGCTGCCGGGTGACGGTCGTCGAGGCCGCCGACCGGCCGCTCGCGGGCGCCATGCCCGCCGAGGTCGCCGCCCACATGGTCGACTGGTACGCCCACAGCGGCGCCCGGCTGCTGACCGGCGCCCGGGTCACGGCCGTCGAGCCCGGCGCGGTCGTCCTCGACGACGGCACCCGGCTGCCCGCCGACGCGGTCGTCGTCGGCATCGGGGCGCGCCCCGCCACGGGCTGGCTCGCGGGCTCGGGCGCCGAACTGGCGGCGGACCGCTCCGTCGTCACCGACGACCGCCTGCGCACCTCGCTGCCGGACGTCTACGCGGTCGGCGACTGCGCCTCCTTCCCCTCGGCCCGCTACGGCGAACGGCTGCTCGTCCACCACTGGGACAACGCCCTCCAGGGCCCCCGGACCGTCGCCGAGAACATCGTCCACGGCCCCGAGGAGGGCTCGGTCTACGACCCCGTGCCGTACTTCTGGTCCGAGCAGTTCGGCCGGTTCGTGCAGTACGCGGGGCACCACGCCTCCGCCGACGAGCTGGTCTGGCGCGGCAACCCCGCCGGTGCGGCCTGGACGGTGTGCTGGCTGCGCTCGGGCGTGCTGGTGGCCCTGTTGGCCGTGGGGCGGCCGCGCGATCTGGCCCAGGGGCGCAAGCTCATCGAGAAGGGCGCGGTCCTCGACCGGACCAGGGCGGCGGACGCGTCCGTCCCGCTGAAGGCCGCCGTGGTCTGACGGGACCGGAGGGGCCGGTGGGGTGGCCGGGGCCCGGCTCGGGTCAACCCGGCTACCGACTGTCAGTCCCGGATGGCAGGCTTGTCCCGTGACCGAGATTGACGTGAAGATCGATGCGCTCGTACCCGCCTGGCTCAACCTCCCCGACATCGCGGAGATGATGGGCGTCGAGGTGACGCGTGTCCGGCAGCTGGTCAAGGAGGGCCAGCTGATCGCCGTGCGCCGTGGCGAGAACCGTGTGCTCATGGTGCCCGCCGCTTTCATCAGCGAGGGCAAGGTCGTCAAGGGCCTGGCCGGGACCCTGACGCTGCTGCGTGACGACGGCTTCAGCGATGAAGAGATGCTGGAGTGGCTGTTCACCGCCGACCCGACCCTGCCCGGCACCCCCGCGCAGGCGCTGAGCGAGAATCGCGGCACGGAGGTGAAGCGCCGCGCCCAGGCGCTCGCCGTCTGAGCCGTACGTAGCACCGCCAGCACCATCCGCACCGCCTGAGAACCACCGTCCGGTGTGCGGGCCCGAGGCCCCGGCCCGCGCCCGCACACCGCCCACCCGGGGGAGATGCACCCATGTCCGTCACCGCGCGCGAGCGGCTCGCCGAGGCCCGGCTGTACCTGTGCACCGACGCGCGCAAGCGCCAGGGTGATCTGCCGGAGTTCCTCGACGCGGTCCTCTCCTCCGGAGTGGACGTCGTCCAGCTCCGCGACAAGGGCATGGAGGCCGGGGAGGAGCTGGAGCACCTCGCCGTCCTCGCCGAGGCCGCCCGCCGCCACGGCAGGCTCCTCGCGGTCAACGACCGCGCCGACGTCGCCCACGCCGCCGCCTCCGACGTCCTCCACCTGGGCCAGGGCGATCTGCCCGTGCCCGCCGCCCGGGCGATCCTCGGCGACGAGATCCTCATCGGCCGCTCGACGCACGCCGAGGCCGAGGTGGCCGCCGCCGTCGCCGAGCCCGGCGTGGACTACTTCTGCACCGGCCCCTGCTGGCCCACCCCCACCAAGCCCGGCCGCCACGCCCCCGGCCTCGACCTCGTCCGCTACGCGGCCTCCCTCGCGCCCGCCCGGCCCTGGTTCGCCATCGGCGGCATCGACGCGGGCAACCTGGAGCAGGTGCTGGAGGCGGGTGCGCGCCGTGTGGTCGTGGTCCGCGCGATCACCGAGGCGGACGACCCCGGCGAGGCCGCCGCCCAGCTCGCCAAGCGCGTCCGCGCCTACGACGCGTGACCGCCGCTGTCCAAGGAGTGGGACGGATCATGGGCATCCGCCGGATCAAACGGGCATAACGCCATTCTTGGTTGGGGTGCCCGGCGCGCCGCTGGTTAACTTGCCGGTATGGCCCTTGGCACTGCCTCCACCAGGACGGACCACGCGCGCACCGTCCGTGAGCTGCTCGCCTCCGGAGAGCGCTCGTACTCGTTCGAGTTCGCCGCCCCCAGGACGGAGAAGGGCGAACGGACCCTGTGGGACGCCATCCGGCGGATCGAAGCCGTCGCCCCCACGTTCGTCTCCGTGACCTACGGCGCCGGCGGCTCCTCCCGCGAGGGCACGGTCCGCGCCACCGAACGCATCGCCACCGACACCACGCTGACCCCCGTCGCCCACCTCACGGCCGTCAACCACTCGGTCGCCGAACTGCGCAACGTCATCGGGCAGTACGCCGACGTGGGCATCCGCAACATGCTCGCGCTGCGCGGCGACCCGCCCGGCGACCCCATGGGCGAGTGGGTGCGCCACCCCGAGGGTGTCCGGTACGCCGCCGAGCTCGTCAGCCTCATCAAGGAGTCCGGCGACTTCTGCGTGGGCGTCGCCGCCTTCCCCGAGATGCACCCGCGCTCCACGGAATGGGAGTCGGACATCCGGCACTTCGTGGACAAGTGCCGGGCGGGCGCCGACTTCGCCATCACCCAGATGTTCTTCCACCCGGAGGACTATCTGCGGCTGCGCGACCGGGTCGCGGCGGCCGGCTGCGACACCCCGATCATCCCCGAAATCATGCCGGTCACCAACGTGCGGCAGATCGAACGGTTCGCACAGCTCAGCAACGCGGCGTTCCCCTCGGAGCTCGCTGAACGGATCCTCGCGGTCAAGGACGACACGGCCGCTGTACGCTCAATCGGGATCGAGTACGCGACGGACCTGTGTGCTCGGTTGATGGCCGAGGAGATTCCCGGGTTGCATTTCATTACCCTGAACCACTCCACGGCCACGTTGGAGATCTACCAGAACCTGGGACTGCACCAGCGGTCCTGACGGCCGGCCGGCGACGGCGGCCGTACGAGAGGGGCGTTGGATGGGCTGGACGGTCCTCTACATCGCGTTCGGCGTCGTCGCGCTCTGGCTGCTCGCCGAGGTGCTGCTGCAGTACAAGGCGCGGTTGCGCTGGCGGCTGCTCGCCTTCACCGGCTTCCTCGGCGTGGTCGCGGGCGTGCTCGTGCCGTCCGTGGTCGTCATCGTCATCGGCGCCCTCGCCTTCGGGGTGGGGCAGACCTTTGTGACGCTCTCCTTCCGGCGCGGCTTCTCCCGGGGCTGGGCCCTACGCCGGGGCGCGGCCGAGGACGGCGACGGGCCGGGCGGCGCCGGCGCGGAGCCGGGCGGACCGGCCGATTCCGCTGGTGCCACCGGTTCCAGCCGTTCCAGCCGTTCCGCCGCGGGGAAGTCCCGGGCCGCCGGCGGCCGCGCCGGGCGCCGCCGCAAGGGCGGCGAGCGGCCCCCGGCCCCGGCCGGCCCCTCCCCGGCGCCCTCCGACCTGACCCTGCCCGCCTCCGGCCCCGACGCCCTGCCGACGCTCGGCGCCCCGGCGGGCGCCCCGGCCATGAGCGCCGGCCTCGGCGGCACCCCCGACCTGACGCACGGCGTCCCCCCGCAGCCGACCGCCGAACAGCCCCACCTCATGGGCCACGAAGCCCCGGCCGCGACCGACTTCGGCCAGTACGGCGGCCAGCCCGCCCAGGGCGGCCAGTACGGCGGCGGCTTCGACTACGGGCAGGCCCAAGGCCAGTACGCGTCCTACTCCGACCCGTACATCGGCAACCGTCCTCCGTCCTACGAGACGTACGACGCCTACGGTCAGCAGCAGTCCTACCCCCACCAGCAGCAGTACGGTGTCGGCGCCTACTCGGCGGGCGCGTACGCCCCCCAGCAGTACGACACGGACACCCCACCCGGCGGGGTCTGGGTGCCGCAGCAGCGCGACACCGACGCGGCCCCGGGCACCACCCCGCCGGCCCCGCACGCGCCGCACGCCCCGCACGAGCAGAACCCGCCGTACGGCCAGGGCCAGGGGTACGACGAACAGCGCTACCGCTACTAAGTGCTCCGCTGGAGGTCCGGCGAGTCATCCGCGGGTGCGTCGTGGCTGGTCGCGCGGTTCCCCGCGCCCCTTGGGGGCGCTGCCGAAGTCTGCCCGGTAGCTACTGGGAGCCGCGCCAGTCGGCCCCGGAGACGACCAGGCCCGCGACCATCGCCCCCGACATCCCGGCGTGCGCCAGCCCGCCGCCGGGGTGGGCGAAGCCGCCCACCAGGTAGTACCCGGGCAGCCGGGTGAGATTGCCCGGCCGCAGGAACGCCCCCCGCGCCCCGGCCAGTACGGGCGCGGGCACCCCGCCGCCCTCGGCCCCGGTCGCCGCCTCCGTGTCGGCGGGGGTACGCACCTCCCGCCACAGCAGCCGCTCCGCGAGACCCGGGACCGCCGCCTTCGCGGATTCGACCACGCGATCGGCGAAGGCCGCGACGGCCCGCTCGTCACGCCAGTCGGCGCGCTCGCCGTGCGGCGCGACGGTGGCCGTCAGGGTCACGGCCTCGTGCCCGGCGTCGGGCACGGTGGCCGGGTCGTCCGGCCGGAGCACGGTCACCGTCGGTCGGTACGAGGCCGTGCCCGCCACGCCGAAGACGGCGTCCAGCTCCGCCGCGCGGTCACCGCCGTGGACGACCGTGCGGTGGGCGGTGCCCTCGGGGCGGGCTCCGGAGAGCGCCAGGAACACGCTGAACCTGCCCGGGGGCACGGGCGCCGCCGGTGCGGTCTCCACCGCTCCCGGGGCGATGGCCGCCAGCCGGGCGGGGGAGACCCCGGCCACCACCACGTCCGCCTCGGCCACGCTTCCGTCGGCCAGCCGCACCCCGGCCGCGCGCCCGTCCTTCTCCACGACGCCGACGACGTCCGAGCCGAACCGGAACTCCACGCGCCGCGCCAGGCACCGCTCGTACAGCGCGTCCGCGAGGCCGCGCATGCCGCCGGTCACGTACCAGCTGCCGAAGGTCTGCTCCAGGTACGGCAGGACCGTCGCGCTCCCGGGCGCCTCGCGCGGGTCGAGCCCGTAGGCGAGGGCGTGGCTCTCCAGCAGGGCGATCAGCCGCGGGTCCGCCAGCTCCCGCTCGGCGACGGACGCGAGCGTCACCGGCACCGGGCGGCGGAACAGCCCCTTGCGGTGGGGCAGCGCCGGGTACGGATCGCGGCCCAGCGCCTCGGCGCGCTCCGCGCGCAGCGGCTCCTCCAGCAGCGGCCGCCGCGTCGCGTCCCACACCTCGCGCGCCCGGTTGACCAGCTCGCTCCACCGCTCGCCCGCGCCCGCTCCCACCGCCGCGTCGAGCGCGGCGACCACACCGGCCCGGGAGGCGTTGGGCAGCGCGAAGTCCGTGCCGTCGGGGAAGAGATGGCGGCTCGCCGGGTCGACCTGGACGAGCCCGAGGCTCTGCTCCAGCGACTCCTTGCCGGTCTTGACGAACAGGTCGCGGTAGACGGCGGGCAGGTGGAGGAGGGCGGGGCCGGTGTCGAACGCGAAGCCGGCGCGGGTGAGGCGTCCGACGCCTCCGCCGTGGGTGTCCGTTCGCTCGTGCACCGTCACCCGGTTGCCCGCGACGGCGAGCCGGGCGGCGGCTGCCATCGCGCCCATCCCGGCGCCGATCACCACAATCTGTGCCATGACGCCGACCCTATCGGGGTGGTGAGAGTGCCCCAGCCCCGCCCTTTCCCCGTTTCCTGGGGCTCCGCCCCAGACCCCGCGCCTCAAACGCCGGCGAGGCTGGATCGCCGTTCACGACGGCGCCGCAGGAACGCCCGCACCCGCTTCCACAGGAAGACGACCAGCCCGACCCCCGCCGCCAGCAACGTCGCCGCGATGACCGCCGCCGCCACCGGGTGGAAGATCGCGAACACGATCAGCGCCGCGACCCCGAGGTCCTCCACCACGCTCAGCACGATGTTGCTCGCCGGCTCCGGTGACGTGTTGATCGCCATGCGCGTGCCCGTCTTCACCAGGTGGCTCAGCAACGCGGCCGAGCCGCCCACCGCGCCCGCCGCGAGCTCGGGGAGGGAGCCGTGCTGGCCGGCGAGCAGCGCGCCCACCACGCCTCCGGCGACGGGCCTGATGACGGTGTGGACCGCGTCCCAGACCGTGTCCACGTACGGGATCTTGTCGGCGACGGCCTCGCAGAGGAAGAGCACGCCCGCCGCGATGAGGACGTCGGGGCGCTGGAGCGCCCCGGGCACGTCGTCGCTCACCCCCGTCGCGCCGAGCAGGCCGAGCAGCAGGACCACGGCGTAGGCGTTGACACCGCTGGCCCAGCCGCTTGTGAACACCAAAGGAAGCACCGACACGCGGAAGATCGTAACCGCCGTCCCGGGGTGCCTGAGTACGCGTACTCAGGGACGGAGATGAGTACGCGCGCGGATGGGGCGCACCCCGTCCGGGAGGAAGAGTGGTGGTCGCGGAAGGGGCCGCCGGAGCCGGCACCGCCGATACGGGGCGGCGGAACGGCGGACGGCGGACCCCGACGCGGGCGGGGGAGGTACGGGGGAACGCGGGGGAATCACGGGGGAACGCCGGCCCGGTGCGGACCGAGGGGGATCGGGCCGCACCGGGCCGGCGGCACGTCCGCGGGCTAGCGGCCCGCGCCGCTCACCCGCCCCTGCAGCAGCCGCGACAGCGCCGAGTGCACCTCGTCGATCGACCGTTCCGGCTGGAACGACTGCCAGTCCAGCGCCGCCACCAGCACCATGCCGAACAGCGCCGACGCCGTCAGCGGGATGTCCAGCTCGGTGCTCAGCTCGCCCGTCGCGACCGCTTCGGTCAGGACGGCCTCGATGACGGCGATCGCCTTCTGCCGCACCTGCATCAGCGTCGACTGCCACGCCCGGTTGGTGCGCCACAGCTCGGCCACGTAGAGCTGGGTGAGCGAGGGGTAGCGGGTGATGAAGTCCAGGCCGGCCCGGATCATCGCGTCCAGGGCGTCGACGCGGCTGCCGCCGCGTTCGGCCGTCTCGTCGGCGGCGGCCTGGAGGGAGTCGGTCAGCAGCTCGATGCCGTGCCGCAGCAGCTCCTCGAAGAGCACGGTCTTGCTGGCGAAGTTGTAGTAGACCGTGCCCTTGGCGACGCCGGCGCGCTCGGCGATCTCGTCCACGGTGGTGGAGGAGAAACCCTGTTCGGCGATGAGGGTGACCGCTGCTTCGAAGAGCTTGCGCCGGGTGTTCTGCCGCCGCGTACCGCTGCTGTCCATGACGGTGATTCTCCCCGTACCGGCCGTGTCCGCGCTCACAGGCTCAGCTCCGGGTGCAGCCGGTCCACGGACCAGACCTGTTTGCCCCGCGCCGAGAGGGCCGTCAGGGCCAGGGCGGCGGCCGTGAAGGCCGCCAGGACGCCGCACGCCTGCCAGACGGGGGCGAGCCCGCCGCCGGTGATGAGGTGGCGCAGCCCCTGCACGACGTAACTCATCGGCAGGAAGGGATGGATCGCGTTGAAGAAGCCGGGGCTGGTCTGCACCGGGTAGGTGCCGCCCGCCGAGGTCAGCTGGAGCATCAGCAGGGCGAGGACGAGGATGCGCCCGGCGGGCCCGAAGCGGGCGTTCAGCCACTGGACGACGGCCGCGAAGCACGCGACGACGAGGACGACGAAGCCCGCCGTGCCCGCCGCCCGCACCGGTCGCAGGCCCAGCCCCCAGTGGAGGACGGCCAGCAGCGCGGCCGCCTGGACGACGCCGATGGCGACGACGGGCAGCCAGCCCGCCACGGCGATCCGCCAGGCGGAGGCACCCGCGGCCAGCGCGCGCCGGTTGAGGGGCTGGATCAGCATGTAGGCGACCATCGCGCCCACCCAGAGCGAGAGCGGGATGAAGTAGGGGGCGAATCCGGTGCCGTATTCGGGGGCCTTGTGGAGCGCCTTGGCGGCCAGGGAGACCGGGTCGGCCATCACCTCGGTGCGGGCGTCGCGCTCCTTCTTGCCGTAGTCGGGGATCTTCGCGGCGCCGTCGTGGAGGCCGCCCGCGAGCTTGGCGGAGCCGTCGGACAGCTTGACCATGCCGCCCTGGAGGGTGTCCGCGCCCTCGCGCAGCCGGCCGATGCCGTCGTCGAGGTCGGCGGCGCCCGTCCTGGCGGTGCCGAGCCCGTCGCGCAGCCGTCCGGTGCCCTCGCCGATGCGGCCGGCGCCCTCGGCCACCTGCTGGGCGCCGTCGTTGAGGGCGTTGACCTTTTGTACGGCGCCGTCGATGTCCCGCGCGAGGTGCGGGGCCTCGTCGGCGAGCCGTTCGGCGGCGGCCCGCAGGGCGTCCAGCTGCCCGGGGAGCCGGTCGAGTTCGCCGTTCTCGTTCCGCACGAGGGCGTCGAGCTTTTCCGCGCCCTCGGCCGACTGCCGCGCGGCGAACACGGCTTTCTTCAGGGCCGGGCAGTAGTCGCCCGTCGCGGAGGCGCCGGTGGCGGTGGTGGTGCCGGGCCCGGTGCTGGTGCCGGTCGCGCACAGCTTGTCGTACGCGGCGGACAGGTCGTCCGCGCCGCGCCTGGCGGCCCTGGCGAGCGGGCCCGTGACGGCGGGGGAGGGGAGGTCGGCCAGGTGCTCGCGGACGGTGCGCGCCTCGCGGGCGACGCCACGGGCGGCCTCCCCTATCTCGCCCGCGTGCTCCTTGACGAACGCGCCCTCCTTGCCGGCGACGCCGTTCACCTTGTCGGCCAGCTGCCGGGTGCCGTCCGCCACCCGCGCGGCGCCGCCGGCCAGTCGCCGGGCGGCGGAGTCCAGGGTGCCGGCGCCGTCGTGCAGCCGGTCCACGCCCTGCTCGAGATCGCCGCTGCCGTGGTGGGCGCGGGTCAGGCCGTCCTTGAGGTCCCCGGCGCCCTTGCGGGCCTCGCCGATGCCCTCGCCGAGCCGGTCGGCGCCGCCCGCCGCCTCCTCCGTCTTGCCGTGGAGACCGGAGAAGGAGACGAAGATCTTGTCGTAGAAGGTCCGTGACGTCCTGCGCGACGCGGCCGCCCGGACCTCGGAGAAGACCGAGCGGGAGATCTGGCCGACGATGTAGTTGTTCGCGTCGTTCGTCCGGACCTGGAGCGCGCCGGTCACGGGGGAGCCGCCGGAACCGGTGCCGGCACTGGAGGCGAGCAGCTTGCTGAAATCGGCCGGGATGGTCAACGACAGGTAGTACGTCCCCTTCTCGACCCCCTTGCGGGCCTCGGCGGCGCTCGTCTCGTGCCACTGGAAGGACTTGGAGTCGCGCAGCCCCTTGACGATCGAGTCGCCGGCCGCCAGCCGCTCGCCGTCCACCGTCGTGCCCCGGTCGGCGTTGACCAGCGCCACCGGCACCTTGTCGAGCCGCCCGTAGGGGTCCCAGAACGACCACAGGTACAACGCGCCGTAGAGCAGGGGCAGCAGGAGGAGGGCGACGAGCGCGGCGCGCGGCAGCCGGCCCCTCCCGAATCGTTTCAGCTCAAGGACGGCCAATTTCGGCGAGCGCATCCGCCGCTCCCTTCGGGGCCTGTGACATGGTCCGGTCGGTGCGGACGACCAGCGCGTCGCCCGGTGGCGGCGCCTCCGCGCACACCGCGAGCACGGTCGTACCGGCCCCGGCGAGGGCGCGCAGCAGCGCCCACGCCTGCTCGCGTTCGGCCGCTGTGAGCTTGAGGTCGGTGTCGTCCACCGCGACGAGCCGGGGCGAGCCGACGAGCGCGAGGGCCAGCGACAGCCGCAGCGCCTCCAGCCGCCCCAGGTCCCGTACGGCCGTGCCGGCGCCCTTGGGCAGCGCGGACACCTCCAGCCCGGCGGCCGCGAGCGCGGCCTCGGTACGGGCCGCCTCCCGCGCCGCCTTCTCCGCCTTGGGGCGGAACAGCGCGCCGGGCGAGGCGCCGAACCTCCGCTGGAGCAGCGCGCGTTCCCGCAGGTGCTCGCCGACGGTCAGGGAGGCGTCGAGCTCGGCGACGCCCGGGACGTGCGCGAGCGCGCTCAGGCGCCGGACGGCCGCCATCCGCCGGGGCAGGGCCAGGCCCGCGATCTCGGCGTGCCCGGCGGACGGCCGCATACGACCGGTGAGAGTGAGCAGGAGACAGGTGCGGCCCGAGCCGGAGGGGCCCTCGACGGCCACGAGCGAACCGGGTGGCGCGTCGATGTCCACCGCGCGGAACGCCCAGCCGCGCGGCCCCCGGACACCGAGGCCCGTCGCCGCGATCGCGGCTCCGTGCGGGATGCCGTCCACAGGACCTCCAAGCAACCTTGGACTGACCGGTCAGTGCAAAAGTATGCGGATCGCTCCCTTCCTCCGTCAACCCCGTTCCGGAACGCGGGAGTTCGCGCAGGTCGTGGCCGGTTCGCACCGATGCGGGAGGGCGCGTGGCGAGAGGTGCGGGGTGGTGCTGCCCGGCCCATTAGGCTGGTGCCGCCCGACGTCAGTCACCCGCAGTCACCCGCCGAGGAGTCACCCGCCGTGTCAGACCCGCTGCGCCCCCGGGCGTCCCTCCGTACCGCCGTGGTCTGGGAGGTCCTCAAGGACGCCCTCGACCGCCGGGTCAAGGCCGCCGGACGGGGGGCCCTGGACGTCCTCGACACCGGTGGCGGCTCCGGCAAGTTCGCGGTGCCCCTCGCCCGGCTCGGCCACCACGTCACCGTCGTCGACCCCAGCCCCAACGCGCTGTTCGCGCTGGAGCGCAGGGCCGCCGAGGCCGGGGTCGCCGAGCGGGTGCGCGGCGTCCAGGGCGACGCCCACGGCCTGTTCGACGTCGTCGACCGCGACGGATTCGACGTCGTGCTCTGCCACGGCGTGCTGGAGTACGTCGAGGACCCCGCCGACAGCGTCCGCAACGTCGTCGCCGCCCTCCGCCCCGGCGGCACCCTCAGCCTGCTCGCCGCCGGCCTCGGCGGCGCCGTGCTCGCCCGTGCCCTCGCCGGGCACTTCACCGAGGCCCACCAGGCCCTCGCCGACCCCTCCGGCCACTGGGGCGCCGGCGACCCGCTCACCCGCCGCTTCTCCGCCGAGCAGCTCTCCGGCCTCGTCGGCGACGCGGGCCTGGAGGTCTCCGCGGTGCACGGCGTGCGCGTCTTCGCCGACTTGGTGCCCGGCGTGCTCGTCGACCACGAGCCCGGCGCGCTGGACGCGCTGCTGCGGCTGGAGGCCGCCGCGGCCGAACTGCCGGCCTTCCACTCCATCGCCACGCAGCTGCACGTCCTGGCCGAGCGGGACTGACGCGACCCCCCGTCCCCGCCTCGTCCCCACCTCGGGCGGACCCCACCCGATCAGCTCGTTCGCCCCGTATGATCGGGGGACACCGTCCGGCATGGCCGATCGGCAGGCAGGGAATGTACGTCCCGACGGCATCGATCGCCACACCGGGGCCGGTGGCCGAATTGGCGCAGAGGGGCGGGTTTCACGGGGGCGATTCCCTGCCTATCCTGAAAGGGTCGCACCCGGTCGCCCCCCGCGACCGACGAGTAGGAGGACTCCGTGCCGCTCTCGGAGCACGAGCAGCGCATGCTCGAGCAGATGGAGCGAGCGCTGTACGCCGAAGATCCCAAGTTCGCCACAGCGCTCGAGGGCAGCGGCCTGCGCACGTACACCCGGCGACGGGTCTACCAGGCGGTCGCGGGTTTTCTGGTGGGCATCGCGCTCCTCATGGCCGGAATGGTCACCCAGCGGATCTGGATCAGCGTGGCGGGCTTCCTCGTCATGCTGGGTTGCGCCGTGCTCGCGGTGACGGGGTGGCGCAAGGCGCCCAGGCCCGGCGTCCGGCGCGTCGGCGGTCCCGGCGGGCCCGGTGGTCCGGGCATGGCGCGGCGGCCGGTCGGCCGTCGGCGCGGCATGATGGACCGCATCGAGCAGCGATGGCAGCGGCGACGGGATGAGCAGGGGCACTAGCCCGCTTTGCCTTTACGCGTGTTGTCTTTACGCGTGTTGTCTTTACCCGTGGGGCCAGGACGGACGTCCTGGCCCCACGGGCGTATGCGGGCCGCGCCCGGGGTCCGGGGCGGAGCCCCGGTCAGGGGAAGGGGCGGGAGCGGGGGATCAGCCGCCGCAGGCGCGCCCTCGCCGCCGACCGGACACCCGCCCAGAACCCGGCGCATGCCCACACCACCCGCACCGCCGACCGGGGCGCCACCACGGCCCGCACCCGCGCCCGGCGCCCCGCCGAGGCCCGCAGGCCCGCCCGGGCGGCCTCGACGTCGGCGCCGGCCGTCGCCCCGGCGGGCGGCGGCGACGGCGCGTACAGCACCTGCTCGACCGCCGTCGCCAGCCGCCCCACGGCCTCCGCGTGCGGCCCGGCCAGCCGCGCGTCCCGGACGATGCGGGCCGCCGCCATCCTGGGGGTCAGGGAGTCGTCCGGCGGGATGCCGTAGTCCCACGCGGAGTCGGTCAGCTCGCGCCAGGCGGCCAGCGGGCGCGGCCCGGCCCGGCCGTCGAGCCGCCGGGCGCGCTCCCGCCTCCGCCACAGGTGGGGCAGCGCGGGCAGCAGCAGCGCGGCCAGCGCTGCCACGATCACGACGGCCAGGGTGAGCGGCGACGTATCGCCGGAGGACTCGCCCGCCTCCAGCCGTACGACGCCGCCGCAGCCGTCGACCTTCTTCAGCTCGGGCGGGCAGCCGCCGTCCGCCGAGGGCGCCGGCTGCGGCGCCCTGCTCCGGCCGGGCTCCGGGGCCGGGACGCCCGGGTCGGGGGCGGAAGGAGCCTGCGCGACCGTGTACTCGGGCGGGGTGCCCCGGCTGGGCGTGGGCTCGAACCGGGTCCACCCGGCGCCCTCGAAGTACAGCTCGGGCCAGGCGTGGGCGTCCTTGGTGCCGACCGACACCGTGCCGTCCGGCTGCGGGGTGCCCGGGGTGAAGCCGACCGCCACGCGCGCGGGGATGCCCAGCGTCCTCGCCATGGCCGCCATGGCGAAGGAGAAGTGGACGCAGAAGCCCTGCTTCTCCTCCAGGAAGCGCGCTATGGCGTCGGGGCCGCTGCCCGAACGCACCTCCGTGTCATAGCGGAAGCCCCCGCTCGCGGCGAACCAGTCCTGCAGCTTCACCGCCTGCTGGTAGGAGTCGGCCGCGCCGGCGGTCACCTTCCGGGCCGTCTCCGCCACGACCTTGGGCATCGCGGGCGGCACCCGCGTGTATTCGCGCAGCAGTTGCTCCGGGGGCGCGGGCGCGGCGGCGAGCTGAGCGGCCGTCGGCTCCACGAGCAGCCCCGCCACCTGATAGCGCACGCCCCGTGTGGTCTGGCCGTGGTCGCCGACCAGCGCCCGGCCCTCCGGCTCGTACCGCCACTGGCCCGGGACCCGCACCCGCTCGGCCGGATAGGGCAGGGGCAGATAGTTCTGGCCGTAGCCGTCGGAGGCCGCGACGGAGACCCCGATACGGGCCGTACGGACCCCGGTGGTCAGGCCGGCGGGGGTGGGCAGCGGGTCGGGCACATCGGTGATGCGCCGCTCGGAGGCGCGCCATGACGCGCCGTCGAACCGGTCGAGGGCGACGATGCGCAGGTACAGGTCCTGGACGGACGGCGCGGAGGTGCGGTAGCGCAGCAGCTCCCGGTTCTCCGGCTGGTTGAGGCTGTTCTGCAACGACACCAGCGGGTTGACGGCGGAGATGGTGCCGCCGTCGGAACCGGGGCCCTCGCCCGCGCCGCGCGCGGCCAGCAGCCCGCCGCCGATCGAGGGCAGCGCGACCGGGAGCGCCAGGGCGAGCCCCAGCGCGAGCGCCCCGATGCGCCGCCCGGTGCGCACCGGGGCCAGGGCCGGGCCGCCGCCCGCCGCGAGGCCGGCGGCGACGCCGGGCGGGGCGCCGGCGGCCCCGCCGCCGAACACCCTGCCCCAGCGCGCGAGCCGGTCCCGGCCCTCGGCCAGGAGCAGCAGCAGATAGCCGGCGGCCGCCATGAGGAACCACAGCCAGTCCGCGCTGCCCTTGGACAGCCCGGCGCCGACCGAGTAGAGCGCCAGCAGGGGCAGGCCCGCCGGGGCCGCGCCGCGGAAGGTCACCGCCAGGGCGTCCACCACCAGCCCGACCACCAGCACGCCGCCGACCAGCAGCAGCCGGATGGACGTCGTCGCGGGCGCCGGGATGGCGTAGCGCCCGACGTCGTCCACGCCCTGCCGCAGCAGTCGGCCGAACTCCTCGAAGGTGTCGGGGCCCGGCAGTATCCCGCCGACGGCCCGTTCGCGGGCGAAGACGAGCGTGAGCAGCAGCAGGACGACGAGGGCCTGCGCCGCGACCGTCAGCCACCGGGCCAGCGGCACGCGGCGGGCCGCCACGCCGACCGCCGTCTGGACGCACAGCAGCAGCGCGGCCTGGAGGATCCAGACGGTCCGCTCGACCAGCGGCAGCATCGCGCAGGCCGCCCCCAGGGTGGCCAGCACCCCGCACACCGCCAGCCGCGACCGCCCGCTCACGCCCGGCCCCCCGCCCCGCCGCCGGGGGCACCGCCGCCCGTCGCCCCACCGCCTGCGGCGCCACCGCCTGCCGCGACCGCCCGCGCCGGGCCGGCCGTCGTGCCGTCGGCCGCCGCCCCCGGGGCCGTCGCCGTGCCGTACCCACCCGCGCCGTACCCGTCGGCCAGGGCGGCGCCCGGCACGCCGTACGGGCCGCCCGGCGCGTCGTACGCGCCCACGCCGTACGGGCCGCCCGATCCGCCGCCCGCAGAGCCCGGTGCTCCCGCCAGCCGCCACAGGTCGGGCAGTGCCGCGCCGGGGGCGACGGGCAGGGCCGTCCAGCCCGCGTCGCGCAGGACGCGCAGGCGTTCCTCGGCCTCGTGGTAGGCCGGGTCGCCCTCGGGGGCGCCCGACCAGGTGGGCGTGGACAGGACGAAGGCGACCGCCGTGCCGCCACGGGGGCGCATCCGGGCGGCCAGGGCCGCCTGCGGCTCGTCCAGGTCGCCGAGGAACGCCACCAGCAGGCCCTCGCCGCCGGCACCGAGCAGCGCGTCGTGGGCGGGGGACAGGCCGCTGCCCTCGGAGTGGTCGATCACGGCGAGGGCGTCCAGCATCAGCCCGGCGGCGCCGGACGGGTCCGGCGAGGAGCTCGCGTAGCCGCCGGAGGAGGCGTCGTGGCCCGGCAGGGCGCTGCCCGTGTCGGTCAGCAGCCGGACGGTGAAACCCCGCTCCATCAGGTGCGATGCCACCGAGGCCGCCCCGGAGACGGCCCACTCGAAGGGCGAGCCGGGCCCGGCGCCCTCGTAGGCGACGGCCCGGGTGTCCAGCAGCACCGTGCAGTGGGCGCGCCGGGGCCGCTCCTCGCGGCGCACCATCAGCTCGCCGTAGCGGGCGGTGGAGCGCCAGTGGACCCGGCGCAGATCGTCGCCGTGCCGGTAGCCGCGCGGAATGACATCGTCCTCCCCGGCCAGGGCGAGGACGCGGTAGCGGCCGTCGCCGTGGCCCGCCGCCTCGCCGCCGAGGCGCACCGGCGGCAGCCGGTCGACGCGCGGCACGACGGTCAGGGTGTCGTAGGCGCTGAAGCCCCGGGTCAGCTCGCACATCCCGAACGGGTCCGTCAGCCGCAGCTGGAGCGGGCCCAGGGGGTAGCGGCCGCGCAGATCGGCGCGGACCCGGTAGGAGACCTCGCGCCGCCCGCCCGGCTCCATCCGGTCCAGGACGAAGCGCGGGCGCGGGCCCAGCACATAGGGCACCCGGTCCTGGAGCATCAGCAGGCCGGTGGGGAGCCGCGAGACGTTGTCGACGCGCAGGCTCACCCGGGCCTCGGCGGAGGCGGGCACGCGCGCGGGCGCGAGCCGCCGGCTGCCGGTGACCCGGTGCCGGGTGAGGTGGAGCACCGCCACGCACACCACGGGCAGCACGGCCAGCAGCAGCCCCACCCGCAACAGGTTCTCCTGGCCCAGCACATAGGCGCAGGCCGTCGCGGCGACGCCCGCCGCCAGGAAGGAGCGGCCCCTGGTGGTCAGCCCGCCGAACGCCGCCCACAGCCCGCCGCGGTCCTCCTCGTCGCCGGGCGGGCCGCCCGGGGCGGGCATCACAGCCCCCGCGCGCCCGGCGGCTGCCGGCCGAACGGGTCGGGCAGCGGGGTGCGCCGCAGGATGTCCACGACGATCTGCTCGGCGGTGCGCCGGCCGAGCTGGGCCTGGGCCGTGGGCAGCAGCCGGTGGGCGAGCACCGGCACCGCCAGCGCCCGGACGTCGTCGGGCAGGGCGAACTCCCGCCCGGCCAGCGCCGCCGCGGCCTTCGCCGCCCGCAGCAGATGGAGCGTCGCGCGCGGCGACGCGCCGAGTCTGAGCTCGGGGTGCTGCCGGGTGGCGCCGACCACGTCCACCGCGTAGCGCAGGACGGGCTCGGCGACGTGCACCGCGCGGACCGCCTCGATCAGCTTGCCGATCTCATGGGCGTGGGCGACGGGCTGGAGATCGTCCAGCGGGGAGAGGGCGCCGTGCGAGGCCAGCATCCGCAGCTCGGCCTCCGGCCCCGGGTAGCCGATGGACACCCGGGCCATGAAGCGGTCGCGCTGGGCCTCGGGCAGCGGGTACGTGCCCTCCATCTCGACCGGGTTCTGCGTGGCCACGACCATGAAGGGGCTGGGCAGCTCGTAGGTGTGCCCGTCGATGGTGACCTGGCGCTCCTCCATCGACTCCAGCAGCGCCGACTGGGTCTTGGGCGAGGCGCGGTTGATCTCGTCGCCGATGACGATCTGCGCGAAGATCGCGCCGGGCTTGAACTCGAAGTCCCGGCGCTGCTGGTCGTAGACGCTCACGCCGGTGATGTCGGAGGGCAGCAGGTCCGGGGTGAACTGGATGCGCCGCACCGAGCAGTCGACGGACCGGGCCAGCGCCTTGGCGAGCATCGTCTTGCCCACGCCCGGCACGTCCTCGATCAGCAGGTGCCCCTCGGCGAGCAGCACGGTCAGCGCCAGCCGCACGACCTCCGGCTTGCCCTCGATCACGCTCTCCACCGAGCGGCGCACCCGCTCCGCGGTGGCGGTCAGCGCGGCGGTCGGCCCCGCCGCTCCGCCCGGCTCCGCCGGAGCGGGCGGACCCCCGTGGCTGGCTCGCTCGTCATACGTCGTCACCCGGCCCTCCTCGGCCCTTCACAGGGCCGGAAGGCCCGCCGGAAACTCCGGCGGCGCGTGGCCGGCCCACCCCGCTGCGGCGCCCGGGGCCGCGTGGCGGCCGGGCGTCCCTACGCATTCTGGCCGTCCGCACGGCGTGGCGTCACCGCCTGTGGACAACTGGTGCGGCGCGTGCCGCGCCAGTTGTCCACAGGGCTTGCGGTCAGGGGCGCGGGTCGATCTCGCGCAGCAGGCCGGTCGTCACGTCGAAGACGAAGCCCCGCACGTCGTCGCGGTGGGGCAGGAACGGGGAGGTCCGCACCCGCTGCATGGACTGGCGGACGTCCTGGTCGAGGTCCTTGAACGCCTCCACGGCCCACGGCGGCCGCTGGCCGACCTCGGCCTCGATGTCGTGCCGGAAGTCCTCGGTGAGGTCCAGCAGACCGCAGCCGGTGTGGTGGATCAGCACGACCGAGCGGGTGCCCAGGGCGCGCTGGCTGATGGTGAGGGAACGGATGATGTCGTCGGTGACGACGCCACCCGCGTTGCGGATGGTGTGGCAGTCGCCCAGCTCCAGGCCCAGGGCCGCGTGGAGGTCGAGACGGGCGTCCATGCACGCGACCACGGCGACCTTCAGCACGGGCCGGGCGTCCATGCCCGGGTCGGCGAACGCGGCGGCGTACTGGGCATTGGCCTGTACCAGCCGGTCGGTGACGGTGGGTTCCGGGGAGTCCGTGCGGTCCTGGCCGGTGCCGGGCGTGGGGGACTGTGACGCGGATATGGGCATAGGGATGAACGTAGCCGCTGACCGGCTCCCGCGCACGCGCGACCGCCCCTGACCAGGGCAGCGCTCGGTAACCGGCCGCTCACCGGGCCCGCCCCGCCGCCCCGCCGGAGCCCCTCGTGCCGCCGGGGGCCACCGCCGCCCGGGCGGTGGGACGCGCACGCACCGGCCGGTTGATTGACCGCGGGGGCGAGTGGACTAAAGTGGCGCGAAGTGGGAGGCGTGACGCTCCCCGGAACGCTCCCCGGAACCGAAGAACCACCACGTGGCACGGTGCGTACGTACCCCTCGGCCTCCTCCCGCTCCCGGTCGCCCGGCGTCACTTCCCCGGCGCCGGAACGTCCGTTCCCCTTCGAGCGGGCGGGGACCCGGCGGTACGCCGCGCCGCGCCTCCCCGTATCTCAGAAGGGCGCATGAGCAGCAACGCGCGACACGTCCCCGTCATGCTCCAGCGCTGCCTGGACATGCTCGCCCCCGCGCTGACCGCGCCCGGAGCCGTCGTGGTCGACTGCACCCTCGGCGCCGGCGGGCACAGCGAGGCGCTGCTCAAGACCTTCCCCGACGCCCGGCTCGTCGCCCTCGACCGCGACCCCACGGCGCTCGCGCTCGCCGGTGAGCGGCTCGCCCCCTACGGCGACCGCGCCACGCTGGTGCGCGCCGTCTACCACGAGCTGCCCGAGGTGCTGGAGCGCCTGGGCATCCCCAAGGTCCAGGGCGTCCTGTTCGACCTCGGCGTCTCCTCCATGCAGCTCGACGAGGCCGACCGCGGCTTCGCCTACGCGCAGGACGCCCCGCTGGACATGCGCATGGACCAGACGACGGGTATGAGCGCCGCCGAGGTCCTCAACACCTACCCGCCGGGCGAGCTGGTGCGCATCCTGCGCCAGTACGGCGAGGAGAAGCAGGCCAAACGCATCGTCTCAGCCATCGTCCGGGAGCGGGCGAAGGAGCCCTTCAGCAACAGCGCCCGCCTCGTCGAGCTGATCCGCGACGCCCTGCCGCAGGCCGCCAAGCGCACCGGCGGCAACCCCGCCAAGCGCACCTTCCAGGCGCTGCGCATCGAGGTCAACGCCGAGCTGGCCAGCGTGGAGGCGGCCATCCCGGCCGCCGTCGCGTCCCTGGCCGTCGGTGGCCGGATCGCGGTGCTGTCCTACCAGTCGCTGGAGGACCGCATCGTCAAGGGCGTCTTCGCCGCCGGTGCCACGAGCACCGCGCCGCCCGGCCTGCCGGTGGTGCCCGAGCAGTACCAGCCGCGCCTGAAGCTGCTGACGCGCGGCGCGGAGCTGCCCACGGAGGAGGAGATCGCCGAGAACCGGCGGGCCGCCCCCGCCCGGCTGCGCGGCGCCGAGCGCATCCGCGAGGACATCCGGTGAGCCCGGCCGGACGCCGGGGCGGCCGCCTGGTGCGGCTGCTGCCCGCCGGACCCGCAGGGGCGAAGCGCACGCCGTTCGTCCTGCTGGTCGTGGTGCTCCTCGGTTCCGGCCTCATCTCGCTGCTGCTGCTGAACTCCTCCCTGAACCAGGGATCCTTCGAGCTCAGCCGGCTCCAGCGCACCACCACCGAGCTGACCGACGAGCAGCAGGCGCTCCAGCAGGAGGTCGACCAGCTCGCCGCCCCGGACGCGCTGGAGCGCCGCGCCCGGGAGCTGGGCATGATCCCCGGCGGCAGCCCCGCCTTCCTGCTGCCCGACGGGACGGTCAAGGGTGCCCCCGCCCCGGCGACCACCGCCAACCCCGCCGACCCGGCGGCCTTCGCGCCCCCCGAGCCCCGGGGCCTGCCCCCGCTGGCCCCCGACCCCCTCGTCGCCCCGGCCCCGCCCGGGCAACCGCCCGTCGTGCTCCGCGGCGGGGACGCGCCGTCCCCGGCCGCCCAGGCCCCGGCGGCACAGCCCCCGGCCGACGGGCGGCCCGCCGGCGCCCCGGCGCAGCCACAGCCCCACCCGGCCCTCCCCCCGGCCCCGGTGGGCGGGAACCCCCAACAGGTCAGGTAGGTGAGTCGTGACGGCGCCCAGGCAGCCCCGCCGCCCGGTTCCCGGGCCCGCGCGCCCCGTCGCCCGGCCGGCGCGCCCCCGCCCCGGTGACCGCTCCCTGCGGCTGGGCAACCCCCGGCCCCGGCTGCGGGCGATCGGCGTGGGTCTCACGCTCGTCCTGCTGGTCTTCACGGTCCGGCTCCTCCAGGTGCAGGCCGTCGACGCCAGCGCCTACGCGGCCCGCGCCAACGTCAACCGCTACATCCCGGTGACGCTGGCCGCCGAGCGCGGCGCCATCACCGACCGCACCGGCGTGGACCTGGCCACCACCGTCGACGCCTACGACATCACCGCCGCCCCCGACCTCCTCGCCCCCGACCGGATCAAGACCGAGGGCGCGGCCGCGCGGGCCGCGAGGCTGCTGGCCCCCGTCCTCGGCGAGGACGCGGACGTGCTGGAGCAGAAGCTGACCGCCAACCCCAAGTCCAAGTACGTGGTGCTGGCCCGCCGGCAGACCCCGCAGGTCTGGAAGAAGATCTCGGAGCTGAAGAAGGCGCAGGCGGAGAAGGCCCGCCGCAAGGAGGGCGCCAACGTCCTGGCCGGGGTGAACCGCGAGTCCCACAGCAAGCGCGTCTACCCCAACGGCGACCTGGCCGCCGGCCTCCTCGGCTTCGTCAACGGCGACGGCCGGGGCAGCGGCGGCCTGGAGGCCCTGCTCGACGAGACCCTCGCCGGCAAGAACGGCAAGCGCGTCTACGCCCAGTCCGGCGGCCGGCAGGTGCCCACCGGCGACCTGAAGGAACAGGCCGCCGTGCCCGGCTCCGACGTGGAGCTGACCATCGACCGCGACATCCAGTGGGCCGCCCAGAACGCCGTCGCCAAGCAGGTCCGCGAGTCCGGCGCGGACCGGGGCTACGTCGTCGTCCAGGACACCCGCACCGGACAGATCCTGGCCATGGCCAACGCCCCCGGCTACAACCCCAACGACCTGGAGCACGCCGACCGCTCCGCGCTGGGCAACGCCGCCCTCCAGGACGCCTACGAGCCCGGCAGCGTCAGCAAGATCATGACGATGGCCGCCGTGCTGGAGGAAGGCGTCGCCACGCCCGACACCCATGTGGAGGTCCCCAACCGGCTGCCGCGCGCCGACCGCGCCTTCGCCGACGACGTGGACCACCCCACCTGGCACCTGACGCTGAACGGGGTGCTCGCCAAGTCCAGCAACATCGGCACGATCCTCGCCAGCGAGCAGCTGGGCAAGACCCGCGAGGAGGCCAACGAGGTCCTCTACACCTACCTCCGCAAGTTCGGCATCGGCCGCCCCACGGGCCTCGGCTTCCCCGGGGAGACGCCCGGCCTGCTGGCCCGGCCGGGGGAGTGGAAGTCCTCGCGGGCCTACACCATCCCCTTCGGCCAGGGGCTCTCCCTCAACGCCGTCCAGGCCGCCTCCGTCTACTCCACCATCGCGGCCGGCGGCGAGCGCGTACAGCCCTCCCTGGTGCGCGGCGCCAAGGGGCCCGACGGCCGCTTCACCCCCGTCCCGACGCCCCCCCGCACCCGGGTGATCAGTGAGAAGACCGCCCGGCAGCTCTCCGCGATGCTGGAGTCGGTCGTCGACGACCAGGAGGGCACCGGCACCAAGGCCAAGATCCCCGGCTACCGGGTCGCGGGCAAGACCGGCACGTCCAACCGGGTGGACCCCACCACCGGCCGCTACCACGGCTACACCGCCTCCTTCGCCGGCTTCGCCCCCGCCGACCAGCCCCGGATCACGGTCTACTGCGCCATCCAGAACCCCACCAAGGGCAGCTACTTCGGCGGTCAGGTCTGCGGACCGGTCTTCAAGCAGGTCATGGAGTTCGCGCTGAAGACCCTCCAGGTGCCCCCGTCGGGCACCCGGCCGCCGCGGCTGCCGGTGAGCTACTAGCGAGCCGGGCCGGCCGTGACGACGATCACTCCCGACCCGGGGAACCACGACCGGCGACGCCCCTCGCTTCGCGACGAGGCGGGTACGCCCGGTACGCTCACCGCCGTGCCCCACGCTGATCAGTCCCACACGACCTCCCAGGACGCGCCCGCCGTGTCCCCGGGAGCGCCCCGCCCCACCCGGGTCCGTCCCGTGCCCCTCGCGGAGCTGGCCGCTCAGCTGGGCATCGCCGCCCCCGAGGGCGCGTCGGCCGTCGCGGTCACCGGGATCACCCACGACTCGCGCGCCGTCCGCCCGGGCGACGTCTACGCCGCCCTGCCCGGCGCCCGCTTCCACGGCGCGGACTTCGCCGCGCAGGCCGCGGGCCTCGGCGCCGCCGCCGTGCTGACCGACCCGGCGGGCGCCGAGCGCGTCGGCGCCACCGGCCTGCCCGTGCTGACCGTCGCCGCCCCGCGCGAGCGGATGGGCGCCCTGGCCGCCACGATCTACGGCGAGCCCGCCCGCGAGCTGCTGACCGTCGGCATCACCGGCACCTCCGGCAAGACCACCACCGCCTACCTGATCGAGGGCGGCCTGCGCGCCATGGGCGGCCCCACCGGCCTGATCGGCACGGTGGAGTCCCGGATCGGCGACGAGCGGGTCAAGTCGGAGCGCACCACCCCCGAGGCCACCGACCTCCAGGCGCTGTTCGCGGTGATGCGCGAGCGCGGCGTCCGCTCGGTCGCCATGGAGGTCTCCAGCCACGCCCTGCGCCTGGGCCGCGTCGACGGCTGCGTCTTCGACGTCGCCGTCTTCAACAACCTCAGCCCCGAGCACATGGAGTTCCACTCGGGCATGGAGGACTACTTCGCCGCCAAGGCGGAGCTGTTCACCAAGGAGCGCAGCCGCCTCGGCGTGGTCAACGCCGACGACGAGTACGGCCGCCGCCTCGCCGCGGGCGAGGCCGAGGTCCCGGTGATCACCTTCTCCGCCGAGGGCCGCGCGGACGCCGACTGGCGCGCCGCCGACGTCGAGATCGGCCCGTTCGACTCCACGTTCACCGTGCTCGGCCCCGAGGGCGTCTCCGCGACGGCCCGGGCGCCGCTCGCCGGCCCGTTCAACGTCGCCAACGCCCTGGCCGCGATCGTCGCGCTCGTCGCCGCGGGCGCGGAGCCGCAGGCGGCCGCCGACAGCGTCGCGGCCGTCCCCGGCGTCCCCGGCCGGCTGGAGCGCGTGGACGCCGGCCAGCCCTACCTGGCCGTCGTCGACTACGCGCACAAGACGGACGCCGTCGAATCGGTTCTCCGCGCCCTGCGCGCGGTCGGCAGCGGCCGGGTCCACGCCGTGCTCGGCTGCGGCGGCGACCGCGACACCACCAAGCGCGCCCCCATGGGCCGCGCGCTGGCCCGCCTCGCCGACACGGCCGTACTGACCTCCGACAACCCCCGCTCCGAGGATCCCCTCGCGATCCTCGCCACCATGCTCGCGGGCGCCGCCGAGGTGCCCGCCGCCGAGCGCGGCACCGTCCTCCTGATGGAGGACCGCGCCGCCGCCATCGCCGCCGCCGTGGCCCGCGCCGAACCCGGCGACACCGTCCTGGTCCTGGGCAAGGGCCACGAACAGGGCCAGGACATCGCCGGAGTGGTACGCCCCTTCGACGACCGCCAGGTGCTGCGCGAGGCCATCGAGCACCGTGAAGCGGCCATCACGCACCGGAACGACCAGGGATGACCAACCGCCATGCGCGCACAACCCTCCCCCCGGCAGCTCCTCCGAACGGCAGGAGGTGACCTCCGGTGATCGCACTGTCCCTCGCCGAGGTCGCCGCGATCGTCGGCGGACAGCAGCACGACATACCGGACCCGGGGCTCATCGCCACCGGCCCGGTCGTGATCGACTCCCGTGAGGTGCGGCCCGGCAGCCTCTTCGCCGCGCTGCCCGGCGACCGCGTCGACGGCCACGACTACGCCGAGCGCGCCATCGCCTCCGGCGCGGCCGCCGTACTGGCCGCCCGTCCCGTCGGCGTACCCGCGATCGTCGTCCCCGACGTCGTCGAGGCGCTGGGCACCCTCGCCCGCGCCGTCGTGGAGCGGCTCGGCACCACCGTCGTCGGGCTCACCGGCTCGGCCGGCAAGACCAGCACCAAGGACCTGATCGCCCAGCTGCTGGAGCGCCTCGGCCCCACCGTGTGGACGCCCGGCAACTTCAACAACGAGATCGGCCTGCCGGTCACGGCCCTGATGGCCGGCGAGGACACCCGTCACCTCGTCCTGGAGATGGGCGCCCGCGGCATCGGCCACATCCGCTACCTCGCCGGGCTGACCCCGCCGCGCGTCGGCCTCGTCCTCAACGTCGGCACCGCCCACATCGGCGAGTTCGGCGGCCGCGAGGCGATCGCCGAGGCCAAGGGCGAGCTGGTCGAGGTGCTGCCCGCCGCCGCCGAGGGCGGCATCGCCGTGCTCAACGCCGACGACCTCCTCGTGCGCGCCATGAGCGCCCGCACCAAGGCCCGGGTGGTCCTCTTCGGCGAGTCCCCGGACGCGGACGTCCGCGCCGAGAACGTCCGGCTCGACGACTTCGGCCGGCCCTCCTTCACGCTCCACGCACCCACCGGGTGCGCCGACGTGACCATGCGGCTGTACGGTGAGCACCACGTGTCGAACGCGCTCGCCGCGGCCGCCGTCGCCCATGAGCTGGGCATGCCCGTAGCGGAGATCGCCGCCGCGCTCTCCGGGGCCGGTCAGCTCTCCCGCTGGCGCATGGAGGTCACCGAGCGCGCGGACGGCGTGACGATCGTCAACGACGCCTACAACGCGAACCCCGAATCCATGCGAGCGGCGCTGCGCGCGCTGGCCGCGATGGGCGAAGCCGCCCGGGCTAGGGGTGGACGGACGTGGGCAGTACTCGGTCGGATGGCCGAGCTGGGCGAGGAGTCACTCGCCGAGCACGACGCGGTCGGACGGCTGGTCGTCCGGCTCAATGTCGGCAAGCTCGTGGCAGTCGGGGGCAGGGAAGCGGCCTGGTTGCAGATGGGCGCCTATAACGAGGGTTCGTGGGGTGAGGAGTCGGTGCACGTGTCCGACGCGCAGGCGGCCGTCGACCTGTTGCGCAGTGAGCTGCGCCCGGGAGACGTCGTGCTGTTGAAGGCGTCCCGGTCGGCGGGGCTGGAGCGGGTGGCCGAGGCGCTGCTCGCGGTCGACGGCGAGGTCGCCGGCTGATGAACCAGATCCTCTTCGCGGGTGTCATCGGTCTGTTCCTGACCCTCATCGGCACCCCGCTGCTGATCAAGTTCCTCGCCCGCAAGGGCTACGGCCAGTTCATCCGTGACGACGGCCCGCGCGGCCACGCCGGGAAGAAGGGCACGCCCACCATGGGTGGCATCGCCTTCATCCTGGCCACGCTGATCGCGTACGCCGTCACCAAGGTGATCACCAGCAAGGCGCCCACGACCTCGGGCCTGCTGGTGCTCTTCCTGACCGCCGGCATGGGCCTGGTCGGCTTCCTCGACGACTACATCAAGATCGTCAAGCAGCGCAGCCTCGGTCTGCGCGCCAAGGCGAAGATGGCCGGCCAGCTGATCGTCGGCATCGCCTTCGCCGTCCTCGCGCTGCAGTTCGCCGACACCCGGGGCCAGACCCCGGCGTCCACGCGGCTGTCCTTCACCCAGGACTTCGGCTGGTCCGTCGGCCCCGTGATCTTCGTGATCTGGGCGCTGTTCATGATCCTCGCGATGTCGAACGGCGTGAACCTCACCGACGGCCTCGACGGCCTGGCCACCGGCGCCTCCGTGATGGTCTTCGGCGCCTACGTCTTCATCGGCACCTGGCAGCACGGCCAGTGGTGCGGCAACTCGCTCACCGCCGGCGCCGCCTGTTACGAGGTGCGCGACCCGCTCGACCTCGCCGTGGTCGCCTCGGCCCTGATGGGCTCCTGCTTCGGCTTCCTGTGGTGGAACACCTCGCCCGCCAAGATCTTCATGGGCGACACCGGCTCGCTCGCCCTCGGCGGCGCCCTCGCGGGCCTGGCGATCTGCTCCCGCACGGAGCTGCTGCTCGCCCTCCTCGGCGGTCTGTTCGTCCTCATCACCATGTCCGTGGTGATCCAGGTCGGCTCGTTCCGCCTCACCGGGAAGCGTGTCTTCCGGATGGCCCCGCTCCAGCACCACTTCGAGCTCAAGGGGTGGAGCGAGGTCCTTGTGGTGGTCCGCTTCTGGATCATCCAGGGCCTGTGCGTGGCCGTCGGACTCGGAATCTTCTACGCCGGATGGTTGGCCATCAAGTGAGTACCGCGGAGTTCAGCGGCAAGCGCGTCACCGTCGCCGGCCTCGGTGTGAGCGGCGTCAGCGCCGCCCGCGCCCTGGCCGGCCTCGGCGCGGGCGTGACCGTCGTCGACGGCGGCGACAGCGAGGCCCTGCGCGAGCGCGCCGCCTCCCTGGAGACCACCGGGATCACCGTCCGCCTCGGCGACGCCGCCACCCTGCCCGAGGGCACCGACCTCGTCGTCACCTCGCCCGGCTGGCGGCCCGACAGCCCGCTCTTCGCGGCCGCCGCCGAGGCGGGCGTGGACGTCGTCGGCGACGTCGAGATCGCCTGGCGGCTGCGCGGCCCCGACGCCGCGCCCTGGCTGGCGGTCACCGGCACCAACGGCAAGACCACCACCGTGCAGATGCTCGCCTCCATCCTGAAGGCCGCGGGTCTCCGCACGGCCGCCGTGGGCAACATCGGCACCCCGATCATCGACGTGGTGCTCGGCGACGAGCCCCACGACGTGCTCGCCGTCGAGCTCTCCAGCTACCAGCTGCACTGGGCGCCCTCGCTGCGCGCCCACTCCGCGGCCGTGCTCAACCTCGCCCCCGACCACCTCGACTGGCACGGCTCCATGCGCGCCTACGCCGCCGACAAGGGCCGGATCTACGAGGGCAACACGATCGCCTGCGTCTACAACGTCGAGGACCCGCGCACCGAGCGCCTGGTGGAGCAGGCCGACGTCGAGGAGGGCTGCCGCGCCATCGGCTTCACCCTCGGCGCCCCCGGCCCCTCCATGCTCGGCGTCGTCGAGGGCCTGCTCGTCGACCGCGCCTTCGTGGAGAACCGCCGGCAGCAGGCGCAGGAGCTCGCCGAGGTCTCCGACGTCCACCCGCCGGCGCCGCACAACATCGCCAACGCCCTGGCCGCCGCGGCCCTGGCCCGCGCCTTCGGCGTCGACGCCCGGGCCGTCCGCGACGGGCTGCGCGCCTTCCGGCCCGACGCCCACCGCATCGCCCACGTCGCCGACGCCGACGGCGTCGCCTATGTGGACGACTCCAAGGCCACCAACACCCACGCCGCCCAGGCGTCCCTCGCGGCGTACGAGTCGATCGTGTGGATCGCCGGCGGCCTGGCCAAGGGCGCCACCTTCGACGATCTGGTCGCCTCCGCCGCGAAGCGGCTGCGCGGAGCCGTCCTGATCGGGGCCGACCGGGCGCTGATCAGGGAAGCCCTGGCGCGACACGCCCCGGATGTGCCGGTGGTGGACCTCGACCGGACCGACACTGGGGCGATGGCCGAGGCGGTCCGCGAGGCGGCGCGGCTCGCCGGCCCGGGGGACACCGTCCTCATGGCCCCGGCCTGTGCGTCGATGGACATGTTCACCAACTACAACGAGCGCGGCGAGGCCTTCGCCGAGGCGGTGCGGGCCCTGACCGCCGGCCGCGGCACGGACGCGTAGCCCGCCGGTCCCCGCGGCCGGGCGCCGCGCCCGTCAGGAACCGACGAGCGCGGCGAGCCGGCCCCGGCGACACGGCCGGACGCCGCGGGAGACCGAAGGGGCGACCCGGATGCACGCGGACGACATGCTGACGCCGGCCGGCGTGTGGCGGGCCCTGCGCGGGCCCGCGGCGGGCTCCCGGTCCGTACGGGCGCCCCGCCCCGCCGCCCGTGGCGGGTCCGGGCGCGCTCCCGCGCCCCGGCGGCCCCCCGGCGGCCGGGGCGGCGGCCTGCGGGGCCTCCACGCCCGCGCCAGGCGCGCCTGGGACCGGCCGCTGACCGCGTACTACCTGGTGCTCGGCGGCTCCCTGCTGATCACCGTGCTCGGCCTGGTGATGGTCTACTCCGCCTCCCAGATCAAGGCCCTCCAGAACGGCCTCGCCCCCAGCTACTTCTTCCGCAAACAGCTGCTGGCCGCCGCCATCGGCACCGTCCTGCTGCTCGCGGCCGCCCGCACCCCGGTCCGGCTGCTGCGCGCCCTGGCCTACCCGTTGCTGGCCGTCTCGGTCTTCCTGCTCTGCCTGGTCCAGGTGCCCGGCATCGGCGAGACCATCAACGGCAACACCAACTGGATCTCGCTCGGCGGGCCCTTCCAGATGCAGCCCAGCGAGTTCGCCAAGCTCGCGCTCGTGCTGTGGGGCGCCGACCTGCTGGCCCGCAAGCACTCCAAGAAGCTCCTCACCCAGTGGAAGCACCTGCTGGTGCCGCTGGTCCCGGTCACCTTCCTGCTGCTGGGCCTGATCATGCTCGGCGGCGACATGGGCACCACCGTGGTCCTCACCGCCGTGCTGCTCGGGCTGCTGTGGGTGGCGGGCGCCCCCACCCGGCTCTTCTCCGGGGTGTTCGGCGTCACCGCCGCCCTCGCCGTACTCTTCATCAAGACCAGTGCGAACCGGATGTCCCGGCTGGAGTGCATCGGGGCCACGGACCCGGGCGACCACGACCAGTGCTGGCAGGCCGTCCACGGCATCTACGCGCTGGCCAACGGCGGCTGGTTCGGTGCCGGACTCGGGGCGAGTGTGGAAAAATGGGGTGAACTGCCCGAGCCCCACACGGACTTCATCTTCGCGATCACCGGCGAGGAGCTGGGTCTGGCGGGGACGCTGTCGGTACTCGCCCTGTTCGCGGCTCTAGGCTATGCGGGTATCCGCGTGGCCGGACGCACGGAGGACCCCTTCGTGAGGTACGCCGCGGGAGGCGTGACCACCTGGATCACGGCCCAGGCCGTGGTCAACATCGGTGCGGTGCTCGGCCTGCTGCCGATCGCCGGTGTCCCGCTCCCGCTGTTCTCCTACGGAGGGTCAGCCCTGCTGCCGACCATGTTCGCCATCGGACTGCTCATCGCCTTCGCGCGCGACGAACCCGGTGCGCGGGCGGCGCTGGCCATGCGGCAGCCTGGGGTGAGATGGAAGACGATGAGACGGCGCGTCAAGAAGCGACCGTCCGGAGAGCGGTGAATTTCGGTGCATGTCGTACTCGCCGGCGGAGGAACCGCCGGACACATCGAGCCCGCGCTCGCCCTCGCGGACGCCCTGCGCAGGCAGGACCCGACCGTGGGGATCACAGCGCTCGGCACGGAGCGGGGCCTGGAGACCCGCCTGGTGCCCGAGCGGGGCTACGAGCTGGGGCTGATCCCCGCCGTACCGCTGCCCCGCAAGCCCACCCCGGAGCTGATCACCGTCCCCGGGCGGCTGCGCGGCACCATCAAGGCCGCCGAGCAGATCCTGGAGCGCACCAAGGCCGACTGCGTGGTCGGCTTCGGCGGCTACGTGGCCCTGCCCGGCTACCTGGCCGCCAAGCGGCGCGGCGTGCCGATCATCGTCCACGAGGCCAACGCCCGCCCCGGCCTGGCCAACAAGATCGGCTCGCGCTACGCCGCCGGCGTCGCGGTGTCCACCCCGGACAGCAAGCTGCGCAACGCCCGCTACGTGGGCATCCCGCTGCGCCGCACCATCGCGACCCTGGACCGGGCGGCCGTCCGCCCCGAGGCCCGGGCCGCCTTCGGGCTCGACCCCAACCTGCCCACGCTGCTGGTCTCCGGCGGCTCGCAGGGCGCCCGCCGGCTGAACGAGGTCGTCCAGACCGTCGTGCCGTTCCTCCAGCGCGCGGGCATCCAGGTGCTCCACGCGGTCGGTCCGAAGAACGAACTGCCGCGCGTCGACAACATGCCCGGAATGCCGCCCTATGTCCCGGTATCGTATGTAGACCGGATGGACCTCGCGTACGCCGCGGCCGACATGATGCTCTGCCGCGCGGGCGCGATGACCGTCGCGGAGCTGTCCGCCGTCGGCCTCCCGGCGGCCTACGTCCCGCTGCCCATCGGCAACGGCGAGCAGCGGCTCAACGCCCAGCCGCTCGTCAAGGCGGGCGGCGGCCTGCTGGTCGACGACGCCGAGCTCACCCCCGAGTGGGTGACGTCCAACGTCCTTCCGGTGCTGTCCGATCCGCACCGGCTGTACGACATGTCCCGGGCCGCCGCCGAGTTCGGCCGGCGCGACGCCGACGAGCTGCTGGTCGGCATGGTGTACGAGGCGATCGCCGCACACAGAGCGGGCTGACGGCCCGTAGGAGCAGGAGGCTGGGGAGCGTGGCCGGACCGACGACCGCCCGGCGTGGGGCGGCCAAGAACGGCAAGTCCAAGTCCTCCGGGACCGCGAGGTCTTCCGGGCCCTCCGGACCGGCCGGGCGGCCCAAGCCGTCCCGGTCCCCGTCCTCCGGCACGCCCCGGCGGGGCCGCGCGCCCCGCCGGAGCGGCCCGGGCGGCCCCCGGGCCCGCCTCCGCTCCGGCGCGCGCGGACCGCTCCTCTGGGCGGTCGTCAGCCTGCTGTCCGGCGCCGCCGCCATCTGGGTGCTCTATGGCTCCGGCTGGCTGCGCGTCACCCGCGTGGAGGTCAGCGGCACCACGGTGCTGACGGCCGCACAGGTGAGCGAGGCGGCCCGGGTGCCGCTGGGCGACCCCCTGGCCTCCGTGGACACCGGCGCCATCGAGGAACGGCTGCTGACCCGGCTGAAGCGGATCGAGTCGGTGGACGTCGTACGTTCCTGGCCGCACACGATCGGTCTGAAAGTGACCGAACGCCGCCCCAAGGTCCTGCTCGAAAAGGGCGGGAAGTTTATTGAAATCGACGGCAGCGGAGTGCGGTTCGCCACAGTCGATCAAGCCGTGGCCGGGGTGCCCCGGCTCGTGGTGGAGGACTCCGGCTCGCCCGGAAACCGCCGGTTCGGCGTCGAACGGCTGGAGCGCGAGGCCGCCCGCGTCGCCGCCGACCTGCCCGCCGAGGTGCGCCGGGACACCCGCGCCATCCGGGTGCGCTCCTACGACTCCATCACCGTGGAGCTGACGGATGATCGGACGATCGCCTGGGGCAGTGGTGAGCGGGGCGAGGCGAAGGCCCGTACGCTCGTCGCGCTCCTCAAGGCGGCGGGGGGCGCGAAACACTTCGATGTGAGCGCCCCGGCGGCGCCCGCGGTGTCCGGGAGTTGACGTCGATCCCGGCTGGCCAGCACCCTGGTTGGCTACGGCTATGGGTGATCACATAGGGTGAAAAGAAAAACGGGAGGTTCGGCGTGTTCGTTGAAGCCGCGCCGCTTGTCGACTTAGTGTCCTGTTTCGGAGAACCCAGGGAACAGTGGCACCGGTAACCCTAAAGTTCAACGTTAGGGTTCGGGTCGGCATTGAGAACCGCCCCCAGGCATACGTAACTCGAGGCGAGAGGCCTTCGACGTGGCAGCACCGCAGAACTACCTCGCAGTCATCAAGGTCGTCGGCATCGGCGGCGGTGGCGTGAACGCCATCAACCGGATGATCGAGGTCGGTCTCAAGGGCGTCGAGTTCATCGCGATCAACACCGATGCACAGGCCCTGCTGATGAGCGACGCCGACGTCAAGCTCGACGTCGGCCGGGAACTCACGCGTGGCCTCGGTGCCGGCGCGAACCCCGATGTCGGCCGCAAGGCGGCCGAGGACCACCGCGAGGAGATCGAGGAGGTCCTCAAGGGGGCCGACATGGTCTTCGTCACCGCCGGCGAGGGCGGCGGCACCGGCACCGGCGGCGCGCCCGTCGTGGCCAACATCGCCCGCTCGCTGGGCGCCCTGACGATCGGTGTGGTCACCCGACCGTTCACCTTCGAGGGCCGGCGCCGGGCGAACCAGGCCGAGGACGGCATCGCCAGCCTCCGCGACGAGGTGGACACGCTCATCGTCATCCCCAACGACCGGCTGCTGTCCATCTCGGACCGCCAGGTGAGCGTGCTCGACGCGTTCAAGTCGGCCGACCAGGTCCTGCTCTCCGGTGTCCAGGGCATCACCGACCTGATCACCACCCCCGGCCTGATCAACCTGGACTTCGCGGACGTCAAGTCCGTGATGTCCGAGGCGGGCTCGGCCCTCATGGGCATCGGCTCGGCCCGCGGCGACGACCGCGCCGTGGCCGCCGCCGAGATGGCGATCTCCTCGCCGCTGCTGGAGGCGTCCATCGACGGCGCCCGCGGTGTGCTGCTCTCCATCTCCGGCGGCTCCGACCTCGGTCTCTTCGAGATCAACGAGGCCGCCCAGCTGGTCAGCGAGGCCGCCCACCCCGAGGCCAACATCATCTTCGGTGCCGTCATCGACGACGCCCTGGGCGACGAGGTCCGGGTCACCGTCATCGCGGCCGGCTTCGACGGCGGCCAGCCGCCGGCCAAGGGCAGCCGCGACAAGGTGCTCGGCGGCTCCTCCTCCTACGGCTCCGGCCGCGAGGAGAGCCCGGTCGGCGCCGCCGGCCGGCCGGCCCCGGCGCCGTCCGAGCCGTCCCGCCCGTCCTTCGGTGGCCTCGGCAGCGTGACCCCGCGCACCGAGGAGCCCGCGCCGGCCGAGCCGTCGCCGGTCGCCGAGGTCCCCCCGCCGCCGGTCAGCTCCCCGCAGGTGCCGCCGGCCCGGCCGTACCAGGACTCGACGGCCGAGGAACTGGACGTCCCCGACTTCCTGAAGTGACCGCACTTCACGGGAGCTCGCCCGAGGCGGCACCGCCTCGGGCGAACCGGTCCACCGGCGACCGGCCCTGAAGTCGAACCAGCCCGAAGTGACACCGAAGAACCACTGAACGGCAGCGAGTGATAGGGCAACAGCACACAGTGCCCCCCGTAGAACACGTGGCACACGCGAGCGGCGCGCACTTCGCCTCCACCGACAGGTGGGGCGGGGTGAGCGCCGCTCCGTATGCGGAGCTCAACCTCGGCGGAGCGGTCGGCGACGATCCGGCCGCCGTGCGGACCAACCGGGCACGGGCCGCCGAGGCCCTCGGCCTCGACCCGGCCGGCGTCGTCTGGATGAACCAGGTGCACGGCAAGGATGTCGCGGTCGTGGACGGACCGTGGCAAAAGGGCGAAACCCCGGCGGTGGACGCGGTGGTGACCACCCGTCGGGGCCTGGCCCTCGCGGTGCTCACCGCCGACTGCGTCCCGGTGCTCCTCGCCGACCCGGTCGCCGGGATCACGGGCGCCGCCCACGCCGGGCGCCCCGGGCTCGTCGCCGGAGTGGTCCCGGCGGTGGTGACGGAGATGCTCCGGCTCGGCGCCGAGCCGGACCGGATCCGCGCGCACATCGGCCCCTCGGTCTGCGGCGGCTGCTACGAGGTGCCCGAGGCGATGCGCGCCGAGGTCGCCGAGGCGGCACCGGAGTCCTGGGCCACCACCCGGTGGGGCACCCCGGCGGTGGACGTGGCGAACGGGGTCGCGGCCCAGCTCGGCCGAATGGGCGTCACCTCCGTGGGCAGATCGGACATCTGCACGATGGAGTCCGCCGACCACTTCTCCTACCGGCGCGAGCGGACCACGGGACGGCTGGCCTCCTACGTATGGCTGGAGGAGCAGTCGTGACGGACCGCAAGGACCAGTTGGCCCACAACCTCGCTCGGGTGGAGGAACGTATCTCCGCCGCCTGCGCCTCGGCGGGCCGGCCGCGCGAGGAGGTGACCCTCATCGTGGTCACCAAGACCTACCCCGCGAGCGACGTTCGTCTCCTCGCGGAGCTGGGGGTCCGTCATGTAGGGGAGAACCGCGACCAGGACGCCGCCCCCAAGGCGGCGGAGTGCTCGGATCTGCCCCTTACCTGGCACTTCGTCGGACAGTTGCAGACAAACAAGGTCCGGTCGGTGGTGAATTACGCCGGTCTGGTGCACTCCATTGACCGGGACCGACTGGTCGCCTCCCTGTCCCAGGCGGCCGTCCGGACCGGGCGGGAGACCGAGCTCGACTGCCTGATCCAGGTGGCGCTCGACGCGGAGTCGGGGGAGCGCGGGGCGCGGGGCGGTGTCGCGCCCGACGGCGTGGCGGCCCTGGCCGACGAGATCGCCGCGGCGGAAGGGCTGCGACCGGCGGGTTTGATGACGGTCGCTCCGCTCTCCGGCCCCTTCGCGGGCAGACCGCGGGCCGCCTTCGACCGGCTGATGGAAATCGCAACGCACCTGCGCGCGGCTCATCCGACTGCGAACATGGTGTCAGCAGGGATGAGCGCGGATCTCGAGGACGCCGTTGCGGCCGGTGCGACACATGTACGTGTCGGCTCAGCGGTACTCGGAGTCCGACCCCGGCTCGGGTAACGTCGCCAGGAAGTCGGACCACAGCAGAAAATATGGTCATTCCCGTCAAAAGGCGGGCGGACCACGTGGATCCGGGCGCCGTTGACGGAGCCGATCCACCACAGAGCGGAGGATGCGGAGAATGGCCGGCGCGATGCGCAAGATGGCGGTCTACCTCGGCCTCGTGGAGGACGATGGTTACGACGGCCCGGGGTTCGACCCCGATGACGAGTTCGAACCCGAGCCGGAGCCGGACCGGCGCCGGCAGCAGCAACACCAGGCGCACACGGCACAACAGACGCAATCGGACGAACCGGTTCGAGTCGCCCAGCCGCCCGCACAGCGTGAACCGGCTCCGCTCGTAGCGGAACCGGGACGACCCGCCCGAATCGCCCCCGTGTCGTCCATCACACCCGAACGCCACTCTCTGGAGAAGAACGCACCGGTGATCATGCCCAAGGTTGTGTCCGAGCGGGAGCCCTACCGCATCACGACATTGCACCCCCGGACCTACAACGAGGCCCGTACCATCGGGGAACACTTCCGCGAGGGCACTCCGGTGATCATGAATCTCACCGAGATGGACGACACCGACGCGAAGCGACTTGTCGACTTCGCGGCCGGTCTGGTCTTCGGACTCCACGGCAGCATCGAGCGGGTGACACAGAAGGTGTTCCTGCTGTCGCCTGCTAACGTCGATGTCACGGCGGAGGACAAGGCCCGCATCGCAGAGGGTGGGTTCTTCAACCAGAGCTGAGACGCAACACCGGGCAATCCGGACAACGGCCGGTCAGGTCGAGTACGAGCAAGGGGAGAGGGAAGCGCGAGATGGGCATCGCACAGCAGGTGATCTACATCGCGCTGTACTGCTTCCTGATCGTGCTGATCTTCCGGCTGGTGATGGACTACGTCTTCCAGTTCGCCCGCTCGTGGCAACCCGGTAAGGCGATGGTGGTCCTCCTGGAGGCCACCTACACTGTCACCGATCCGCCACTCAAGCTTCTGCGGCGGGTCATCCCGCCGCTGCGTCTCGGGGGCGTAGCGCTCGACCTGTCCTTCTTCGTACTGATGATCATCGTCTACATCCTGATCACCGTCGTGAGCCGGCTGTGAACGCGGCTGTGAACGATACGGTCTTGCCGATTGCCGACGACTACGTTGAGGTGAAGAAGAGATGCCGCTGAGCCCCGAGGACGTGCGGAACAAGCAGTTCACGACCGTCCGCCTCCGAGAAGGCTATGACGAGGACGAGGTCGACGCCTTTCTCGACGAGGTGGAGGCGGAACTGACCCGCCTGCTCCGGGAGAACGAGGACCTGCGCGCCAAGCTGGCCGCCGCGACGCGTGCCGCCGCGCAGAACCAGCAGCAGAACATGCGCAAGCCCGAGCCCCAGGACCAGCGACCCGGCGCTCCGGTGCCCGCCGCCATATCGGGCCCGCAGCCGGTACCGCCGAACCAGCAGCAGATGGGCGGCCCGCCGCAGCTTCCGGGCGGTGCCCCGCAGCTGCCGGCCGGTCCGGGCGGTCACGGCCACGGTCCCCAGGGCCCGCACGGTCCCGGCCCGATGGGACAGAACGGACCGATGGGTCAGAACGGCCCCATGGGTCAGAACGGTCCGATGGGCCAGAACGGCCCGATGGGTGGCCCGATGGGCGGACCCATGGGGCAGAACGGACCGATGGGGCAGAACCCCATGGGGCAGAACGGTCCGATGGGCCAGAACCCCATGGCGCAGAACGCCCCCATGGGCGCACCGCAGCTGCCGCAGCCGGGCCAGGGCCCGGGTGGCGACAGCGCGGCCCGTGTTCTCTCGCTCGCGCAGCAGACGGCCGACCAGGCGATCGCGGAGGCCCGTTCCGAGGCCAACAAGATCGTCGGCGAGGCGCGCAGCCGCGCCGAGGGTCTGGAGCGGGACGCCCGTGCCAAGGCGGACGCCCTGGAGCGGGACGCGCAGGAGAAGCACCGTGTCGCGATGGGCTCCCTGGAGTCCGCCCGCGCCACGCTGGAGCGCAAGGTCGAGGACCTGCGCGGCTTCGAGCGCGAGTACCGCACGCGACTGAAGTCCTACCTGGAGAGCCAGCTGCGTCAGCTGGAGAACCAGGCGGACGACTCGCTGGCCCCGCCGCGCACCCCGGCCGCCGCGTCGCTGCCGCCGGCCCCCTCGATGAGCGGGTCGATGGCCTCGGCCGGCGCGGGCATGGGCGGTCACAGCATGGGCGGCAACCAGTCGATGGGCGCTCCCTCCACGGGTGCCCCGTCGTACGGCGGTCAGCAGCAGATGTCGCCGGCCATGACGCAGCCGATGGCTCCGGTGCGGCCGCAGGGGCAGCAGCCGATGCAGGCGCCTTCGCCGATGCGTGGGTTCCTCATCGATGAGGACGACAACTGACGGCTACAGCGCCGTCGGCACACATTGGGCCGGGCCCCTGGGATCTCCCAGGGGCCCGGCCCATTTGTGCGCCTCCGGCGCGGGATTCGCCCACCCACCCGCCCGTTCACCCAGAAACGTCATGACGTGTGTGGGTAAACGGGCGGGCGGGTGGGCGAAAGCCCCGGCGCGCAGCGCCGGGGCCTCGGGATCACCCGTCTGCTTACGCCTTACGGAGGCGGAACGTCAGTCCGAGCCCCTCGTCGGTGAACGGCTCGCCGTAGGAGCCATCCGCCTCGCCGGCCGCGAAGTCCGTCGCCAGGACCTCGTCCGCGATAAGGCCCGCGTGCTCGCCCAGCGCCGTCACGACATCCTCATCGGTGGAGACCCACCGCAGCGCGATCCGGTCGGCCACATCCAGCCCGCTGTTCTTGCGCGCCTCCTGGATCAGCCGGATCGCGTCGCGGGCCAGGCCCGCGCGTCGCAGCTCGGGCGTGATCTCCAGGTCGAGCGCGACGGTCGCACCCGAGTCGGAGGCCACGGACCAGCCCTCGCGCGGGGTCTCGGTGATGATGACCTCGTCCGGAGCGAGGGCGACGGTCTCACCGTCGACGACGACCGAGGCCGTCCCCTCGCGCAGGGCCAGCGACAGCGCCGCCGCGTCGGCCGCCGCGACCGCCTTCGCCACCGCCTGGACGCCCTTGCCGAAACGCTTGCCCAGCGCACGGAAGTTCGCCTTGGCCGTGGTGTCGACCAGCGAGCCGCCGACCTCCGAGAGGGAGGCGAGCGAGGAGACGTTCAGCTCCTCGGCGATCTGGGCGCGCAGCTCCTCGCCCAGCGTCTCGAAACCGGCCGCCGCGACCAGCGCGCGCGACAGCGGCTGGCGCGTCTTGACGCCGGACTCGGCGCGCGTGGCGCGGCCCAGCTCGACCAGGCGACGGACCAGCAGCATCTGCTGGGACAGCGCCGGGTCGATGAGGGAGGCGTCCGCGACCGGCCACGTGGAGAGGTGCACCGACTCCGGGGCCTGCGGGTCGACCGGGACGACCAGGTCCTGCCACACCCGCTCGGTGATGAACGGGGTGAGGGGGGCCATCAGCCGCGTGACGGTCTCGATGACCTCGTGGAGCGTGCGCAGCGCGGCCGCGTCGCCCTGCCAGAAGCGGCGGCGGGAGCGGCGGACGTACCAGTTGGAGAGGTCGTCGACGAAGGACGACAGGAGCTTGCCGGCGCGCTGGGTGTCGTAGGCCTCCAGGGCCTGGGTGACCTGGTCGACGAGCGTGTTGAGCTCACCGAGCAGCCAACGGTCGATCAGCGGGCGGTCGGCCGCCGCCGGGTCGGCCGCGCTGGGCGCCCAGCCGGACGTCCGGGCGTACAGGGCCTGGAAGGCGACGGTGTTCCAGTAGGTGAGGAGCGTCTTGCGCACCACCTCCTGGATCGTGCCGTGGCCCACGCGACGCGCGGCCCACGGGGAGCCGCCGGCCGCCATGAACCAGCGGACGGCGTCGGCGCCGTGCTGGTCCATCAGCGGGATGGGCTGGAGGATGTTGCCCAGGTGCTTGGACATCTTCCGGCCGTCCTCGGCGAGGATGTGGCCCAGGCAGACCACGTTCTCGTACGACGACTTGTCGAAGACGAGCGTGCCGACCGCCATCAGCGTGTAGAACCAGCCACGCGTCTGGTCGATGGCCTCGGAGATGAACTGCGCCGGGTAGCGCTGCTCGAAGAGCTCCTTGTTCTTGTAGGGGTAGCCCCACTGGGCGAACGGCATGGAGCCCGAGTCGTACCAGGCGTCGATGACCTCCGGCACCCGGACGGCGGTGTGCGAGCATCCCTCGGCCGTACAGCCGAAGGTCACGTCGTCGATGTACGGACGGTGCGGGTCGAGGCCGCTCTGGTCGGTGCCGGTCAGCTCGGAGAGCTCGGCGAGCGAGCCGACGCAGGTGAGGTGGTCGTCCTCGCAGCGCCAGATGGGCAGCGGGGTGCCCCAGTAGCGGTTGCGGGACAGGGCCCAGTCGATGTTGTTGTTCAGCCAGTCGCCGAAGCGGCCGTGCTTGACCGAGTCGGGGAACCAGTTGGTCTTCTCGTTCTCCTGGAGCAGCCGGTCCTTGACGGCGGTGGTGCGGATGTACCAGGACGGCTGCGCGTAGTAGAGGAGCGCGGTGTGGCAGCGCCAGCAGTGGGGGTAGCTGTGCTCGTAGGCGACGTGCTTGAAGAGCAGGCCGCGCTCGGCGAGGTCGGCGACGAGCTTCTCGTCGGCCTTCTTGAAGAACTCGCCGCCGACGAGGCCGAGGCCCTCCTCGAAGGTGCCGTCGGGACGGACCGGGTTGACGACCGGGAGGCCGTAGGCGCGGCAGGTCCTGAGGTCGTCCTCACCGAAGGCCGGGGCCTGGTGGACCAGACCGGTGCCGTCCTCGGTGGTGACGTACTCGGCGTTGACGACGAAGTGGGCGGCCTCGGGGAACTCGACCAGGTCGAACGGGCGACGGTAGGCCCAGCGCTCCATCTCACGGCCGGTGAAGGACTGGCCGGTGGCCGTCCAGCCCTCGCCGAGGGCCTTCTCCAGGAGAGGCTCGGCGACGACCAGCTTCTCGGTGCCGTCGGTGGCCACGACGTAGGTGACGTCGGGGTGGGCGGCGGCCGCCGTGTTGGAGACCAGCGTCCACGGGGTGGTCGTCCACACCAGCAGCGCGGCCTCGCCGGCGAGCGGGCCGGAGGTCAGCGGGAAGCGGACGAAGACGGAGGGGTCGACGACCGTCTCGTAGCCCTGCGCGAGCTCGTGGTCGGACAGGCCGGTGCCGCAGCGGGGGCACCAGGGGGCGACGCGGTGGTCCTGGACCAGCAGGCCCTTGTTGAAGATCTCCTTCAGCGACCACCAGACGGACTGGACGTAGTCCGGGTCCATGGTGCGGTAGGCGTCGTCCAGGTCGACCCAGTAGCCCATGCGGGTGGTGAGGTCGGCGAAGGCGTCGGTGTGGCGGGTCACGGACTCGCGGCACTTGGCGTTGAACTCGGCGATGCCGTACGCCTCGATGTCCTGCTTGCCGGAGAAGCCGAGCTCCTTCTCGACGGCGAGCTCGACCGGCAGGCCGTGGCAGTCCCAGCCGGCCTTGCGGGCCACGTGGTAGCCCTGCATCGTGCGGAAGCGGGGGAAGACGTCCTTGAAGACGCGGGCTTCGATGTGGTGGGCGCCGGGCATGCCGTTGGCGGTGGGCGGGCCCTCGTAGAACACCCACTCGGGGCGGCCCTCGGACTGCTCGAGGGTACGGGCGAAGGTCTTGTGCTCGCGCCAGAAGTCGAGCACCGCGTGCTCGAGGGCGGGCAGATCGACCTGTGCGGGTACCTGGCGGTACTGCGTCATCGGCTTCCTCCGGCGGAACGTCGTCGCACTGTCCGTCGGAGGGACGAGACGCGCTGCGCGCTCCCGCGGTACCACCCTCCTTGGCCGCAGACGATCCCCGTCTCCGGCCCCCTCATTAGGGTCGCGACGCCGGTTCTACTGGCCCCCGTCGGTCCGGGGGCGTTCTTCCGGCGGCTCCGGGCTGATCTTCACCCCGCGCACACCCCCGGGCTCGCACCGTCCCCGGATCGCTGATGGCTGCGTGCGGCGCTACTGGTCCCTTCCACGCCTTTCGCTGCGCCCAGTGTACGGGGCGGACGGCGCGGCGGCCGACCGAATAAGGGGCCGGAGGCGGGGCACGGAGGGGGAGACCGGCGAGCCCCGTTGCCGAGGGGGTCCGGACGATTTATCGTTCCCGCACGATTTGCGCCCAAGATCATAAAATGTGAAGGGATCGCGGCCATGGCGGAGAAGTCGACGGCGGCGAAGTCGGCTGCGCCTGCGCTCGCGGGGGAGACGGCGCCTGCCGCGAAGCGGGCCGCGAGGCGGCCCGCCGGGCCGGCGGCGACGTCGGCCGCGTCGTCCGGACGGAAGGCGAACGCCGTGGCGGCGGCGGGGAAGGCCGCCAAGGCGGCGAAGGCCGCGCCTGCGAAGAAGACGGCGAAGTCGGCGAAGACGGCGAAGGCCGCGCCGGCCGAGCCCACAGCTAGGGCGTCGTCCGCGCCCAGCAAGAAGGCGACCTCGGCCAGGAAGGCCACCCCGCCCAAGAGGGCCGCTGCCGGGAAGGCGAAGACGACCGCTGCCAAAGGCGCTCCCGGCGGTGAGGCCGCTCCGGCCAAGAAGGCAGCGTCCTCAGCGAAGGGGCGTGCCTCCGCGGTGAAGGCGGCCGCTGCCAAGAGCGGTGCCCCGGCCCGTGAGGGCACTCCCGCAGACGGGACCGCCCCGGGCGGTGAGGCGGCCCCGGCGAAGGGACGCGCTTCCGCCGCGAAGGCGGCCCCGGCCAAGAAGGCGGCCCCCGCCAAGAAGGCCGCGAAGGCCACGAAGGCCGCCCCCGCCAAGAAGCGCACGCCCGGCGCGGAAGCCGCGTCGGGAGCCGAGGCGTCTTCCGGCAGTGGGGTCGTCCCGGCCAAGAAGGCCCCGGCGAAGGGGCGCGCCTCCGTCGAGGAGGGCGCCCCTGCCGCCAAGGCGCGCACCCCCCGTACGAAAGCCGCGCCTGGGGCCCAGGCGCCTTCCGGCGGCACGGCGGCCGCCCCCGCCAAGCGGGGCGCTCCGTCCCGTGCGGCCGCCAAGGGGGGCGCCCCGGCCAAAAAGTCGGGACGCGCGGGAGAAAGCGTCGCGGCGGGGAAGACTGCCACGGTGGCCACGGCCGCGGCGGCCCGGAAGGGCGGAGCCGCCGGGGCCACCGCACCAGCGAAGAAAGGCGGCCGGGCCCGGCAGGGCGCGGCCGCCGCCGATGAGCTCGCACCGGCGGCGACGGCGGTGTCCGCTGAGGAGACGGGAGCCAGGACGGTGGCTGCGAAGAAGACCATGGGGCAGGCCGCGAAGAAGGTGCCGGGAGCCCGCGCGGGCGCGGGCGCGGGCACGGGCACCGCCGCACCCGGCGAGCTCGCCGTGCGGCCGGGGGAGGAGCCCTGGTCGCCCGCGGAGGTGGCCGAGGCCCGTACCGAGCTGATGGGCGAGGTGATGCGGCTGCGCGCGGAGATCGAGGCCGCCCGGGCCGCGATCAGCGGCCTGATGCGCGACTCGGGCGACGGCGCCGGCGACGACCAGGCGGACACCGGGACCAAGAACATCACCCGGGAGCACGAACTGGCCCTCGCGGCCAACGCCCGGGAGATGCTGACGCAGACCGAGCGGGCGCTGGAGCGCCTGGACGCCGGTACCTACGGCCTCTGCGACAACTGCGGCAAAGCGATCGGCAAGGCCCGTATGCAGGCATTTCCCCGGGCCACGCTGTGCGTGGAGTGCAAGCAGCGGCAGGAACGTCGCTGACCGCCTCCGCACCACGTGCCGTACCCTCGTCCTCAGCCAGCAGGGACGACATCCAGGGACTCACGTGACTGAGGCGGAACAGGCCGGACGGCCCACCGAGCCCACCGGGGCGACGGCGACGGCCGGTGAAGGGAGCGCGCCCAAGGGCCCGCGGCGCATCGGGACGCTGCTGGCCGTGGCCGCCTTCGCGTACCTCCTCGACCTGGGCAGCAAGCTCCTCGTGGTCGCCCAGCTGGAGCACCACGACCCCATCCAGGTGTTCGGCAGCTGGCTCCAGTTCGAGGTGATCCGCAACCGGGGCGCGGCCTTCGGCATCGGCGAGGCGATGACGATCGTCTTCACGGTCATCGCCGCCGCCGTGATCGTGGCGATCGCCCGGATCGCCCGCAAGCTCCACAGCATGCCGTGGGCGATCGCGCTCGGCCTGCTGCTGGGCGGCGCCTTCGGCAACCTCACCGACCGGCTGTTCCGCTCGCCCGGCGGCTTCCAGGGCGGCGTGGTGGACTTCATCGCGCCCGCCCACTTCGCGGTCTTCAACCTCGCCGACTCCGCGATCGTCTGCGGCGGCTTCCTGATCGTGATCCTCTCCTTCCGGGGCCTGGACCCGGACGGCACCGTCCACGAGGACTGAGCCGAGGCCCGGGGCGGGGTCGCCGCGTCCGTCCGTCATACTCGACGGGTGAGCACCATTCCCGAGATCCGCGCCCTCCCCGTTCCCGACGGCCTTGAGGGCGAGCGCGTCGACGCCGCGATCGCCCGCATGTTCGGTTTCTCCCGCACCAAGGCCGCCGAGCTGGCTGCCGCGGGCAAGGTCCAGCTCGACGGGGCCGCGGCCGGGAAATCCGACCGGGTGACCGGCGGCGCCTGGCTCGAGGTCGAGATGCCCGCGCCGACCGCGCCGGTGCAGATCGTCGCCGAGCCCGTCGAGGGCATGGAGATCATCCATGACGACGACGACATCGTCGTGATCGTCAAGCCGGTGGGCGTGGCCGCGCACCCCAGCCCCGGCTGGACGGGCCCCACCGTGATCGGCGGCCTCGCCGCGGCGGGCTACCGCATCTCCACGTCGGGCGCCGCCGAGCGCCAGGGCATCGTCCACCGCCTGGACGTCGGCACCTCGGGCCTGATGGTCGTCGCCAAGTCCGAGCGCGCCTACTCCCACCTCAAGCACCAGTTCCGCGAGCGGATCACCGACAAGCGCTACCACGCGCTGGTCCAGGGCCACCCGGACCCGATGAGCGGCACCATCGACGCCCCCATCGGCCGGCACCCCAACCACGACTACAAGTGGGCCGTCATCGCCGACGGCAAGGCGTCCGTGACCCACTACGACCTCATCGAGGCGTTCCGGGCCGCCAGCCTCCTCGACATCAAGCTGGAGACGGGCCGCACCCACCAGATCCGCGTCCACATGTCCGCCCACCGGCACCCCTGCGTCGGCGACATGACCTACGGCGCCGACCCCACCCTCGCCAAGCGGCTGAAGCTCACCCGCCAGTGGCTGCACGCCGTGCGCCTCGGCTTCGAGCACCCCTCGGACGGCCGCTGGGTCGAGTTCGAGAGCGAGTACCCGGAGGATCTGCGGTACGCCCTGGACAGGGTGCGCGCCGAGAGCGCGTAGCCACCCGGTCCGGAGAACGACCTGGAGGGCGGGCGGGAGAACGACCCGGAAGGCGAGCGGGAGAACGGCCCGGAGGGCGGGCCGGAGGCGGGTGAGGCAGGCTGGGGGAACGGCCCCGGCAGTCACACCCGCACCGACCCGCCCGGAGGGAATCCGTGGACCAGCTCGCCCTGCTGTTCGTCCTGCTGCTGGGAGCGCTGGTCACCGTGCCGCTGGGCGACCGGCTCGGGCTGCCGTCGCCGGTGCTGATGACGCTCGGCGGGATCGTTCTGGCGCTGCTGCCGTTCGTGCCGAACATCGACATCGCGCCGGAGTTCATCCTCCCGCTGGTCCTGCCGCCCCTGCTCTACGCCTCCGCCCAGCGCACCTCCTGGCGGCAGTTCGCCGCCAACCGGCGGCCGATCTTCCTGCTCGCCGTCGCGCTGGTCTTCGTCACCACCGCCGCCGTCGCGGCCGTCGCCAACGCGATCGTGCCGGGGATCTCGCTGGCCGCCGCCGTGGCGCTGGGCGCGCTCGTCGCCCCGCCCGACCCGGTGGCCGCCACCGCCGTCGCGGGCTCCCTGGGGCTGCCCCGCCGCCTCGTCTCCATCCTGGAGGGGGAGGGGCTCTTCAACGACGTCACCGCCATCGTGCTCTACCACGTGGCCGTCGCGGCAGCCGTCAGCGGCAGCTTCTCGCTGCCGAGGGCGGCCGGCGAGCTGGTGTTCTCCGCCGTGGTGGCCGTGGGCGTCGGCCTGGCCCTCGGCTGGATCGCCAAGCGGCTGATGGACGTCCTCGGCGACCCCACGCTCCAGATCGGGCTCACCCTGCTGGTGCCGTTCGTCTCCTACGTCCTCGCCGAGGAGTTCAAGGGCTCCGGGGTGCTCGCGGTGCTGACCACCGCGCTGTTCCTCGCCGAGTTCGCGAGCGACGCCGACGACGTCCTGGGGCGGCTGGCCGGGCACACCTTCTGGGAGATCGTCGACACCCTCGTCACCGGCGTCGCCTTCGGCCTCGTCGGCCTCGAACTGCACAACGCCCTCAGCACCGCGTCCGGCCGCTGGGGCGAGATGCTCGGCATCGGCGGCGTCGTCATCGCCGTCGTGGTGGGCGTCCGCCTGGCATGGCTGCTGCCCGCCGCCTGGCTGGCCAAGCGGCTCCACAAGGGCCGCGACATCGACGAGGAGATCCTCACCAGCTGGCGGGAGACCATCATCATGTGGTGGTCCGGGATGCGGGGCGTGGCCTCCGTGGCGCTCGCCCTGGCCATCCCGCTGACCACGGACGACAAGTCGCCCTTCCCCGCCCGCGGCGAGATCCTCTTCATCGCCTTCGCCGTCATCATCTCCACCCTCGTCGTCCAGGGCCTGACGCTGCCCCGGCTCGTCAGGCTGCTCGGCGTGCGCGCCGACTCCGACTGGACCCGGGAACTGGAGCGCCAGCTGGCCATCCGCGCCGCCAAGGCCGCCAAGCACCGGCTGCTGGAGATCGAAGAACAGGAGGAGCTCCCCGAGGACCTGGTCGAGATGCTCCACCGGCGCGCCTACGACATCGGCGCCCGCATCAGCCCGGAGATGGTCGACGAGGAACGGCGCGAGGCCCACGTCCAGCGCGTCCAGCGGCTGCGCACCATCCAGACCATCCACGCCGAGCTGCTCTCGGCCGCCCGGCACGCGGTCCTCGACGCGCGCAGCGAGCCGTGGATGGACCCGGAGGTGGTCGACCGGGTGCTGCGGCAGCTCGACATGCGCAGCCTGCGCGGGGCGTGAGCCGGCCGGCCCTTCGCGTCGTCCGCCGGTCCTTCACGTCGTCCGCCGGTCCTTCACGTCGTCCCCGGCCCCGGCCCGATGTCCCCCGAGGTGGGCGGGGCCTGCCGGCGGTCCGGCGCCTCCTCCAGCCCGGGTGCCTGAGCGGTGTTGATCCGCGGCAGCGCGTACGGGTGCTCCCGGCGCAGCCAGGCGACCAGGGCCTCGCGGACCACGCAGCGCAGCGTCCAGATGTCGTCGGGATCCTTGGCCGTGACCAGCGCGCGCACCTGGATGGTGGAGGGCGTGGTGTCGGTGACGACCAGGCTCCAGCCGCGCCCGTCCCACTCCGGGCACTCCTTGAGCACCTCGTGGAGCCGCTCGCGGATCAGGTCGATGGGGGCCGTGTGGTCCAGATGGAGGAAGACGGTGCCGGTCATCCGGGGATTGCTCCGCGACCAGTTCTCGAACGGCCTGCTGGTGAAGTACGACACCGGCATGGTGATGCGCCGCTCGTCCCAGGTCGTCACCACCAGATAGGTGAGGGTGATCTCCTCGACGGTGCCCCACTGGCCCTCGACCACGACCGTGTCGCCGATGCGCACCATGTCGCCGAAGGCGATCTGGAGCCCGGCGAAGATATTGCCCAGCGTCGACTGGGCGGCTATGCCCGCGACGATGCCGATCACGCCGGCCGAGGCCAGCAGGGACGTCCCCGCCGCCCGCATCGCGGGGAACGTCAGCAGCATCGACGCCACCGCCACGACGGAGACGGCCGCCGTGACGACCCGCTGGATCAGCGTCACCTGCGTCCGCACCCGGCGCACCCGGTAGGGGTCCTGCGCGCCGGCCGCGTAGCGCGCGTAGCCGGACTCCACGACGGCGGCCGCCACCCGCACCGCCAGCCAGGCGCACGCCGCGATCAGCACCAGCGTCAGCACCTGCCCGACCGCGTCCCGGGACCCCTTCGGCAGCTCCGCCGAGGGATAGCCCGCGCGCAGCAGCGCGGTGCACAGCACCAGCCGCAACGGCATCCTGCACCGCTCCAGCAGTCCCCACAACGGCGTCTCGGGATGCAGCGCCCCCGCGCGGCGCACCGCCTGGTCGGCCGCCCACCCCGCGATGAAGGTGATCAGGACGGCCCCGCCGAGAACCGCGAGGGGACGCAGTATGTGCTCCATGGGCAGCACCTCCGCTCCTTCGAACGTAACTGGCTGGCACGATGGGGGCACGTGTTTCATGCCGTAAGGAAGTGACCTCCAGTGACGTCCCCTACCACGATTGTTCTATTCCATTCCGCATACGGCCTGCGGCCGGCCGTCCACGCCGCCGCCGACCGCCTGCGGGCCGCCGGGCACGAGGTGCACGTGCCCGACCTGTACGAGGGACGCACGGCGGAGACCGTCGAGGACGGCATGGCCATCAAGGACGAGATCGGCCGCGAGGAACTCCTGCGGCGCGCGGTGACGGCGGTGGCATCGCTGTCGGACCGCGGCCTGGTCTACGCGGGCTTCTCCCTCGGCGGCTCCATCGCCCAGAACCTGGCCCTGGCCGACGAGAAGGCCCGCGGCCTGCTCCTCCTCCACGGCACGTCGGACCTCCCGGAGAACGCCTCCGTGGACGACCTGCCGGTCCAGCTCCACGTCGCGGACCCGGACCCGTTCGAGCCGCACGACTGGCTGAACGCGTGGTACCTGCGCATGGGCCGCGCCGGCGCGGACGTGGAGATCCACCGCTACACCGGCGCCGGCCACCTCTTCACGGACCCGGACCTGGACGACTACGACGCGGAGGCGGCGGAGCGGACGTGGGCGGTCGCCCTGGCGTTCCTGGAGGACGTGGCGGCGTAACCGCCCGTGAACGGCCCCCGCGCGGGCGGGGGCCGTTCACGGCACGGCTCAGACGAGGCCGATCCCGGCCTGGGCCTTGATGGTGTCCACGGCGTCGCTGGTGAGCCACCGCAGCGGGACGACGGTCCAGCGGGCACCCTTGCGCATGATCACGGCCTTGCCGTCCTTGGTGCGCCCGACGTGGACGAAGCCGTGGTCGCGCCGCAGGTCTTTCGCCAGGTTCTCGCCGTGGACCATCGCGCTACTTCCCTTCGCGCTCCTCGTCGTCGGCCATGCTGCTGTAGACGTTACCGTTCTGGGAGACGTGCGTATCGGGGTCGGTGACCTGGTCCCGGTTCTCGTTCGGGTCCCAGTCGTCGTCCTTCTTGCCCATGCGTGTTTCCTTTCTGGTTGTCAGCGTTGTGTCAGCGTGGAGCCTCGTGTCCGCACGGCTCCGAGTGGTGCTTCCTGCTGTGTTCCGCGAGGGCGGAATCGCCTTCCGCTTCTGCTGAGGACCTCAGCATTCGCCCGCCCTTGATCTCCGACCAGCGGCCCCGTGTAGGCCAGTTGTCGGCCAGACTGGGGCTGTGGGAGGGAACATCGGGGCCAACATCCGGCGTCTACGCGAACAGCGCGGGTGGAGTCAGGCGCGCTTGGCCCGTGAGACGTGCCGTGCCGCAGGGATCGCCGGGGACCCGATCGGGCGTCAGGAGACCAGCCGGTACGAGACGGGCAAGCGCACACCGCGTGAGTGGCTGCCGTTCCTCGCGGCTGCCCTGAAGGCAACGGTGGAGGCGATCACCGGGCCCCCACCGGCTCTCGAACTGCCCGCACCGCCCCTGGCCGACTACCTGCCCGCCGGAGATCCACTGGCGCCCTTGACCGCTCGCGGCGGGCGCCGCGCTGCTTTCCCAGATCGGCGAGTTGGCCCAGATCGCCGGATGGATCGCCAGTGACGCCGGACAGTACGCCGAAGCGGAGACGGTCTACCGCCTCGGTATCAGCGCCGCCCGGCAGGCAGGCGACTTGACTCTGACCGGGAACCTCGCCGGTTCACTCGCCTACCAGCTCAGCAATACCGGGCGGGAGGCCGAAGGACTGGGCCTGGCACGCGCCGCCCTGGAAGAGGCAGGGCCCGACGCTCCGCCCAAGGCACGGGCCCTGCACCTGGACCGCGTCGCATGGGCGGAGACCAGGATGGGGCACGCCCAGGCGGCCATGAGGGCCCTCGGTCGAGCCGGCGAGGCACTGGCCCAGGACACTGCCGGAGCCGAATCACCCGGTTACCTCTACTGGGTGGACACTGGTGAGCTCCTGGTCATGGAGGCCCGTGCATACACGGAACTGCGTCGCCCTCTCCGGGCCGTCCCGCTGCTCCGTGACGTGCTCGGCCGGTACGACGCGACGCATACGCGGGAACTGGCTCTCTATCTGTCGTGGCTGGCCGTCGCCTTGGTCGATGCGAACGAGCCCGAGGAAGCGGCGGTCGTCGCGGAACGCGTGATCTCCCTGTCCGCCGGCATCGCCAGTGACCGGACGACGCGGAGGGTGCGGGTCGTGCTGGACCGTCTTGCCGAGTTCCGGGACGTGCCGGAGGTCAGGACCGTGCTCGATGGCGTGGCCTGACCGGGGCGCCGCTGCCGGGCCCTCTCCGGCCCAGGGGCGGCGCCCCGAAAAACCTCACCGCACCGGCGCGTCCACCCGCTCCACCCGCTGCGACCCCGAGCGCGTGGCGTACGAGCGCGCCCACGAGACCGTCGCCTTCGCGTCGCGCTTGTCCGACAGGACGTAGTAGTCCATCTGCGCGCGGTCGGCCGTGACGTCGAGGACGCCGTAGCCGTGGCCGTCCATGTCGAGCCACTTCACGTGGCGGTTGGACGTCTTGATGGCGGCCGCCGCCGGTACGGAGACCGTGTGGGGGGCGACGTGGAGCAGGTCGTCGAGGTTGTCGGAGGACACCGACGTCACGACGAACTCCGTGGCGACGGACGACGACAGCGGGTAGGTCGCGGCCCGCTTGGGGACGTCGTTGGCCCAGGCCATGTGGATGTCGCCGGTGAGGAAGACCGTGTTGCGGATGGAGCGTCGCTCCAGGTGGTCGATGAGCTCGCGGCGGTCCTCGGTGTAGCCGTCCCACTGGTCGGTGTTGACGGCGATGCCGCCCGCCGGGAGGCCCAGGAGTTTGGCGATGGGCTCCAGGAGGTGGGCGGGGAGGGCGCCGAAGGCGACCGGGGAGATCATGACGGGGTTGCCGACGAGGCGCCACGTGGTGTCGGAGCTCGCCAGGCCCTCCTTGAGCCAGTCGAGCTGGGCGCGGCCGGTGATGGTGCGGCCGGGTTCGTCGACCTTGCCGCTGCCCGGCTTGACCTGCTGGGAGCGGAAGGATCTCAGGTCCAGCAGGTGGAGGTCGGCGAGCTTGCCGAAGCGCAGCCGGCGGTAGGTGGTGCCCTCGACGGAGGGGCGTACGGGCATCCACTCGAAGTAGGCCTGCTTGGCTGCCGCGACGCGGTCGGTCCAGGCGCCCTCGGCGCCCGGGGTGTGGTTCTCGGCGCCGCCGGACCAGGCGTCGTTGGCGAACTCGTGGTCGTCCCAGATGGCCACCATCGGGTGGGCGTGGTGGACGGCCTGGAGGTCGGGGTCGGTCTTGTACTGGCCGTGGCGGGTGCGGTAGTCGGCCAGGGTGATGATCTCGTGGGTGGGGGCGTGGGGGCGGACCACGTACTTGGGCGTGGGGTATTCGCCGGTGCCGTACTCGTAGATGTAGTCGCCGAGGTGGAAGACCGCGTCCAGGTCCTTGCGGCCGGCGAGGTGGCGGTACGTGGAGAAGTGGCCGGACTCCCAGTTGGAGCAGGACACCACGCCGAAGCGCAGCCCGGCCGTGGCCGCGTCGTGGGCGGGGGCGGTGCGGGTGCGGGCGGTGGGGGAGACGGCGTCCCCGGCGGTGAACCGGTAGAAGTAGCCGGTGGCCGGGCGCAGTCCGCGGACGTCCGCCTTGACGGTGTGGTCGTGGTCGGCGGTCGCGGTGACGGTGCCCCGGGCGACGACCCGGGTGAAGCCCGCGTCCTCGGCGACCTGCCAGGCGACGTCCACGGCCGGGCCGCGCCCGGAGCCCGGCACGGCGTCCGGGACGGGCGTGACGCGGGTCCAGAGCAGGATGCCGTCGGGCAGCGGGTCGCCGGAGGCGACGCCGTGGAGGAAGGCCGGGCGGGGCGGTCCCGGCGGGTCCGAGTCGGCGAGGGCGGCCGGGGCCGCGGCCAGCGGGAGCAGGGCGGCGGTCGTGGTGGCGGCGACGGCCGTGACGGCTGTGCGGCGGGATATGTGGTGGGATGTCACGGGCCGTCACTTTACTGCCCGGTAGAACCGGCGGTAAGTCCTGTGGCAAGGGCTTCGGCGGACGATCACCGAGTGTTCGTCCGCCCGTCGCCTACCGCCGGTAGCTCGACGTCACTTCACGAGCGCCCCGTCGACCAGCGACGTGAACGTCTTCGGGTCCTGCGGCGCCTGGCCGCGCTGGTCGCCCAGCACCTTGCCGTTGAGCTTCAGCCCCGGCGTGCCCTGGATGGGCTTGTTCGGGCCGACCTGCTTGTCGAAGGCGGCGGACATCTCCAGCGCCCACTTGTCGAAGGTGCCGTCCTTGACGCTCTTCTCGAAGGCGGCGTTGCCCTTGAGCGCGGGCACCTCCTGGGCGACGGAGATCAGCTTGCCGTCGTCGGAGAAGGCGTCGTCCCGCTCGTCGGGGTGGTTCTTGGCCGAGTAGAGCGCCTTCTTGTACTCCAGGAACGCCTCCGGGCTCACATTGAGCGCCGCGCCCAGCGCGCTCAGCGCGTTCTTCGAGCCCGAACCCTTGATCATCGGGTTGCGGTCGAGGAAGGTGCCCACCTCGAACTGGGCCTTGTACTTGCCGTCCTTGATGTCCTTCTGGATGGTCTCGCCGACGGCCTGCTCGAAGCCGGAGCAGACCGGGCAGCGCATGTCCTCGAAGACCTCCAGGGTGTTCTTCGCGTCCTGCTTGCCGATGACGACCACCGTGCCCTTGTCGCCGGTGGTGTTGGCGGGCTGCCTGAACCCCCGGTCCTTGGCGGCGGTCTCCCAGTCCTCGCTGCTGACCTTGGTGTTCTTGCCGCCGTCGGTGGCCTTGGAGACGGCCACGCCGATGCCGCCCGCCGCCGCGAGGACGGCGACGATCGCGCCGCCGATGAGGAGCTGACGACGGGTCTTGTCGCGCTTGGCCTGCTTCTCGCGCTCGGCGCGCAGGCGTTCGCGGGCGGTGGCCTTGTTCTGCGGGGTGTTGCTCATGACTCAGCTCCGTGGTGGAAGAAGGTACGGGTGCGGGACCGGTGCTCAGGCGGATGCCATGAGCGGCGGCGGTCCCCGCCGTACGACGGAGTGGACGAGCTGGGGGAGCGTCCGGGCGGCCAGGGTGTCGCGGACGGGCCGGACGGGCGCCGCACCGACGGGGCCGTACGACCGGAGCGCGGTGGCCGGCAGGAGGGGGTGGAAGGCGAGCGCGGCCAGCGCGCGCAGCAGCCGGGCCACGGCCACCTCGCCGCGCCGCAGCCAGGCGGCCGCGATCAGCCCGACCGTGACGTGCGCGGCGAGCAGTAGCCAGGGCGTCGCGGAATCCGCGGCGGCCGGTCCGCCGGCCAGCGGTGAGCCGAACTCGCCGCCCTGGCAGACCAGGTCGACGCCCATCGAGTGGAGGGGGCCCGCGACCGGGCCGCCGGCCTGGCCGTAACAGGCGTGCTGGCCGGTGGTGAAGACGGTGTCGGCGGCCAGTTCCAGCGGGACCAGCAGGGCGGCTATCGGCCAGAAGCCGCGCTCGCGGCCGGCCAGCGCGTAGGCGACGGCGAAGAAGACGGCCGCCAGTACGGTGACCGTGGACAGCGGCAACGGGGTGTGCGAGAGCAGCACGTGGGCGGCCGCGGACAGCGTGAGGCAGAGCGCGGTGAACAGTCCGGCGCGCATCGCCCTGAGCCGAACGCCCGTCCCCTCCATGAGGGCGAGTGTGCCACGGCCGCCACCGGCCTGTCTGGTCAAGATTCGGCATCGGTGAGGGGCGGGCCGGGCCCGCCCCTCGGGGCGTTACTTCAGCTGCGCGGCGACCAGCTCGTTGAACTTGTCGGCCGTGTTCGGGGCGCCCTCGCCGTAGGCGGTCTTCACGCTCAGCTTCTTGCCGTCGAGCTTGATCGTGGGGGTGCCGGTGACGTCCTTGTGGCTGTCGAAGGAGTCGGACATCTCCAGGGCCCACTTGTCGTAGGTGCCCTCCTTGACGTCCTTCTCGAAGGCCGCGTTGCCCTTGAGCGCGGGGACCTGCTGGGCGACCTTCAGCAGGACGTCGTCCTTGGCGAAGTCGTCCTTGGTCTCCTCGGGGTGGTTGGCCTTGGAGTAGAGGGCCTTGTTGTAGGCGCTGAAGGCCTCGGTGCCGACGTTCAGCGCGGCGCCGAGGGCGCTGAGCGCGTTCTTCGAGCCGTCGCCGCGGATCTGCGGGTTGCGGTCGAGGAAGGTGCCGATGTGGTACGACACCTTGTACTTGCCGTCCTTGACGTCCTTGTCGATGGTGTCGCCGACGTTCTGCTCGAAGACGGAGCAGATCGGGCAGCGCATGTCCTGGAAGACCTCCAGGGTGTGCTTGGCGTCCTTGTTGCCCACGACGATCTCGGTGCCCTTGTCGCCGCCGGTGTTGGCGGGCTTGACGAGGGTCTTCTTCGCGGCGGCGGTCCAGGCGGAGTCGCTCTTCTTGCCCATCTGCGTCACCGCGACGCCGACGCCGGCGGCTATCGCCAGGACGCCGACGATCGCGCCGCCGACGAGGAGCTGGCGGCGCGTCTTGTCGCGCTTGGCCTGCTTCTCGCGCTCGGCGCGCAGCCGCTCGCGGGCGGACTGCTTGTTCTCCCAGTTGTTGCGCTTGCTCATGGTGGTCTTCTCCGTGGTGCGTGTCGTGGCTGTCGGTCGCGTGCCGCCCGGCCCGCGCGGGCCCGTCCCCATGGACGGCCCGGCGGTCAGCAGGGCGAGGGCAGTGCGACCGGCGGGCCGCGTCGTACGACGGAGTGCACCAGGAGGGGGGAGGCGTGCCGGGCCGGGGTCTCGTGGCCGGGCCGCACGGACAGCGCGGGCCCGGAGCCGACGCGCGCGTCCAGCACCGCGGCGGCGAGCCGCAGCGGGCGGAAGGCGACGGCCGCCGTGGCGCGCAGCAGCCCGGCGAGCGCGGCCTCGCCGCGCCGCAGCCAGGCGGCGGCCAGCAGGCCCACGGCGACGTGGCCGGCGAGCAGCAGCCAGGGGGCGGTGCCGGGGGCGGCCCAGCGGGCCAGCGGCCCGCCCATGCCGCCGCTGCACAGCCAGGTCAGCGCCCCGGCGGGGGCCGGGTGGCCGGGGCGGCCGTAGCAGGTGTCCTGCCCGGCGGTGAAGAGCGCCGCGGCGCCCAGCTCCAGCAGGACGAGGAGCGCGGCGATGCGCCCGTAGCCGCGCTCGCGGCCCGCGAGGGCGTAGGCGAGCGCGAAGACGGCGGCGCCGGCCCCGGCGACGGTCGCGAGCGGCAGCGGCTTCCCGGACAGCAGCACGTGCGAGGCCGCGGACAGCAGTACGCACAGCGCCGCGAAGAGCGCCGCGCGCAGTGCCCGCCACCGTGCCGCTGATATGTCCATGAGGGCCGAGTCTGTCATGCCGCGCGATAAACCTCGGCTAAAGCCCCGGAATGCGGCCGTTGCGGAACAGATCGACGAAGATCTGGTGGTCCGCGCGGGCCCGGGCGCCATAGGTGTGGGCGAAGTCCACGAGGAGCTCCGCGAAGCCCTCCTCGTCGGCGGCGATCACGGCGTCGATGGCGCGCTCGGTGGAGAACGGCACCAGCGAGTGGCCGCTCTGGTCGTCGGCGGCCGCGTGCATGGCGGCGGTGGCCCGGCCCAGGTCGGCGACGACGGCGGCGATCTCCACCGGGTCGTCGATGTCCGACCAGTCCAGGTCCACGGCGTACGGCGAGACCTCGGCGACGAGCTGGCCGTGGCTGCGACCGTCCTCCTGGAGCTCGGTCCAGCCCAGCCACGGGTCGGCGTGCGCCTGGAGCGCCCGCTGCGAGATCACCGTGCGGTGGCCCTCGTGCTGGAAGTACTGGCGCACCGCGGGGTCGGTGATGTGCCGGGAGACCGCCGGGGTCTGCGCCTGCTTCATGTAGATGACGACGTCGTTCTCCAGGGCGTCGCTGTTGCCCTCCAGGAGGATGTTGTACGAGGGCAGGCCGGCGCTGCCGATGCCGATGCCCCGGCGGCCCACGACGTCCTTGACGCGGTAGGAGTCCGGGCGGGCCAGGCTGGTGTCGGGGAGGGTCTCCAGGTAGCCGTCGAAGGCCGCGAGGATCTTGTAGCGGGTGGCGGCGTCCAGCTCGACGGTGCCGCCGCCGGGCAGGAAGCGCCGGTCGAAGTCCCGGATCTCCGTCATCGTGGCCAGCAGCCCGAAGCGGGTAAGTGAGCGGGCCTCGCGCAGGGCGCCGAGGAGCGGGCCGTCGGCGGTGTCCAGGGTGAAGGGTGGGATCTCGTCGTCCTTGGCGCCGGTGGCCAGGGCGTGGATCCGCTCGCGGTAGGCGGCGGCGTAGATCCGCACCAGCTCGGAGATCTTCTCGTCGCTGAGCGCCTTGGCGTGGCCCAGCAGCGCCACGGAGGCGGCGAAGCGCTTGAGGTCCCAGGTGAAGGGGCCGACGTACGCCTCGTCGAAGTCGTTGACGTTGAAGACGAGGCGGCCGTTGGCGTCCATGTACGTGCCGAAGTTCTCGGCGTGGAGGTCGCCGTGGATCCACACGCGGCCGGTGCGCTCGTCCAGGTAGGGACCGGCGTCGCGCTCGTGCGCGAGGTCGGAGTAGAAGAGGCAGGCGGTGCCCCGGTAGAAGGCGAACGCGGAGGCGGCCATCTTCCGGAACTTCACGCGGAAGGCCGCGGGGTCGGCCGCCAGCAGCTCACCGAAGGCGGTGTCGAAGACGGCGAGGATCTCCTCGCCGCGCCGTGCGGCCCGCTCGTGCTCGGTCGCCATCGCGGGGTCCTCCTGGGGTGGGGCATGGAACGAACGTCAGTGCTGTGGTGCTCAACGCGTGAGGGTACCGGCGCGTGCCCCCGGCTGTCGGTGGGGGCCGGTAACCTTCGAAGTTGTCCCCGCCGACCCGCTGCCCCGCCCCCGGAGGTCGTCCACCGTGGCCAAGACGCCGTTCACGCACCTGCACGTCCACACCCAGTACTCGCTGCTGGACGGTGCCGCGCGGCTCAAGGACATGTTCAATGCCTGCAATGAGATGGGCATGACACACATCGCCATGTCCGATCACGGCAACCTCCACGGCGCCTACGACTTCTTCCACTCCGCCCAGAAGGCCGGGATCACCCCGATCATCGGCATCGAGGCGTACGTGGCCCCCGAGTCCCGGCGCAACAAGCGCAGGATCCAGTGGGGCCAGCCGCATCAGAAGCGGGACGACGTCTCCGGCTCCGGTGGTTACACCCACAAGACGATCTGGGCGGCCAACGCCACCGGTCTGCACAACCTCTTCCGGCTGTCCTCCGACGCCTACGCCGAGGGCTGGCTGACCAAGTGGCCCCGGATGGACAAGGAGACCATCAGCCAGTGGTCCGAGGGGCTGATCGCCTCCACCGGCTGCCCCTCCGGCGAGCTGCAGACCAGGCTGCGCCTCGGGCAGTTCGACGAGGCCCTGAAGTCCGCCTCCGAGTACCAGGACATCTTCGGCAAGGACCGGTACTTCCTGGAGCTGATGGACCACGGCATCGAGATCGAGCGCCGGGTCCGCGACGGACTGCTGGAGATCGGCAAGAAGCTCGGCATCCCGCCCCTGGTCACCAACGACTCGCACTACACCTACGCGCACGAGGCGACCGCCCACGACGCCCTGCTGTGCATCCAGACCGGCAAGAACCTCTCCGACCCCGACCGCTTCCGCTTCGACGGCTCGGGCTACTACCTGAAGTCCACGGAGGAGATGTACGCCATCGACTCCTCGGACGCCTGGCAGGAGGGGTGTGCCAACACCCAGCTGATCGCGGACCAGATCGACACCGAGGGCATGTTCCAGTTCCGGAACCTGATGCCCAAGTTCGACATCCCCGAGGGCTACACCGAGGTCACCTGGTTCCGCGAGGAGACCATGCGGGGCATGCACCGCCGCTTCCCCGGCGGCATCCCCGAGGACCGCATGAAGCAGGTCGAGTACGAGATGGACACGATCATCTCGATGGGCTTCCCGGGCTACTTCCTCGTGGTCGCCGACTTCATCATGTGGGCCAAGAAGCAGGGCATCGCGGTCGGCCCCGGCCGTGGCTCCGCGGCCGGCTCGATCGTCGCCTACGCCCTCGGCATCACCGACCTCGACCCCATCCCGCACGGCCTGATCTTCGAGCGGTTCCTGAACCCCGAGCGCATCTCGATGCCCGATGTCGACATCGACTTCGACGAGCGCCGGCGCGCCGAGGTGATCCGGTACGTCACCGAGAAGTACGGCTCGGACAAGGTCGCCATGATCGGCACCTACGGCACCATCAAGGCCAAGAACGCCATCAAGGACTCCGCGCGCGTCCTGGGCTACCCCTACGCCATGGGCGACCGCATCACCAAGGCGATGCCCGCCGACGTCCTCGGCAAGGGCATCCCGCTCTCCGGCATCACCGACCCCAAGCACCCGCGCTACAGCGAGGCCGGCGAGGTCCGCGCGATGTACGAGAACGAGCCGGACGTCAAGAAGGTCATCGACACCGCCATGGGCGTCGAGGGCCTGGTCCGGCAGATGGGTGTGCACGCGGCCGGCGTGATCATGTCCAGCGAGACGATCACCGACCACGTCCCCGTCTGGGTCCGGCACTCCGACGGCGTGACCATCACCCAGTGGGACTACCCGAGCTGTGAGTCGCTCGGCCTGCTGAAGATGGACTTCCTCGGCCTGCGCAACCTCACGATCATGGACGACGCCGTCAAGATGGTGAAGGCCAACAAGGGGATCGACATCGACCTCCTGGCCCTCCCGCTCGACGACCCCACGACCTTCGAGCTCCTCCAGCGCGGCGACACCCTCGGCGTCTTCCAGTTCGACGGCGGGCCCATGCGGTCCCTGCTGCGGCTGATGAAGCCCGACAACTTCGAAGACATCTCCGCCGTGTCTGCCCTGTACCGGCCGGGCCCGATGGGCATGAACTCGCACACGAACTACGCGCTGCGCAAGAACGGCCAGCAGGAGATCACTCCGATCCACCCGGAGCTGGAGAAGCCCCTGGAAGAGGTCCTGGCCGTCACCTACGGCCTGATCGTCTACCAGGAGCAGGTGCAGAAGGCCGCCCAGATCATCGCCGGGTACTCGCTCGGCGAGGCCGACATCCTCCGCCGCGTCATGGGCAAGAAGAAGCCCGAGGAACTGGCGAAGAACTTCACGATCTTCCAGGCCGGCGCCCGGAAGAACGGCTACACCGACGAGGCCATCCAGGCCCTGTGGGACGTGCTGGTCCCCTTCGCCGGCTACGCCTTCAACAAGGCCCACTCCGCCGCGTACGGCCTGGTCTCGTACTGGACGGCCTACCTCAAGGCCAACCACCCCGCCGAGTACATGGCCGCCCTGCTGACCTCGGTCAAGGACGACAAGGACAAGTCCGCGACCTACCTCAACGAGTGCCGCCGCATGGGCATCAAGGTGCTCCCGCCGAACGTCAACGAGTCGGAGTCCAACTTCGCCGCCCAGGGCGACGACGTGATCCTCTTCGGCCTCACCGCCGTGCGCAACGTCGGCGCCAACGTCGTCGACTCGATCATCCGCTGCCGCAAGGCCAAGGGGAAGTACACCTCCTTCCCCGACTTCCTCGACAAGGTCGAGGCCGTCGTCTGCAACAAGCGCACCGTCGAATCGCTGATCAAGGCCGGCGCCTTCGACGAGATGGGGCACACCCGCAAGGGCCTCACCGCGCACTACGAGCCGATGATCGACAACGTGGTCGCGGTCAAGCGCAAGGAGGCCGAGGGGCAGTTCGACCTCTTCGGCGGCATGGGCGAGGAGGACAGCGGCGAGCCGGGCTTCGGGCTCGACGTGGAGTTCTCCGACGTCGAGTGGGAGAAGTCCTACCTGCTCGCGCAGGAGCGCGAGATGCTCGGCCTCTACGTCTCCGACCACCCGCTCTTCGGCATCGAGCACGTCCTCAACGACAAGGCCGACGCCTCGATCTCCCAGCTCACCGGCGGTGAGCACGCCGACGGCGCCATCGTCACCATCGGCGGCATCATCTCCGGCCTCCAGCGCAAGATGACCAAGCAGGGCAACGCCTGGGCCATCGCCACCGTCGAGGACCTGGCCGGCTCCATCGACTGCATGTTCTTCCCCGCCACCTACCAGCTGGTCTCCACCCAGCTCGTCGAGGACGCCGTCGTCTTCGTCAAGGGCCGCCTCGACAAGCGCGAGGACATCCCCCGGCTGGTGGCCATGGAGCTGATGGTCCCCGACCTCTCCAACGCCGGCACCAACGCCCCGGTGATCATCTCCATCCCCACGGTCAAGGTCACCCCGCCGCTGGTGGAGCGGCTGGGCCAGGTGCTCAGCCACCACCGGGGCTCCACCGAGGTGCGGATCAAGCTCCAGGGCGCCCGCAAGACGACCGTCCTGCGGCTCGACCGCCACCGGGTGACACCCGATCCGGCACTCTTCGGCGACCTGAAGCAGCTGCTCGGCCCGTCCTGCCTGGCCGGCTGAGCCATCGCGCGCGAATGAGGGGCGCGCCCGCTTCGGCGGGCGCGCCCCTCAAGCGCGTCCAAGCGCCGGTTCAGTTGTGACCGAACCGCTTCTGCTTGTTCTTGCGGGCCAGATCGCCCGGGGTGACCTGCGTCGACCGCTGCCCGCTCTGGGCCTCCATCGACGACTTCTGGGCCTGCTCCTGACTGCGCTCCGCCGCACTGGACTTCTGCTGGCTCCGGTCCTGCTTCTTGTTCTTCGCCATGCTGCTGTGCCTCCGGATCGGGGTGACGACCCCCCACGGCTCACCCTTGCACGCCCCCACGAAGGACGCATTTCGGGTCATTACCTTCGGTGACAGGGTTACTTCTCCGCCGCCGCCCGTATCCGCCACGCCGAAGATCCAGTTCGGACTGATAACCCCCGCGCGGTCGGGCAGACTCCTGGCAAACCGAGGAGACCGGGGCACGGCCGTGCCGGGGGACGACCGCACTTCCGAACTCAGACATCTGAACTCACGGAAAGAGGGTGGAACGTGGACCGCTGCGTCGTCCTGGTGGACGCCGGCTATCTGCTGGGCGCCGCCGCGAGCCTGCTGGCGGGGGAGCCCGCCAGGTCGCGCATCACCGTCGACCACGCGACCCTCATCCAGGGGCTGCGCGAGCGCGCCGAAGCCGACACCCAGCGTCCGCTGCTGCGGATCTACTGGTTCGACGGCGCCCCCGACCGGGTCCCCCAGCCCGAGCACCGGCGGCTGCGCGTCATGTCCCGCGTCACGGTCCGGCTGGGCGCCCTGACCCGCAGCGACGGCCGCTGGGCCCAGAAGGGCGTGGACGCGGCCATGCACGCCGAGCTCACCGAGCTCGCCCGCAACCGCGCCTGCTCGGACATCGTGCTCGTCACCGGCGACGGCGACCTCCTGCCCGGCCTGATGTCCGCCAAGGAACACGGCGTCGCCGTCCACCTGTGGGCCGTGCAGGCAGCCGACGGCGACTACAACCAGTCCGAGGACCTCGTCGCCGAGGCCGACGAGCGCCGCGTCCTGGACCGCACCTGGATCACCCGCGCCGTACGGCCCAAGGAGCTCACCGGCCCCTGCGCCCCGCCGCCCGCGCCCCGGCCCGAGATCGCGGCGATCCTCTCCGCCCCCCTGCCCGAGACCGCCGCGGCGGCCGCCGCGGCCGCGGCCGCCTCCGGGCACGGCGGGGAGAGCCGCCCGGCCGCCGAGCGCAACGGCACCCGGCCCGCGACGACGGCCCCAGCGGGCGGCAACGACTCCCCCGCCACGCGCGGCGTGCCCACCCCGAAGGACCTCGCCGGACTGGGGCGCGGCCCGGCGGGCACCCCGGCGCAGCCGGCCGGCGCCGCCGTGCCGGGCCCCGGCCCGGGCGCCGGCCCGTCCCCGGCCAACGGGCAGTCGGGCGCCGGGGTGACGCCCAACGCGACCCTGCGCTGGTCCTCCGACAAGGGCTGGATCGACCGCGGCGGCGCCGGCAACGGCCTGGGCGAGTCCCCCGAGACGGCCTCCCTGCCCATGCTCGCCCAGCTCACCAGCGCCGAGCAGCGCTGGGCCGACCGCGAGGAGGACATCACCACCGTCGGCGGCGACCCCTTCGAGGTCGGCCAGGTCTTCGCCCGCCGCTGGGCCGAGCGCCTGACCGACTCCGTCCACCTCCAGCACCTGTCCACCGAGTACCCCCGCATCCCCCACCGCATCGACGGCGAGCTCCTGCGCTACGCCGCCCGCTTCGGGCTCCTCGCCCACAAGGACGACCAGATCGACGAGCACGACCGTTACGCGATCCGGGCGGGTTTCTGGCGCGAGATCGACGCCCGGACGGCGGCGGAACACGCGCAGGCGGGGGACTGACCCGGCGGCCGGCGGCGTTCGGCTCCCGCCGGCACCCCAAAGCGAGCCGCGGGCGCCGGGGCGCGTACCCTCATAGCTCGTGAGAACGGTCGGGAAACAGGCGGAGCGTGCCGCGGGCGCCACGGTGTGCACCGTGCGGGGGCTCGTCAAGACCTACCCGGCCGCGCGCGGCCGCCGCGGCCGCCCGGGCCCGGATCCGGTCCGGGCCACCGACGGCATCGACCTCGACATCCGGCGCGGTGAGATCTTCGGACTGCTCGGCCCCAACGGCGCCGGCAAGACCACGCTCGTCCGCCAGCTCACCGGACTGCTCCGCCCCGACGCCGGCAGCGTCGACCTCCTCGGCCACGACCTCGTCCGCCACCCCGAGCGCGCCGCGCGCCTCGTCGGCTACCTCGGCCAGGAGTCGACCGCGCTGGACGAGCTGACGGTGTCCCTGGCCGCCGAGACCACCGGCCGGCTGCGCGGCCTGGACCTGCGCACGGCCCGCGCCGAACGGGACGCCGTCCTCGACGAGCTGGGCCTCGCGCCCCTCGCCGACCGCCCGCTGAAGAAGCTCTCCGGCGGCCAGCGTCGCCTCGCCTGCTTCGCCGCCGCGCTGGTCGGCGACCGGCCCCTGCTCGTCCTGGACGAGCCGACCACCGGCATGGACCCCGTGGCCCGCCGGGCCGTGTGGGCCGCCGTGGACCGGCGCCGCGCCGAGCGCGGCACCACCGTGCTGCTCGTCACCCACAACGTCATCGAGGCGGAGACCGTGCTGGACCGGGTCGCGGTCCTGGAGCACGGGCGGATCATCGCCTGTGACACCCCGTCGGGGCTCAAGGAGCTCGTCGGCGACGAGGTGCGCGTCGATTTGGTCTGGCGCACCGAGCCGCCGTTGGACGTGCCCGAGGTCGCCGCGCTGCGCGACGCCGCCCTGGAGACCGGCCGCCGCTGGTCGCTGCGGCTCGGCCCGGCGGAGGCGCGCGCGGCCGTCGCCGCGGTGACCGGCGGTCCCGCCTTCGCCGCGCTGGACGACTTCACGCTCGCCACGCCGAGCCTGGAGGACGTCTACCTCGCCCTCGGCGGCGGCCGGGCGCAGGGGCTGGTGAAGGCGTGACGAGGTCCGTAGCGAACAGGAGCTGTGCCGCGTGAGTGCCGTATCCGCAGAGGCGGTGTCCGGGACGGTCCGGGACCGGGGTGGGGAGCGGCCCGGGGCCGGGGCCGAGGACGGCGCCGCCGCCCCCCTCGCGCCCGGGGCGCGGTTGCTGCCCGCGCTGGCGGCCGTCTACCGGGCGCAGCTCTCGCGCGCCCGCGTGGCGCGGATCCCGCTGCTGTTCGTGGCGACGTTCCAGTCCGTCGGCATCATGGTCATGATGCGCGGCGTCGTCGACGGCGGCGACGAGGCGCGGTCCGTCGTGGCCGGCTCCAGCGTCCTGGTCGTGGCGTTCGTCGCGCTCAACCTCCTCGCCCAGTACTTCGGCCAGTTGCGCGCCGGTGGCGGCCTCGACCACTACGCGACGCTGCCGGTGCCGCCCGCGGCGGTCGTGCTGGGGGCGGCCGGGGCGTACGCGTCCTTCACCGCGCCCGGCACCCTCGTCACGGCGGTGGTGGGCAGCGTGCTGTTCAAACTGCCGATGGCGCACCTGTGGGTGCTGGCGGCCGTGATCCCCGTCTCGGGCGCGGCCCTCGCCGGACTGGGCGCCGCCCTGGGGCTGCTCGCGCCGCGCCAGGAGCTCGCCACGCTGGGCGGCCAGCTGGGCATGTCGGCGGCGCTGCTGCTGGGCGTGCTGCCGGCCGCGCACATGCCGGCGCCGATCGCGTTCGCGCGGGATCTGCTGCCGTCGACCTACGGCGTGGAGGCGCTCGCGCGGTCCTTCGACGCCCGCCCGGACTGGCTGCTGGTGGTGGCCGACCTCGGGGTGTGCGCGGCCGTCGGCGTCGTGTCGCTGGCCGTGGCCACCTGGGCCTACCGCCGGGCGGCGGTGCGGTGACGCGCCGCACCGACCCTCCTGGCGCCGGGGCGCCCACGCCGACCTGGCACGATGGCGGGGTGACCGCACCGCTGACTCCGCAGGACGACTCCTCCTCCGACGGCCCGAGCCCCGAGCCCGCCCCCGACCGGCAGGACGACCAGGCCGACCAGGCGCGGGAGCGGGCCCGGGCGGAGGCGCGCGCCGAGCTGCGGCAGGGCGCGGTGATCCTCGCGGCGGTGACGCTGGCCGGTGTGCTGCTGGGCCTGCTGTGGGTGTGGCTGGCGCCCCGGGTGCCGCTGATCTCCGACGGCAAGGCCGTCTACCTGAAGAACACCGAGGGCGAGCAGGCCATCGGCGCGGACGGCTGGTTCGGCCTGCTGGGGCTGGGCTTCGGCGTGCTGAGCGCGGCCCTGGTGTTCCTCTTCCGCCGCGCCGGCGGCATCGCGATCGTCGTGGGCCTGGCCGTCGGCTCGCTGCTGGCCTCGCTGGTCGCCTGGCGGCTCGGCATCCGGCTCGGCCCGACCGGCGATGTGGCCGCGCACGCCCTGGCCGTGGGCAAGGGCGTCGTCTTCGACGCGCCGCTGCGGCTGGGGGCGAAGGGGATGCTGCTGGCGTGGCCGCTGGCCGCGATGGCCACGCACCTGGGCCTGACGGCCCTGTTCGGCCCGAGGGACCCGGAACCGCCGATGGTCCCGCACTGGCCGGAGCGGTAGCCCGGCCCCGCCCTTTCACCGTTTCGTCCTCAAACGCCGGACGGGCTGCTGTGCTTTGTCCTCAAACGCCGGACGGGCTGCATTCAGCCCGTCCGGCGTTCGGCCCTACGCCGGCCTACGGCCGTGGTTGGCGCGGCCCTTCTTCAGCCGCCACCGGCGCTTACGGGTGCGCTTCGACATGGGCGTCCCCTCCCATAGTGGACCGCTCGCGTGGCGGTCCCCTTCGGTCGTAACGACGGCGCGGACCGCCGTCAAGGGCGTGCGATCGCCGCCACCACCGCCCCCATCAGCGCCGCCAGATCCTCCGGCGCGAGCTCGACCTCCAGCCCTCGCCGCCCCGCCGACACACAGATCGTGGCGTGCGTCCGCGCGGACGCGTCCAGCGCGGTCGGGAGGCGCTTGCGCTGCCCGAGCGGGGAGATGCCGCCCCGGACGTACCCGGTCGTGCGCTCCGCGGCGGCCGGGTCGGCCATCGCGGCGCGCTTGCCGCCGACGGCCGTGGCGAGCGCCTTGAGGTCGAGCGAGCCCGACACCGGCACGACGGCCACGGTCAGCGCGCCGTCGACCTCGGCGACGAGGGTCTTGAAGACCCGCCCGGGCTCCACGCCCAGCGCATGCGCGGCCTCCTCGCCGTAGGAAGGGGTGGCCGGGTCGTGCTCGTAGGCGTGGACGGTGAAGGCGGCACCGGCCTTCTCCAGGGCGACGATCGCGGGCGTCGAGCCCGCGCCCTGCCGTTTGCCGTTCTTCTTCGCCAAAACCTCGTCCTGTCGATCAGTTGGGGCTGGTGGGCCGCCGGGTGAGCTCGACGGCGGGCAGGGAGGGGAGTTTGCCCATGACGGCCGTCTCGGCGCGCAGCAGCCGCAGCTCGTCCGCGAGCCGCGAGGCGGTGTCGGGCGCCTGGAGCAGCCGCTGCTTGGCCGGGGTGTCCAGCACGGCCGCCGCCGCGACCAGGTAGGACAGCACCCGTGGCTCGCCCGGCAGCTCCGCGCGGCCCGCGAGCGAGGCGTCGTTCGCCCCGGCCAGCCGCTTCTGGTAGGCGCGGAAGGCCCGGACGACGCCCGAGGCGAGGGCCCCGGCCCCCTCGCCCTGCCGCTCCTCGACGTGCTCGATCTCGGCGGTCAGGTACGGGCCCGAGGCGTCGACGGACAGCAGCCGGAAACGGGTCGTGCCGGTGGCGAGGACCTCGTAGGAGCCGTTGGGGCGCTTGCGGATGGTGGCGGCGTCCGCGACGCAGCCCATGGCGAAGAAGGACGCGATCGGGTCGGGGCCGAAGCCGGAGGCGGGGCCCGGCTCGGGGCGGGCCTCCTCCGGCAGGCCCGGGGCGCTGGGGGCCACCTCGTGGCCGTCGCGGATGGCGACGACGCCGAAGCGGCGCGGTGTGTCCTCGGGCAGCTCCGCCAGGTCACGCATCAGCGTGCGGTACCGCCGCTCGAAGACGTTCAGCGGGAGCACGAGGCCCGGGAACAGCACCGAGTTCAGCGGGAACAGGGGAAGGCGCTCGGTGGTCACGGGCCGTAAGCCTAATGGCCGGGCGGCCCGGTGGAGCGGGGATTTCACCGGGGGCGGAGCGCCCCCGGCCGTGGGCTCCCTGTCGGCTCACTGCCGGCGCAGCAGCCGGGAGGCGCCCGCCGCGACCGTGGTGGCGAGGATCCAGCCGAGCAGGGTGAGGGCCGCGACCACCCACTGGGCGGCGCCGGCGGGCCGCCACGCGGTGCCCTGGCCGAGGTCGATGACGGGCAGCAGCAGGTCCAGGGAGTACAGCTCGGGGTTCCAGACCGGGCCCTCGCCCTCCTTGACCGGCGGCAGCGGCCGGTAGGAGAAGTAGCAGGCGCCGATCGCCCACAGCACCGCCATCCACACGGCGGCCCGGCCCGGCCGGTAGCCGTAGGCCACCGTCCAGTCCTGGAGGTGGCCCCAGGCCCGGCCCGCCGGGGGCAGCGTCTCGCGTCTGCGGCGCTGCTTGGCGAGGAGGACCTCCCGCGCCTCGGCGTCCTCGCCGCTGGCGCGCAGGGCGCCCGCCAGCCGCTCGTAGGGCTCCGGCGCGTACTCGGGGGTGGCCGCCGCCAGCCAGTCCAGGCGGCGGGCCAGGGGGAAGGAGCCCATCGGGATCAGGTTCTCGTAGGTGAAGCCGGCCATGGCCAGCCCGCCGGGGCCGGGCCAGCTGTCGAAGCGGTCGACCAGGTTGACCACGCGCGCCCCGGACAGCACCACCCGGCCGCGCTGCTGCCGCTCCCCGAGGAAGCGCAGCTCGGGCGTCTGCACCCGGCGCAGCGACAGCTCCTGGTCGGACTCCATCACGAAGCGGGCCTCGCTGAGGTCCACGGCGTCGCCGAACCGCCCGTCGTCCAGCCGCGCCCCGCCCAGGCACTCGAAGCGCCGCTGCCGGGCGTTCTGCTCGGGCACGGAGGTGGCGATGCCGAACGGGGGAGTGGCGCCGCTGGTGTAGCGGGCGTAGCCGAGGCCCGCCGAGGTCAGGTAGAGGGTGCGCTCGACCTTCAGCTGCGGGGCGTTGAGCGCGCGGCGGCCGAAGGGGTTGTTGAGGGTGGAGCCGCGCAGGCTCAGCGAGGCGCCGATGGTCGCGCCGCGCATGCTCAGCTCGCCGTGGGAGCGCATCATCTCGGCCTGGAGGTCCTGCCCCACGGTCATCCCGTCGGCGGCGATGGACAGCCCGCGCCGGTCGCGGCGCACCACCAGCTGGTTGAGCAGCAGGTCCGTGCCGATGTGGGCGTCCGTCAGCCGGATGCCGTGCTGGACGACGCAGCGCGGCAGGTGGAGATCGCCCTCGGTGCGGATCCGGGCGGCCTCCACCCGGGGGATGGCACAGCCGACCAGCCGGAGGGTGGAGAAGGTGCTCTCGGGCAGCAGCAGCTGCTGTTCGAACCGGCAGTTGTTGAGCTCGACGTAGGGGGTGACGGTGCCGCCGGAGAGGTCCAGGGTGCCGGTGATCCGTACGCCGTTGAGCTTGAGCGCGGCGACCCGGCCGGGGTGCGGCGGCGGGCCGCTGAGCAGCAGCAGGGCGACGACCCGGGCGCGGACGGTGCGCTCGGGGCCCCAGGGGTGCTGCCCGCTGGGGTCGTTGAGCTCGGGCCGCGGGCCGCGCAGGTCGAGGGTGGCGCCCTTGCGGAAGGCCTCCCACATGTCCCGCTCGGCGGTGGTCAGCTCGAGATCGGCGGGCGGTGCGCCCACGGCTCCCTCGGTCACGGTCTCCCCCCTCTCGCGGCCTCTCCCGGCCCGAACGTTTTCCATGGCGGGGCGCGTACGTTCGTAAGCGCCCCGCGTACCCGCCCCATTCCCGCCGGGTGACCGTTCGAACACCGGCGGTGAGTGGCGATTGTCCGTCCACCGTCAGCCAAAGATCAACTCATTGGCGGCATATCACTGGGTGGTACGGGGAGCGGTGCGACAGGACGGGTCTGAGACAATTGACGGCGTGATCTCCCGAATCGATCTGCGCGGCGACGCCTTCCCTGTGAACGGCATCGACCGCGACCTGCTGCCCCGTGCCGAGCTCGACGTCGAGGCCGCCCTGGAAAAGGTGCGGCCCATCTGCGACGACGTGCATCATCGCGGCACCGCGGCCCTGATCGACTACGCGGAGCGCTTCGACGGAGTGAAGATCGACCGGGTGCGGGTCCCCGCCGAGGCGATCACCGAGGCCCTGGAAGAGCTCGACCCGGCCGTGCGCGCCGCGCTGGAGGAGTCCATCCGCCGCGCCCGCCTCGTCCACCGCGAGCAGCGCCGCACCGACACCACCGTCCAGGTCGTGCCCGGCGGCACGGTCACCGAGCGCTGGGTGCCCGTCCGGCGCGTCGGCCTCTACGTCCCCGGCGGCCGGTCCGTCTACCCCTCGTCCGTCGTGATGAACGTCGTCCCGGCCCAGGAGGCCGGCGTCGGCTCCATGGCCGTCGCCTCCCCGCCCCAGGCCGACTTCGGCGGCCTGCCGCACCCCACGATCCTGGCCGCCTGCGCGCTGCTGGGCGTCGACGAGGTGTACGCGGCCGGCGGCGCCCAGGCCGTCGCCATGTTCGCCTACGGCACCGACGAGTGCCCCCGGGCCGACATGGTCACCGGCCCCGGCAACATCTGGGTCGCCGCCGCCAAGCGGCTGCTCAAGGGCCGCATCGGCATCGACGCCGAGGCCGGCCCCACCGAGATCGCCGTCCTCGCCGACGCCACCGCCGACCCGGCGCACGTCGCCGCCGACCTCATCAGCCAGGCCGAGCACGACCCGCTGGCCGCCTCCGTCCTCGTCACCGACTCCGAGGAGCTCGCGAACGCGGTCGAGAAGGAGCTCGCGGTCCAGGTAGCCGCCACCAGGCACGTGGAGGACCGGATCCTCCCCGCGCTCGGCGGCCGCCAGTCCGGCATCGTGCTGGTCGACGGCATCGAGCAGGGCCTGGAGGTCGTGGACGCCTACGCCGCCGAGCACCTGGAGATCCAGACCGCCGACGCCGCCGCCGTGGCCGCCCGCGTCCGCAACGCCGGCGCGATCTTCGTCGGCGCGTACTCCCCGGTGTCCCTGGGCGACTACGCCGCCGGCTCCAACCACGTCCTGCCCACCGGCGGCTGCGCCTGCCACTCGTCCGGGCTGTCCGTGCAGTCCTTCCTGCGCGGCATCCACGTCGTGGACTACTCCCGCGAGGCGCTGGCCGACGTCGCGGGCCACGTGGTGACGCTCGCCGAGGCCGAGGACCTGCCCGCCCACGGCGCGGCGGTCAAGGCGAGGTTCGACTGGAAGGTTCCGGAAGGCAAGTGACCGGTATCGACGACCTCCCCATCCGGGACGAGCTGCGCGGAAAGTCCCCGTACGGCGCCCCCCAGCTCGACGTGCCCGTACGCCTGAACACCAACGAGAACCCCTACCCCCTCCCCGAGCCCCTGGTGGCCCGGATCGCCGAGCGCGTCGCCGAGGCCGCCCGGCACCTCAACCGCTACCCCGACCGGGACGCGGTCGAGCTCCGCACCGAGCTCGCCAAGTACCTCACCCGCACCACGGGCCACGAGGTCACCATGGCGAACATCTGGGCCGCCAACGGCTCCAACGAGGTCCTCCAGCAGCTCCTCCAGACCTTCGGCGGACCCGGCCGCTCGGCCATGGGCTTCGAGCCCTCGTACTCGATGCACGCCCTGATCTCCCGGGGCACCGGCACCGGCTGGATCTCCGGCCCGCGCCGCGCCGACTTCCGCCTGGACGTCGACGCCGCCGTGGCCGCCATCGCCGAGCACCGGCCCGAGGTCGTCTTCATCTGCTCGCCGAACAACCCCACGGGCACGGCGGTCGACGAGGAGACGGTCCTGCGGCTGTACGAGGCCGCGCAGGCGGCCCGCCCCTCGCTGGTCGTCGTCGACGAGGCGTACGGCGAGTTCAGCCACCGCCCCTCGCTGCTGCCGCTGATCGAGGGCCGCCCGAACCTCGTCGTCTCCCGCACCATGTCCAAGGCCTTCGGCGCCGCCGGGCTGCGCCTCGGCTACCTCGCCGCGCACCCCGCAGTGGTCGACGCCGTCCAGCTCGTCCGGCTGCCGTACCACCTCTCGGCCGTCACCCAGGCCACGGCGCTCGCCGCCCTGGAGCACACGGACACGCTGCTCGGCTACGTCGAACAGCTCAAGGCCGAACGCGACCGCATCGTCACCGAGCTGCGCGCCATGGGCTGCGAGGTGACCGATTCCGACGCCAACTTCGTCCAGTTCGGACGCTTCGACGACAGCCACGCCGCCTGGCGAGCCATCCTCGACCACGGGGTCCTCGTACGGGACAACGGCGTCCCGGGCTGGCTGCGGGTGACCGCGGGCACGCCCGAGGAGAACGACGCCTTCCTGGACGCAGTACGCGCCATTCGCAAGGAGAGCACCACATGAGCCGCGTTGGGCGCGTCGAGCGCACCACCAAGGAGACCTCCGTCCTGGTCGAGATCGACCTCGACGGCACCGGGCAGGTCGACGTGTCGACCGGGGTCGGCTTCTTCGACCACATGCTCGACCAGCTCGGCCGCCACGGCCTCTTCGACCTCACCGTCAAGACCGACGGCGACCTCCACATCGACACCCACCACACCATCGAGGACACCGCCCTCGCGCTGGGCGCCGCCTTCAAGCAGGCCCTCGGCGACAAGGTGGGCATCTACCGCTTCGGCAACTGCACCGTGCCCCTGGACGAGTCCCTCGCCCAGGTCACCGTCGACCTCTCCGGCCGCCCCTACCTCGTGCACACCGAGCCCGAGAACATGGCGCCGATGATCGGCGCCTACGACACGACGATGACCCGGCACATCCTGGAGTCCTTCGTCGCCCAGGCGCAGATCGCCCTCCACGTCCACGTCCCGTACGGGCGCAACGCCCACCACATCGTGGAGTGCCAGTTCAAGGCCCTCGCCCGCGCCCTGCGCTACGCCAGCGAGCGCGACCCGCGCGCGGCCGGGATCCTCCCGTCGACGAAGGGCGCCCTCTAACCGTGAACGGCACCTCCACCGCGCTCATCCTCGTCGGCCTGTTCCTGGTCGGCGGCATCTACTCGTTCGTCAAGCAGGGCATGCCCAAGGGCGTGATCGTGCTGCTCGGCATAGGCGCGGCCATGTCCCTGGCCGCCGGCGTGCTGCGTATCGAAGGACTGTGGTCATGAGCACCCCGAAGAAGGTCGTCGTCTTCGACTACGGCTTCGGCAACGTCCGCTCCGCCGAGCGGGCCCTCGCCCACGTCGGCGCCGACGTGGAGATCACCCGCGACTTCGACGCGGCCATGAACGCCGACGGGCTCCTCGTCCCCGGCGTCGGCGCGTTCGACGCCTGCATGCGCGGGCTGCGCTCCGCGCGCGGCGACTGGATCGTCGGGCGCCGGCTGTCCGGCGGCCGTCCCGTCATGGGCATCTGCGTCGGCATGCAGATCCTCTTCGAACGCGGCATCGAGCACGGCGTCGAGACCGAGGGCCTCGACGAGTGGCCCGGCACGGTCGAGCCGCTCAAGGCCGACGTCGTCCCCCACATGGGCTGGAACACCGTCACCCCGGCCGAGGGCTCCGCGCTCTTCGCCGGCCTCGACGCGGACACCCGCTACTACTTCGTGCACTCCTACGCCGTGCGCGAGTGGAAGCTGGAGGTCGGCAACGCCAACATCCGCGCCCCCAAGGTCACCTGGGCCACCCACGGCGAGCCGTTCGTCGCCGCCGTGGAGAACGGTCCCCTGTGGGCCACCCAGTTCCACCCCGAGAAGTCCGGCGACGCCGGAGCGGTTCTGCTCCGCAACTGGCTGGACACGCTGTGACCGCAGCACCCCGCCGTCGCCGCGCCGACGGCCGTGACACCCGGCCGGCTCCCTCATCCGTAAGGTCCACTTCATGACCCACCGCCTCGAACTCCTGCCCGCCGTCGACGTCCGCGGCGGCCAGGCCGTCCGTCTCGTCCATGGCGAGTCCGGCTCCGAGACGTCGTACGGCGACCCGCTCGCCGCCGCTCAGACCTGGCAGCGCGCGGGCGCGGAATGGCTCCACCTCGTCGACCTGGACGCCGCCTTCGGCACCGGCGACAACCGCGCGCAGGTGGCCGAGGTCGCCCGCTCGATGGACATCAAGGTCGAGCTGTCCGGCGGCATCCGCGACGACGCCTCGCTCGCCGCCGCCCTCGCCACCGGCTGCACCCGCGTCAACCTCGGCACCGCCGCCCTGGAGACCCCCGAGTGGGTCGCCAAGGTCATCGCCGAGCACGGCGACCGCATCGCGGTCGGCCTGGACGTCCGCGGCACGACCCTCCGCGGCCGCGGCTGGACCCGCGACGGCGGCGACCTCTACGAGACCCTCGCCCGCCTCGACTCCGAGGGCTGCGCCCGCTACGTCGTCACCGACATCGCCAAGGACGGCACCCTCCAGGGCCCCAACCTGGAGCTCCTGAAGAACGTCTGTGCCGTCACCGACCGTCCGGTCGTGGCCTCCGGTGGCGTCTCCTCTCTTGACGATCTGCGCGCGATCGCCACCCTGGTACCGGAGGGCGTCGAAGGCGCGATCGTCGGGAAGGCCCTCTACGCCAAGGCGTTCACCTTGGAAGAGGCCCTGGAGGCAGTGTCCGTATGAGCGATACCCCGGCCCGGCGGCACGTCCAGACGAACAGTCCTTGGGAAGCGGAGATCGGCTTCGCACGTGCCGTCGCGGCCGGGGACCGGGTGCACGTCGCGGGGACGATGCCGCTGGTGAACGGCGTCCTCCACGGCGAGGGCGACCCCTATGTGCAGGCCCGCACGGCCTTCGGCAACGCGCTCGCCGCGCTGAAGGAGTTCGGCCTCGGCACGGAGTCCGTCGTCCGCACCCGGATGTATCTCACCCACGCGCGGGACGTGGACGCGGTCGGCCGCGCCCACAAGGAGCTCTTCGACGCCGTCCGGCCCGCCGCGACCATGGTCGTGGTCTCCGGCTTCGTCGACTCCCGCGTGCTGGTCGAAGTAGAAGTAGAAGCTTTCAGAGGAGCAACGGCGTGACCCTCGCGGTCCGAGTCATCCCCTGCCTGGACGTGGACAACGGCCGGGTCGTCAAGGGCGTCAATTTCCAGAACCTCCGCGACGCGGGCGACCCCGTCGAAATGGCCCGGATCTACGGGCGGGAAGGCGCCGACGAGCTGACCTTCCTCGACATCACGGCCTCCTCCGGCAACCGCGAGACCACCTACGACGTGGTGCGCCGCACCGCCGAGCAGGTCTTCATCCCGCTGACGGTCGGCGGCGGCGTCCGCACCGCCGAGGACGTCGACAAGCTGCTGCGCGCCGGCGCCGACAAGGTCGGCGTCAACACCGCCGCCATCGAACGGCCGGAGCTCATCCGCGAGATCGCCGAGCGCTTCGGCCGCCAGGTCCTGGTCCTGTCCGTCGACGCCCGCCGCACGGCCTCCGGCTCCTTCGAGGTCACCACCCACGGCGGGCGCCGCGGCACCGGCATGGACGCCGTGGAGTGGGCCCACCGCGCCGCCGAGCTGGGCGCCGGCGAGATCCTGCTGAACTCCATGGACGCCGACGGCACGAAGGACGGCTACGACACGGAGATGATCACCGCCGTGCGCCGTCACGTCACCGTCCCCGTCATCGCCAGCGGTGGCGCGGGCCGCCTGGAGCACTTCGCCCCGGCGGTCGAGGCGGGCGCGGACGCGGTCCTGGCCGCGTCGGTCTTCCACTTCGGCGACCTGCGCATCGGGGACGTCAAGGAAGCCCTGAAGGACGCCGGGCACGCTGTGCGCTGAATTTCAGCCCGTCCGGCGTTGAGGACCGGGGGTTCGGGGGCTCCGCCCCCGGACCTAGGCCCGGATCAGCAGGAAGATCGCCCCCACCACCAACGCCAACGCGATCGCCCCCACCCCGTACACCACCCGATGCGCCCGCAGCACCGGCAGGTAGTGGTCCACCGCGTACACCCCCGGCCCGGTCAGCGCCAGCGCCGCCGCGCTCACGGCCACCAGCAGCGTGAACTCCACCCCGCTGGGCAGCAGGAATCCGCCCTCCCAGGTCACCCCCAGCGCGTTGACCATCGTTCCCAGCACCGCCGCCGCAGCCAGCGGTGTGAGCAGCCCCAGGAACAGCCCGGCCCCGCCGAGCGACTCGCTCAGCCCGGCGATCACGGCCATCGCCTTCGGCGCCGGGTAGCCGGCCTGCTTGAAGTACTGGGCCGTGCCGTCGACGCCCGCCCCGTCGAACCACCCGAAAAGCTTCTGCGTACCGTGCGTGACCATGATGATGCCGAGCATCATGCGCAGCAGCAGAAGCCCCCAGGAGTAGCCGGCCAGCGCTGACGACGGCTGGTCACGCCCCTGCCCGGCGAAGACGCGCGTCGTTCTGCTCCGAAAAGCCATGATCGGCACCTTCTTCCACCCCCGCTACCAGTGTCACCCCGGGTGTCAGGAGAAGCGAGCCTCGGATGCCTCCTACAGCCCCAGCGACGCCGCCCTCAGCTTGGCGATCGCCGTGTCCTCGCCCGCCAGCTCCACCCGCGCCGCGTCCTGCCGGCCGAAGGCGAACAGCAGCAGCTCGCCGGGCTCCCCGGTGACCGTCACCACGGGCGCGCCCTTCTGGGCGACCGCCGTCCGGCCGTCCGGGCGCCGCAGCACCAGGCCCACCGGCGACTTCCGGCCGACCAGCCGGGCGGTGCGTTCCAGCCGGCTCCACAGCGCGTCCGCGAAGACGGGGTCCGGCTCGCGGGGCGTCCAGTCCGGCTGGGCCCGGCGCACGTCCTCGGTGTGGACGAAGAACTCCACGGTGTTGGCCGCCTCGTCGACCTGCTTGAGGGCGAACGGCGAGGTGCGCGGCGGACCGGTGCGGATGAGCTGGATCAGCTCCTCGTACGGCTTGGCCGCGAATTCCGCCTGCACCCGCTCCAGCCGGCCGGCCAATGGCTTGATCACGACGCCGGCGGCGGCGTCGGGCCGCCGCTCGCGCACCACGGTGTGGGCGGCGAGGTCGCGGGCCCGCCAGCCCTCGCAGAGGGTGGGGGCGTCGGGGCCGACCGTCTCCAACAGGTCGGCGAGGAGCAGACGTTCGCGCTGCGCGTGGGTTGACATGGCGTCAGCCTACGACGCGGGGGACAATGGGGCCATGACCGGCAACACCCGCCCCCTGTCCAACCTCGACCCCGCCATCGCCGCCCGGCTCAAGCGGAGCGTCGACGGCCTGATCCCCGCCATCGCCCAGCAGTACGACACCGGCGAGGTGCTCATGCTCGGCTGGATGGACGACGAGGCCCTCCACCGCACGCTCACCACCGGCCGCTGCACGTACTGGAGCCGCAGCCGCCAGGAGTACTGGGTCAAGGGCGACACCTCGGGGCACGTACAGCACGTCAAGTCCGTCGCGCTGGACTGCGACGCGGACACGATCCTGGTCAAGGTCGACCAGGTCGGCCCGGCCTGCCACACCGGCACCCGGACCTGTTTCGACGCGGACCTGCTGCCCCTGGACCGCTGACCCCGCGCAGCCAGTAGGCTCCGCGCCATGGCTGCCACGTCCGCACACGCTTCCCACGGCCCCGGCGGAGCCGACGGGGATGTCACCCCCGACGCGGGGACCTTCCGCACGCTCGCGAAGGACCGCCGGGTCATCCCCGTCACCCGCCGTTTCCTCGCCGACGGCGACACGCCCGTGGGCCTCTACCGCAAGCTCGCCGCCGAACGGCCCGGCACGTTCCTGCTGGAGTCCGCCGAGAACGGCCGCACCTGGTCCCGTTACTCCTTCGTCGGCGTCCGCAGCGCGGCCACCCTGACCGTGCGCGACGGCGAGGCCCACTGGCTGGGCACCCCGCCCGTGGGCGTGCCGACCGACGGGGACCCGCTGGCCGCCCTGCGGGCCACCGTGGCGACGCTCCACACCCCCCGCGACCTGATCGAGGGCGAGGGGCTGCCGCCCTTCACCGGCGGCATGGTCGGCTACCTGGGCTACGACATCGTCCGCCGCCTGGAGAAGATCGGCGAGCACGGCGAGGACACCCTCGGGCTGCCCGAGCTGACCATGCTCCTCACCTCGGACCTCGCCGTCCTCGACCACTGGAACGGCACGGTCCTGCTGATCGCCAACGCGATCAACCACGACAACCGCGAGACCGGCATCGACGAGGCGTACGCCGACGCCGTCGCCCGCCTCGACGCCATGGCCGCCGACCTCCGCCGCTCGGTGGACACCCGGCCCACCGCCCTGCCGGCCTCCGAGCTGCCCGAATACACCGCCCGCTGGGGCGGCCCGGACTTCATGGCGGCCGTCGAGGACATCAAGGAGCGCATCCGCGCGGGGGAGGCCTTCCAGGTCGTGCCCTCGCAGCGGTTCGAGACCCCCTGCACGGCCTCCGCCCTCGACGTCTACCGGGTGCTGCGGGCCACCAACCCCAGCCCGTACATGTACCTGTTCCGCTTCCCGGACGGCGACGGGGGCGCGTTCGACGTGGTCGGCTCCAGCCCCGAGGCGCTGGTGAAGGTCGAGGACGGGCGCGCGCTGGTGCACCCCATCGCCGGCACCCGCCCGCGCGGCGCCACCCCGCAGGAGGACGCCGCCCTGGCCGAGGAGCTGCTGGCCGACCCCAAGGAGCGCGCCGAGCACCTGATGCTCGTCGACCTCGGCCGCAACGACCTGGGCCGGGTCTGCGAGCCCGGCAGCGTCGAGGTCGTCGACTTCATGTCGATCGAGCGCTACAGCCATGTGATGCACATCGTCTCCACCGTCACCGGCCGGCTCGCGCCGGGGCGCACGGCCTTCGACGTCCTCACGGCCTGCTTCCCGGCCGGCACCCTCTCCGGCGCGCCCAAGCCGCGCGCCATGCAGATCATCGAGGAGCTGGAGCCGGCCCGCCGGGGCCTGTACGGGGGCTGCGTCGGCTACCTCGACTTCGCCGGGGACTCCGACACCGCCATCGCCATCCGCACCGCCCTCCTCCGCGACGGCACCGCCTACGTCCAGGCCGGCGCCGGCATCGTCGCCGACTCCGACCCGGCGGCGGAAGACGCCGAATGCCGCCACAAGGCCGGCGCGGTCCTCAGAGCAGTCCACACGGCGAACCGCCTGTAGTGGGGGTGTGGGCAATCGTTCCGCAGGGCTGGGGGCACCTCCCAGCGGTAGCTGGGGGAGGGTGGGCACACACCCACGGCCCGCACCCGCCCACCGGCCCGCACCCCCGACAAGGGATAGTGGTACCCGTGACCGCAGCAGTACCCACTTCCCGCCCCCAGGCACGCAAGAGCCTCGCCGCCGCCCTCCTCCTGGGCGCCCTGGGCCCCGCCCTGGTCCTCCTGGCCACCGGCCGCACCTGGTCCGAGGGCACCGCCGCCGCCGAGCGCGGCATCAGCATGGCCCAGCAGGCCAGCGGCCAGGAGGTCACGGCCCTGCCCGGCGCCCTGGCGGTCGTCGGCCTCGCCGCGCTCGTCGCCGTCTTCGCCGTGCGCGGCGCGGCCCGCCGCTTCGTCGCCGGGCTGCTCGTGATGAGCGGCGCCGGAGTGGTGGGCGCGTCGGTCACCGGGCTGAGCGACACCACCGCCCTGGAGGAGAAGGCCGCCAAGGTCGCGGGCCTGACCCGCGCCTCCATCGCCGACGTCGGGCACACCGCCTGGCCGTGGGTCGCCGTCGCCGGCGGCGTCCTGCTCCTCCTCGCCGGGCTGCTCGCCCTGCGCTTCGGGACGCAGTGGCCCGCCATGTCCGGCCGCTACGAGCGCGGCGACGCGCCCGCCCCGCGCCGCGCCAAGGCCCCCGCCGACCCGGAGCGGCCCGAGGAGCTGTGGAAGGCCCTCGACCGGGGTGAGGACCCCACGGGCGGCCCCGCGCGATGACACGCCCGGCCGGACGCCAACCCCGGCGCACGGCCGCCCGGCACGTCGGGGACAATGGCCCCAGCGATCTCCGCGCCCCCGGGCGCGCCACAGCAACGAGGAGTCAACTCATGTCGGGTACCGACCACGGACACACCCCGGCCGCCTGGACCGGTGTCACCATCGCCTTCATCGGCTTCTGCATCGCGGGCGCGTTCGTCGTCATGGCCAAGCCCGTCGGTTTCTGGGCCGGCATGGTCGTGGTGGTCCTCGGCGGCGTCGTCGGTGGGGTCATGCGGATGATGGGCATGGGCCAGTCCCCGAAGAAGGCCCCGCAGACCGCCGGGACCGGGGCCTGATCCGTCCCGTCCCTTCGGCGCCGAGGCGCGGCCCGGGCCCGTACGGGGTACCCCGTACGGATGTCCTGAGCTGCGCCTTCGTGCTACCCGGCGGAAACTGCCCGGTATGACGTCCGAGACCCTCCCGCGCCGCCTCGCCGCCCCGCTCGGCGTCGCCGCCGGGCTGGCCGCGGCCGTCACCCGGGTGGCCGTGGTGGACCCCAACCGTCCCGGTTCCTATCCGGCCTGCCCGCTGCTGCGCTGGACGGGCCTGTACTGCCCGGGCTGCGGCGGGCTCCGCGGCCTCCACGCGCTGGCCCACGGCGACCTCGGCACGGCGCTCGGCGCGAACGCCCTGGCCGTCGCCGGGTACGCCGCCTTCGCCGTGCTCTGGACGCTGTGGCTGGTCCGGGCGGCCCGGACGGGCGGGGGCATGCCCGTCGCGTTCCGGCCGGAACACGTCTGGGCGCTGGCCGGGATCGTGCTGCTGTTCACGGTCGTACGCAATCTGCCGTGCGGCTCGGCACTCGTGCCGTAGATCCCACCCGTAAGCCATACGTTCGGTGACGGATCGGTTCCGCCGACGGCGTCGACCGTCAGGGACCGCAACGGACCGGCGCTGACCGGTAAGGATTGTTGTGGATCGACACGGTCCGGTACGGACCGATCCTGATCGTTCGCGTACGGTGTACGTAACCTGAACACCGCGCGCGAACCCCGCACCACGCACCGTGCGCACCGGAGGGCACCCCTCCGGTCGTCCGATGGGCGGGATGCGCGTCAACCGGATGCGAAACCTTCGCCCTCCGGCAAGTACCATCGCAATTGCCTGATGTGGTGAAGTCGTGCCGCACCAGACCTGACCAGCCGATTCCGGAAGGGGGCCGCTCGCGTGAGTGTGCTCGACGAGATCATCGACGGAGTCCGCGCGGACCTCGCGGAGCGGCAGGCGCGCGTCAGCCTCGACGATCTCAAGGAGCGCGCGGCCAAGGCCCCCCAGGCCAAGGACGGCGCGGCCGCCCTCGGCGGCGAGAACGTCGGCGTGATCTGCGAGGTCAAGCGGTCCAGCCCCTCCAAGGGCGCCCTCGCCGCCATCGCCGACCCGGCCGGCCTCGCCGCGGACTACGAGGCGGGCGGCGCGTCCGTCATCAGCGTCCTCACCGAGCAGCGCCGCTTCGGCGGCTCGCTCGCCGACCTGGAGGCCGTCCGCGCCCGGGTCGACATCCCGATCCTGCGCAAGGACTTCATCGTCACGGCCTACCAGCTGTGGGAGGCCCGCGCCTACGGCGCCGACCTGGCCCTGCTGATCGTCGCCGCGCTGGAGCAGGAGGCCCTCGTCTCCCTCATCGAGCGGGCCGAGTCCATCGGGCTCACCCCGCTGGTCGAGGTGCACGACGAGGAGGAGGTCCAGCGCGCCGTCGACGCCGGGGCCCGCATCATCGGCGTCAACGCCCGCAACCTCAAGACCCTCGAGGTGGACCGGGGCACGTTCGCCCGGGTGGCCCCCGAGATCCCCGACGGCATCATCAAGATCGCCGAGTCCGGCGTCCGCGGCCCCCACGACCTCATCGCCTACGCCAACGACGGCGCCGACGCCGTCCTCGTGGGCGAGTCCCTGGTCACCGGCCGCGACCCCCGGACGGCCGTGGCCGACCTGGTCGCCGCCGGCGCCCACCCCGCCCTCCGCCACGGCCGGGGCTGACGAGCGCGATGACCACCGGCCGCGCACGCCGCACGGGACCGGGCCGACGCCCGGCCCCCGTCGGCGTGCCCGCGGCCGGGGCCGGGCGGCCGGGCCAGGGCCCGGACTCCCCTCAGCACTCCTACGCCGGGCTGGCCAGGGGCTGCCGCCCCCGCGGCTGCCGGGCGCCCGCGCGCCGCGTGCGCGGCCGCCGGGTGCGGTACCACATCGGCTGTGAGCCGGGTCAGATCAACGGGATGCGATGGCGTCGCGGCGTCCGGCCGTAACCTTCCGTCATCACCGGGCAGCGCGCCCGTAAGCGCGCCCGCGCCCGGAACTTCCGCACATCCCAGGAGTGCTCACATGTCCTCCGGCTTCTTCGTACCCGACCCCGAGGGCCAGGTGCCGAACGCGTCCGGCTACTTCGGCGCCTTCGGCGGCAAGTTCATCCCCGAGGCCCTCGTCGCCGCCGTCGACCAGGTCGCCGCCGAGTACGACAAGGCCAAGGCCGACCCGGCCTTCGCCGCCGAACTCGACGACCTGATGGTCAACTACGCGGGCCGCCCCAGCCCGCTCACCGAGGTGCCGCGCTTCGCCGAACACGCGGGCGGCGCCCGTGTCTTCGTCAAGCGCGAGGACCTCAACCACACCGGCTCCCACAAGATCAACAATGTGCTGGGTCAGGCGCTGCTCACCAAGCGCATGGGCAAGACCCGCGTCATCGCCGAAACGGGCGCGGGCCAGCACGGCGTGGCGACGGCCACCGCCTGCGCCCTCTTCGGCCTGGAGTGCACCATCTACATGGGCGAGGTCGACACCGAGCGGCAGGCGCTCAACGTCGCCCGGATGCGGATGCTCGGCGCCGAGGTCGTCTCCGTGAAGTCCGGCAGCCGCACGCTGAAGGACGCCATCAACGAGGCCTTCCGCGACTGGGTCGCCAACGTCGACCGCACCCACTACCTCTTCGGCACGGTCGCGGGGCCCCACCCCTTCCCGGCCCTGGTCCGCGACTTCCACCGCGTCATCGGCGTCGAGGCCCGCCGCCAGATCCTGGAGCGCGCCGGCCGGCTCCCCGACGCCGCCGTGGCGTGCGTGGGCGGCGGCTCCAACGCCATCGGCCTCTTCCACGCCTTCCTGCCCGACGAGGGCGTCCGGCTGATCGGCTGCGAACCCGGCGGCCACGGCGTCGAGACCGGCGAGCACGCCGCCACCCTCACCGAGGGCACGCCCGGCATCCTCCACGGCTCGCGCTCCTACGTCCTGCAGGACGAGGACGGCCAGATCACCGAGCCGTACTCGATCTCCGCCGGCCTCGACTACCCCGGCATCGGCCCCGAGCACTCCTACCTCAAGGACATCGGCCGCGCCGAGTACCGGGCCGTCACCGACGCCCAGGCCATGGAGGCGCTGCGGCTCCTCTCGCGCACCGAGGGCATCATCCCGGCCATCGAGAGCGCCCACGCGCTCGCGGGCGCGCTGGAGATCGGCCGCGAGCTGGGCGAGGACGGCCTGATCCTGGTGAACCTCTCCGGGCGGGGCGACAAGGACATGGACACCGCGGCCCGCTACTTCGGGCTGTACGACACCGCGAACGCCGCGGGCACTGCCGAGGGGGCCGAGTGATGGCGGGCAACATCGAACTCCTGAACTCGGTCCTGGCCGCGGCCCAGTCCGAGAACCGCGCCGCGCTGGTGGGTTACCTGCCGGCGGGTTTCCCCTCCGTGGAGGACGGCGTCCGAGCCGTCACGGCGATGCTCGACGGCGGCTGCGACATCGTCGAGGTCGGGCTGCCGCACAGCGACCCGGTCCTGGACGGGCCGGTCATCCAGACCGCCGACGACATCGCCCTGCGCGGCGGCATCAAGATCAAGGACGTCATCCGCACGGTCAAGGAAGCGCACGAGATCACGGGCGCCCCCGTCCTCGTCATGACCTACTGGAACCCGGTCGACGCCTACGGCGTGGAGCGCTTCGCCGCCGACCTGGCCGCCGCCGGGGGAGCGGGCTGCATCCTCCCCGACCTGCCGGTCGAGGAGTCCGAGACCTGGCGCAAGGCCGCCGAACAGCACGGCCTGGCCACGGTGTTCGTCGTCGCCCCGAGCAGCCGCGACGAACGCCTCGCCAAGATCACGGCGGCGGGCAGCGGCTTCGTCTACGCCGCCTCGCTGATGGGCGTCACGGGCACCCGCGAGTCGGTGGGCCGCGAGGCCCAGGACCTGGTGCGCCGCACCCGGGCCGTCACCGAACTGCCGGTCTGCGTCGGCCTCGGCGTCTCCAACGCCACACAGGCCGAGGAGGTCGCCCAGTTCGCCGACGGCGTCATCGTCGGCTCGGCGTTCGTCAAGCGCCTGCTGGACGCGCCGGACCTGGAGTCCGGCATCGCGGCGGTCCGCTCCCTGGCGGGCGAACTGGCGGAGGGCGTCCGCAAGCGCGCGTAACCCTCACGAGGGTCACGTCCCCCTTTTGAAGGAAACGGCGACCGGGAGCGCGCTCGAGCGCGCCCCCGGTTCGTTGTACGGGGATGTGAGCCAGAAGAACAGCGACGGTAAGCGCAGCGCCCGCGAACGGCTGCAGGAACAGCGCCGGAAGGAAGAGTCCCGCGCCAAGCGCAAGCGGACCCTGATCGCGGTCGTCGCGGTGGCCGCCGTCCTGGGCGCCGGCGTGGGCATCGCGGCGCTGGTGGCGGGCTCCGGCGGCGGCAAGGACAACAAGCGCAAGACGGCCGGCCCCCTCCTCGCTCCCCAGGGCACCATCGGCAAGGACGGCCTCGCCATCCCCGTCGGCAACCAGGCCGCCAAGGCGAACCTGGTCGTCTTCGAGGACTTCCGCTGCCCCGGCTGCGGCCAGTTCGAGAACGGCTTCCGCGACACCATCCACGACCTGGAGGGCAAGGGCGAGCTGAAGGCCGAGTACACCCTGGTCACCCTCATCGACAAGAACCTCGGCGGCTCCGGCTCCCTGTACGCAGCCAACGCGGCGGCCTGCGCCCAGGACGCCGGCAAGTTCCTCCCGTACCACGACGAGCTCTACAAGAGCCAGCCGCCGGAGACGGTCGACGCCTACGGCAAGAAGGCCAAGCTCCTGGAGATCGCGAACAAGGTCCCGGGCCTCAACACCGCGTCGTTCCAGAAGTGCGTCGAGGACGGCCCCCACAACAGCTGGGTCCAGAAGTCCCAGGACACCTTCAGCAAGTCCGGCCACCGCGGCACCCCCACGGTCATCCTCAACGGCAAGAGCCTGTACGACGACCCGACGCATCCCCTGACGCCGCAGAAGCTGCGGGAACTGGTGGCGGCGGCACAGAAGGGGTGATGCGTGCTGGATGCTGATCAGGGAGTCTGTCGCTCAAGATTGGAGAGCGCTGCGTTCAGGTCCCGGCGATAGCTCCATTCCGCTCTGGAGGAAGTGTCCAATGAGACCTGGAAGAAGTCGGCAGCCCCTTTGGTGAGGGACTTGATAAGTTTATCTGCGTTCCCTACGGTGACACGCTTTCCCTCGGAGCCCTCAACCCTCACCTTGACTTTTCCGCCATGGATTCTCGACAGACCCATTTCGAACCGGCGTCCCGGAAAGCTGAGGACGGAATCCTTGCCTGCTGCAAATTTTTCGAGCGCCCCAAGGAACAGTGGCCATAGCGCATTAATAGTGTCACTTTCTCCGCGCCCCAGCATGCGGGCTCCATGGATGTCCAGCTCAATGAACCCTTGGACGCAGTCGTCCCGACTGAACTGAATTTTGTAGAGCTCGATGGGTATGGAATCTCCTGATTCGGAAATCAAGAATGATTTGACGCTGCTTCTGATGTTTTGGGCCCCGGAGGATGTTTATCCGCCGGGGCCCAAAATCGCCTATGTGTGAGCTATCCTCACGGATCTATGTAAGTCGGTCGATCCACCGCTGACACACATCTACGGTGACCGGCTCAAATAGTTCTGGAGTCGACACTTCGAAGAGGAACTGGGTCAGCAAGTCAACATCTGGCTCGTCGAACTCCAAGCGATCCAGCATATGTACCGCTCCGGCCCACTTGGGCAGTTCGGTGATATTCAATTCTCCCACTACGCACCGCTGTAGGATATCCCTGACAACAGTGACATTCAAGCATGCTGGAGGCCCATCATGCTGGTCGCAACGGTTGGCGTCTTCAATCAAGCCGTCCAAGGAGGCGCTCCATCGGATCAGGCTGGTAAGCGCCGCACATGCCTCTGAGTCCATACCTGACGGAATCCTTACTTGAACTTGACGTGAGCAATGTTCCCATCCGGAAGGAACGTCGTCTTGATGGTCATCTCCGTAACACCCTCGGAGTTAACTCGCTTCCGGTAGATCGCGAAAGACTTCGGAACTATCCCCGGGACCTTGTAGCTGAACTCGGCGCCGCCTCCAGGGAGACGGACTATCTCGGGGATCTCAGCTGCGCCGGGGCTCCCCTTCATAAACTTGGTTAAACTCTTCCGCAGCTCAGGCGAAAGGTCATCTACGCCACGCGCCGCAGCAACCTTTTCTCCCCGCGTCAGCTTGACAGCGCAACCCCCACCAGAATTATGAACGAGCACTGGCGTTAATCCCGCAAGCACATAGTACGTGTGGAGACCTTCGACGGAAAGGTTGTAGGTACGCGCGTGCTGATCATAGGGGTGATTGGATTGAACCCGGAGCGCGGTTTGATCACTGCTCAAGAGGCTGTTGCCGGGCCTTAGGTCCCTCGCTTCGAGCCACTTACGTTCCGATGGGCTCCAGAACGGGTGCTCGTGAGTGGCAGTAAGCTTCCTCGGCCCGTTGGGGGTCTCAATCGTCAGCTCGTTGAAGTGCTTGTCTTCTTCAGTGGCGATCAGCTGAGTGACCCTGCGAGATGATGTTTCCCCCGTAAGTGGGTTGGTTGCGAGGACCTGGTCATCTGTTCGGATATCTTCGATGTTCCTACTTGATCCATCCCCCATGAGCACTTTGGTGCCCGGCAGGAAACACTTGCATCCCTTCCGAAAGAATCGCGTCTTCCTGGCGACCCATTCGACGCCTCCCCCGGCCTTCTCTGCCAGCTTGGCGAGCTTCTTCCCCTTACCTACCGGACCGACCGCCAGTACTGCCCATCCGCAGGTACCGTTAAAGCCAAAATTCTCCTTGCACTCGACGACGGCAGGCCCGTCTAGCAAGTCCCAGAGGAACTTGTCTTCCTTTCTCCATGTGTCCGGATCATCCCAGCGCCATCCGTCGGGCTGCAATGGGCGCACTCTGTTGGCACGGGCCTGGGCTTCAACCTCTTCACGCTTGCGCTTCGCTGCCGCATTGGCCTCTTCTCGCGCTTGATCCTCGGCGTTCTTCTGAGCGAGTGCCTCTTCATATTCGATCGCCTGCAGTTCGAGAACGCGTGCTTGGACCTTTGCTGTGTAAATCTTGGCAGCATCGGCATCTTCGCCGGCCTGTCGTGCGTATTCGGCTGCTATACCAGCCGAAGAATAGGCGTCGTCGGCGAAGGAACTGGCCCAATCAGCCGATGTCTGAGCCTGGTCCGCGTAGTCTTCTGCGGCTGCGGCGTCGTTTTCCGCAGCAGCGGCTGCCTCGGTGGCTGTCTGGGCCGACCGGGCTGCTTCCGTCGCTGACGCCTGAGCTTGCTTCGAGTATTCGTCGGCCTGATTGGAATATTCTTGGGCCTTGCCTGCCGACACCGCCGCCTGGTCGGCGTACTTCTTCGCTTCGGTGGCTGCTTCGACACCCCTCAGTGCGGCGACGGCTGCTTCCGCGGCGTTCTTCTGCGCGGTCGCAGCGGCTACCGATGCCTCGGCGATGAGCTGTTTGACCGAGGCGACGTGTGTCGCGGCGAGGTGGTCCTGGCGAGCCGTGGCGTACTGCCCCATCTGGATGAACGCATGCAGATACTCGCGTGGTGCGTGAAGGGCGACCTCGGCTGCAGCCTTGGTCTCGGGGCCTCCGCTGTCTGTGAGCTGGGTGGCACGGATGCGCTCGTCGATTTCCCGGGCGGCGTACTGGCCTTCGCTGATGAACTCCCGCAGCTTGTCGACCGAGCCGCTCAGGAGCACTTCACGTGCCTCGTCCTTGACCTTGCGGCCGCCGGCGTCCGCGATCTGGGTAACGCGGATCTGGTAGTCGGTGCGGGCCGCCTCGTGCTGGCCGTTGTTCAGGAACTCGCTGATCTGCTTCGCATCGCCCTTGAGCGCTTCCTTGGCCGCCTTGCGGACATTGTCGAGGCTGCTTTCCAGGGCGAGGCGCTGAACCTCCGCACGGTCATCCTCCTGCACCGCCTGCTGAAGGCCGGTCCGTACGTATTCGCGGATGTTGTCGTCGCTGCCGGCGAGCGCGGTCTTGGCTGCCGCCTGGCTCCAAGGACCGCGAGTCCTCATCGCCCAGACGGCCACCTTGCGGCCATTGGCGGCCATGTCCTTGGCGTCGACGCCCGGTTTGGCTGCATCGGCGGCCAGGCGGGCCGCCTCGTCGTCGAGATCCTTGCGCTTCTTCTCCGCACGAGCCGCTTCGGCCCTGGCCTTCTCCTTCGCCTGCGAAAGTGCCTTGGCCTGCGCGATCCTGGTGTTCTTCCTGGTCTCGAGTTCCTCTTCCTCCACCTGTCGGGCAACGTCCTGCACCTTGCGTGCGGTGGCCACGGCGGAGTTCGCGTGGTCGGCTGCCTCCTGGGCCGCCTTCGCATGATTCTTGGACTGCTCAGCAGCCTTGGCCGCTTCGCCCGCGTGCTTGGCAGCTTCTTCAGCCGCCTTCGCCGCGTTCTCAGCGTGCACAGCGGCGGAGCGAGCAGCCCGCTCTGCCTCGCCCGCCGCGTCCGCCGCGACCCTGGCCAGATACTGAGCTCGCTTGGCCGCGCGAGCAGCCTCCCGCGCCTGGCTGCGAGCCGTACCCGCCCATTCACGGGCCAGTGCGGCCTGTTCAGCCGCCTCACCCGCGTACCCGCCGGCCTCGTCCGCCGAAGCGGCTGCTGCTTCAGCGTTCTCGGCAGCGTTGATAGCCGCGCTTACGGCGGTATCAACAGCTATGGCAGCGGCCTTGGCCTGTGAGGCAGCCTCTGCCGACGTGACAGCGGCCTTGGCAGCGTTGTGTGCAACTTCGGCCGCCTGTTTCGCCTCGTCCGCAAGACTGGCGTCCATAGCAGCGCCCGCAGCGGCATCACGTGCTCGCGCCCCTGCCTCGGCAGCAGCTGCGGCCGCAGCCGAGGCCTGGGCCGCGGCGTTCGCGGCCATCCTCGCCGCGTAGTTGGCGGCCTGTGCAGCCCCAATGGCCTCCTGTGCCGCCTGAGCGGCGCCTGCCGCGGCGTCCGCCGCACGGCCTGCGGCATCGGCAGCCCGTCCTGCGTCCTTGCCCGCTGCCTTGGTCCCGGACGCGGCCCGCTTCGCAGCCTCCTTGGCCAGCTCTGCTGCCCTCACCGCGCGTTCCGAAGCCGCCTTGGCCTCTTCGGTCTGTCGCTTGGCGACTTCACCGGCTTCCTTCGCCTGCTGGGCCAACTGGGAGACAGTGGCTCGCTCCTGGTCACGGGAACGGGCGATGTACTGGCCTACGTTCAGGAACTCCCGGATGTCCTCGATGGAGCCCCTCAGCGCGACCTCGGCAGCCTCCTTCGTCGCCGGGCCGCCGGCGTCCAGGATCCGGGTGACCCGGATCTTGTCATCGGAGTCGCGCGCCTCGTACTGGCCCTCGTCGACGAACTTACGGATGTCCTCTACGGACCCTTGAAGCGCTGCCGTTCCTGCTCGCCTGACTGCAGGGCCACCGGCGCTGACGATACGCGTGGCCGTGATCTTCAGGTCGGTCTCATGCGGCTCCCGCCAACCGTCCTTCAGGAAGTTGTGCAGGTCCTCGGTGGAGCCAGTCAGGGCGCTATACGCCGCCTGACGGACCTTCGCCCCACCGGCCGCAGCGATCCGCGTCGCATCGATGAGGTCGTCGCTGCGCTCAGCAGCATCCTTGCCCTCGGTGAGGAACTTGCGGACATCCTCGTCGCTACCCATGAGCGCGGCCTCGGCCGCGGCCTTGACATGGCGTCCGCCAAGCACCCACAGGTCGACAACCCGGCTACGATCGGTGATGGGGAGTCCCTCGTCCACCTCGGCCTCAGCTGGGCCCGCACCAAGCAGA